>NZ_JABAZW010000164.1 GCF_018608325.1 Brevundimonas sp. | reverse complement strand
GCGCCTGCTGCCCCGGCCCGCCGATCTCGGACAGGACCAGATGGCGGGCGTAGCGTTCGACTTCGTCTTGCGAGAAAACCATGCCCCTCATCTAGCGACGCCGGGCCCGGGAAGCGAGGGCGCGCGTCAGGCGATAGGGCTTGCGACCCGATGCGCCTCGGCCATCAGCTGCTCAAGCATCAGTCCGGTCTTTTGGGGCGCCAGTCCGGCGCAGATCAGCCGCTCCAGGGCGGGCGTCGCATCGATCCGGGCCATGGCGCAGTCAGTGAACAGGCGCGCATCGACGGCGCGGTCTGAAAGGATGCGTAGATCGTCGTGACGTCGGTCGGCGCGGATTCTGTTCAGCGTCCGATCCAGATCGACCCGCGCCCCCTCCATGACCTGAAAAAACCGACCGTCATGCCGCAACAGGGCGCTGGTGACGTGATCGCGTCGATTGTTCGCATTGGACACGCCGATGATGTCGATCAACGGCAAAAGGCCTTCAGCCGCAGCGCCCACGGCGTTGCTGGCGAAAACGAGGCGAAACAAACTCATGGGTACTCGTACGCTTGAGCGCCAACAGGCGGACGACCCTGCCCTAGAGATGTATCATTAACGGAATACGACTGTGCGACGTCAGGTCGCTGGGCGTCAGGCCGCCAGGGTCAGATGGTCGCACATCAGCAGGCGTTGCAGGCCGTCGGCGGACAGGTGGCTGAGGCGGCGGTCTTGCAGCAGGGTCTGGGCCTGGTCCCGGCTGAGGGCGTTGAGGCGAACCGGGCTGGCGGTCTGGCGTTTCAGCACGGGCCGGTCGTGCAGCACCCGCAGGTTCCGGTGCCGGGGGTCGCGCGACACGCGGGCCAACAGCCGGTCAATGTCGACGCGTTTGCCCTCGATCATCTGGGCGGCCTCGCCCCGGTGAAAGATCAGGGCGCTGGTGATCTCGTCGCGCTGGTTATTGCGCTGGCAGGCGCCAAGGATTTCGGCGACGGAGCGGGTGGTCTGTCCTGCGTCGGCGACCAGTTCGCTTACAAAAACAACGCGGAACAGCAATTTAACACCCTCTGTGATCGTTAACAGTGACGGTATTTGCCACGTTTTACTCAAGAATAGGGTTAAACTGAGACGCTGTTATGCGAAATTGAGGCGCAAAGACGGCGGACGGCTTTCGGGTGGCGGCCTCTATCCACGGACTTGATGCCTGGGCTTGGGCGGGCCATCTGGCGGACATGACCCAATCGAACGCTTCCAACTTTCCCGACTGGCACGGCACCACCATCCTGGCGGTGCGCAAGAATGGCCGCACCGTCATCGCCGGCGACGGTCAGGTTTCGATGGGGCCGACCATCGTCAAGGGTTCGGCGCGCAAGGTGCGGACCCTGGCGGGCGGCAAGGTGCTGGCGGGCTTTGCTGGCGCGACGGCTGACGCCCTGACCCTGATCGAGCGGTTGGAGGCCAAGCTGGAGCAGTATCCCGATCAACTGGCGCGGGCCTGTGTCGATCTGGCCAAGGACTGGCGCACCGACCGTTATCTGCGCCGTCTGGAGGCCATGCTGCTGGTGGCGGACAAGTCGTCCATCTTCACCGTCACCGGCGTCGGCGACGTGCTGGAGCCGGAATACGGCGTCGCCGCCGTGGGATCAGGCGGCAACTACGCCCTGGCCGCCGCCCGCGCCCTGAGCGACGACACGGACCTCGACGCCGAGGCTATCGCCCGCAAGGCCATGAAGATCGCCGCCGAAATCTGCGTCTATACAAACGGCAATCTGACGGTGGAGATGCTGGAGGCCTGACCGGCCTTCAGATTTTCGCGGCGACGGGGCGGCCCAGGAAGCGCTGGGCAAGCCAGCGCCGCACCGGCGCGTCGAACAGTTTCAGGCTGAGCCAGGCGATCAGAACCGATCCGACGAAAACGCCCACGCCGACCAGCGCGCCCAGCGCCAGCGACGGCTTCTTGTCCACGACCCAGCCGGTGTAGATGTAGATCAGCGGATAGTGGGTGATGTAGATCGGATAGGACAGGTCGCCGAAGAACCGCGCGATCCGCACCGACACGCCGTCAACCTGTTTGTCGCCCGCGCCGATGGCCACGATCAGCGGGAACAGCAGGATCACGCACAGGGCTTCGTACAGGCCGTTGAGCCACAACTGATCCGCTCCGTCGAAACGGGGCAGGGACAGGCCGACGACCAGCAGCAGGCTGGCGACCGCAAAGGCGTGATTGATGCGAATTCGTCGCCCTAGCCGGAACAACAGAACCCCTGCGCAGAAGGGGAACAGCACGCGCGTCAGGCCGATACGTATGCCGTCGGCATCCAGCGCCCAGCCGCCGATCAGGTCGCCTCGCCCGCCGAACATCGCCAGATGGATCAGGGCCAGACCGGCCAGCGCCACCACCACGCCCAGCGCCCGGTTTGACAGTTTCCGCAGGCCCAGCGCGTAGAACAGGTTGGCCACATATTCATAGAACAGCGACCAGGCCGGGCCGTTCAGCGAATAGATCTCGCCCCAGCCGCGCACGTCCATCGACTTGGGCTGGGGGATCATCAGGGCGCTGAGCACCAGCACCGCGATCACCTGCCAGGCGGTGGTCGACTGGAGCTTGGGGAAGATCGAATAGTCCTGAAACATGAACAGGGCCGCGCCCAAGAGGCTGCCCAGGATCAGCATGGGTTGAAGGCGGATCAGGCGGCGCTTCAGGAAGTCCGCCGCCGACATCTGCCCCCGGCGGTCGTCATAGGCGTAGGCGATGACGAAGCCCGACAGCAGGAAGAAGAAGTCCACCGCCAGATAGCCGTGGTTGATGATCTGCCGGTGCGCATCGCCGCCGCCGTGCGCCTCGAACAGGTGAAACGCCACCACGATCAGGGCGGCGACCCCGCGCAGTCCGTCCAGAACGGCGTAATGGGTCTTGGCGGCAGGTGTGGTGGCTGCGGTCATGAAACGTCGATCATCCCCCAATGAAGCCTGATCTTGTGAACGTTCTCAATCAGCTTGGCAATATGTCGCATCACGGCGCTTTCCGACGCGAAAACGGGCGGAGACGGGGCGTCCGTCTCCGCCCGTTCGGGCGTTGCAGCTAAGGGCGCGGATCAGAACCGGGCGCGGACGCCCAGCACGATGTTGCGGCCCCTCAGCGGCGCCAGATCGCTGATGAAGGAGGCGTGGTTGAACGCCAGCTCGTTCAGCAGATTGGTCCCGCGCACATAGATCTGCGCCGAGGTCGGCCCCAGATCGAAGTCATAGGCCGCCGTGGCGTTGATCATATTGTAGCCCGGCGTCGTGGTCTCATAGGTGGCGACGCGGTCCTGTTCGAACACCCGCACATATTCGACCGATCCCGACCACGGTCCCTGGATCAGGTCTGTGCGGGCGCCCAGACGACCGGCGGGAATGCGGGGCAGGTCGCCGCCATCGTCCAGTTCGGCGCGGACATAGTCGCCGAACACTGTCGCCGACAGATTGGGACGGAACCGATGCGTCGCCTCGCCCTCTATGCCGGTGAAGGTGGCGTCATGCTGGGTGTAGCGGATCAGGCGGAAGTCCTCGAACCGGTCCAGCGTGTCCGCGTAGATATAGCCGTCATAGGCGTAGCGATAGGCGCTGAGGCCGAAGGTGGTCTGGCCTTGCGTCTTCTTGATCCCGGCCTCCAGCGACACGACGGTTTCCGTGCTCAGATCGACCGAACCCAGCTCATAGGTGTTGGTCGCCAGGTGGACGCCGCGAGCATAAAGCTCCTGAATATTGGGCGCGCGCTGCGACCGGGCGGCCGAGAAGGACAGGACATAGTCCGGGGCGAACCGCCAGTTGGCGCCGATCGAGGCCGAGAAGGGCTGGAAGTCGCGGTCGGGGCGAGAGGCGACGGCTAAATCACCGCGCGCGCCGGTCTTCTGCCATTCCTGACGCACCGCCCCTTCAAAGCTCCAGTCCCCGGCGTCGAACGTCTCCAGCACGAACAGAGCGCTGGTTTCGGTGCGGCTGGGGCGGATGAAGGATTCCAGACCATCGGCGGCGAAGTCGCTGCGGGCGACCTGTCCGCCGATCACGCCGCGCAGGCCGCCGATGGGGGCGTGCTGCACCTCGACGCGGGCGTCATAGCCGCGGTTGGAGAAGGTGGTCGTGATCTGGCCGTCGTCCAGTTCATCGTGGGCGTAGTCGGTATAGCCGCCGCTGAAACGGATGCGCTCGACCCCTGAGAACGGGTCACGCAGTTCGCCGCGCACGTCGGTGCGGCGGCTGACCAGATCAACCGTCGGGGCATGGCCATGGCCGTGCTCGTGGTCATGATCATGGTCGTGGCCGTCCTCGTCGTGGTCATGGCTGTGGCCGCCGCAATGCAGGTGCGTGCCGTGCGGGTGGCAGGATTCGTACTCATGGCTGTGGCCCGGCAGACCGTAGGTGCTGTTCTGCTGGGTGTAGGCGACGCCCAGATAGCCGCGCGACCCGATCCATGAGGCGCCCAGGGTGGCGGTGCGGCTCTCGTTGGCTGATCCGTCCAGCCGCTTCTCGCTCCAGTCGGGAACCTTGTAGTCGTCGGACTTGCGTCGCGCCGCCTCGATGCGGACGGCGAAGCCGTTGCCGCCTGCGGTCAGGCCGGCGACCGCCGCCTCTTCATTATCAGCCGAGCCGATGCGGACCTCGGCGGCGCCCTCTCCGCCTCTGGGCGGAGTGGCGGTCGGGATCTTGCGGTCGATCAGATTGACCGCGCCGCCGATGGCGCCGCCGCCGTACAGAAGCGCGCTGGGCCCGCGCAGGATCTCGATCCCCTGCAGCAGCAGTGTCTCGCCGCCGACCGCGTGGTCAGGCGAGACTTCGGAGGCGTCCAGCAGGGCCGAACCGCCGCTCAGCACCTTTACGCGCGGTGCGGTCTGACCCCGGATGACCGGGCGGCTGGCGCCCCCGCCGAAGGTGTCGGAGCTGACGCCCGGCAGGC
>NZ_JABAZW010000107.1:10941-32134 GCF_018608325.1 Brevundimonas sp. | reverse complement strand
GATCGGGCCGATCCAGCCCGCCGACGACACCGAACCGCACGGGCGAGGCCCCGGTCGTGGTCGCCTGCATCAGCCGCCACGTCGGGCGGGCATAGGCGGAGCGGTCGGCGCTCCAGCTGGCGCGCTCGCCCGGAAAGGTCATGCGGGCCGTGCGCGACAGGCCTGCAAAAGCGTTTTCGACCCGGCCGCTGACGGTCTTCAGATCATCGGATTCACAGGCGGTCGAGGCCGCCCGCGCACGCGCACGCGCCGCCGTCTCGGCGACCTCGCGGTCATTGGCCCCGGCGCGCAGGGCCGCACCCCGCGCCTGCCAGGCGGCGGCGTTCAGGGCGGCGGTCAACTGGGGCTGGAACAGACTGCACCGCTCATTGGCGGCCAGAACGAAGCTGCGCTCATAATAGGGGTCGAAAACCCCGGCCATGGCGCTGACCGGCGCCGCCGTCGCCAGCACGGCGCAGATCAGGGCTTGGATTCGCCGGGGTGAAAGACCTATCCTCATGCCTCCACCCTAGCGGCGCGTCGTTTGGGTTCCGTGTTCGAGCAGGGTTAGCAAATTGCTTCTTTCCAGCGACCTGTGGGTCAGCGCCCTGATCCGCCGCGCCCAACTCGAAGGCGCCTACGCCACCGTGGTCAAGAAGGGCGACGACCGCGCCGGATCGGTCATCGTCAAGGCCTACGACACCTCGACCCGCACGGCGAAGCTGTACACCGAAGCCTTTGGTCAGGACGGCGACCGCCTGTGGATCCAGCCGGTGACCAGCGAGAGCGAAAGCGAACTGGACGCCTACATCGCCCGCCAACGCGGCTATGACCCCGACCTCTGGGTCGTCGAAATCGAAGACCGGCAGGGTCGGCACTTCATCACGGAGAAGGTGGCGGAGTAGTCGCCGCCGCGCCCGCGCGTCCCGTCCCGCCTACCGCTCGCAATACTGATAGATGATTTCACAGCTCGCATTGCTGCGGGCGCAGCGGCTTCGCACCATGGATCGGACCTGGCTCATCGTGGTCCCCGCAGCCCATGGATAGCTCTCACCGGAATTGATGCTCGCCACGGCGACGCAAGGACTTTGGTATGAGGTGACCAGGGCGCAATCATCGCCCCCGCCGTTGTCTATGCAATCCTGCAGGGCGCCGTCTTCGGCCACTTGCCGATCAGATGCGTTCACCCACGCGCCCGACACAACACCTGCCGCCGCCACCGCGCCCCAACGGCCGCCGCCGCTCCCGCTGCTTCTGGTGTCGCCAACGCCGTGCGCAGGAAGAAAGACGTTGTTGTAAGCCGCCGTCCCCGGCTGCTGAGCCCCCGCCGGCGCCGCGCAAAAGATCAGCGCCGTTAGTGAAAAGGCGGTCGCCAAACTGATCTTCATACTTTCGCTCCTGCTACAGTTCGCTGACGGCGACTGACGCCGTTTTCTCATTTCAGCAGACAGAAAAGAGAACGACATCAATCGATTTAGTCAACAGTCTCCCAAGACACTGCCCAATACAGATCCGCACACCCTGCTATCCAGAGACTGCGGCGTCACGTTCGGCCCGGTCCTTGATGATCGTCAGCACATTATCCTGAATGTCGCCCATCATGAGCTCGCCCCAAAGTCTGGCATAAGGATTGACGTGCGTCTTGGCCACGTAGCGGGTCGTCAGGGTCACTTCGGTCATGTCAGGTGAGATCGGACGCAGGACGTAGTCGCCAGAGTCGATCTTCAGGAAGACGCCGTCTGGCGAAATATGCTTGTCGGTATAGTCCTGAACCGAACTATTGGTGAAGTTGAACGCCCAGCCCAGCTTGCGGCCCGGCTGCCAGTCCACGATCCGCTCTTCAAAGTTGATGTGGTCGCCCCAATGGGCCGTCCGCACTGTTCCCACGCCCGCGCCGTCCACGGTGGATTCCCTGGGGCGAGGCATCCCGATGATGTTGTGGGTTATGGTCCAGCGCCCCTCGTCAGCACCAATGTCGCGGCTGGAGACGGCGTAGCGCCAGATGTCTTCGGGCGCCGCCCTTACAACGACGCTTCGCGTCAGCGTGACCGTCTCGTGCGGGACAGGAATCTGCGCTTCGACGATCGCCGCCACCAGGGGGATGATCAGGAAGCTGCTTTCGAGCGCCCGCCCGCGACGATTGCGCTGCGAGCGCATCAGGAACGCGCCTATCCAACCGCTGGCCAGCCAGATCGGGGCCACCATGATCAGGCAGATCACGCCCTCATGCAGGACGAACACTGACGCCAGACAGACAATGCCACAGAGCGTCAATGGAACCAGCCAGTAGAAGCTCGCAGATCGGGTTCGATCCGGGTCGCCGATGTAACAGATCAACGCGCACAGCACCGCAGGCAACAGGGCCAGGAACCAGATGCTGGCGAACCAGATCGACCCCGCCTGCGAGGCCGAGAACAACACGAATGCGCTGAGTGCAATGGTAAGCGCGAGAGCGAACCCCGACAGGAGACGGTGACGCAGACGGTGACGACCCTTGGTGGTCGATGCCTCTTGTTCGCTCATGACACCCTCAGTTCCTGTCTGTTGTTTCTGTAAAAAGAGAAATCACGGGGCAAATTTTCACCCGCCGCCGCGGTCCTTGACGCCCACGAACTTGAGCAGGCCGACGACCTTGGAGCCCATGCGCATCAGCCGCATCAGGGTGTCAGGCGGGACGTCGAGCATCTGCTGGTACCAGTCATCGACTGTGTTCACGAAGACATGCATCCGCTTCAGGCGCGCCCTGACCTCCGGGCTGATGTCCGACGCCTGGCCGTCAACGCCCGCCACGGCGTCATTGATGGCGGCGACCATGGGGTCGATCTCGCGCGCCTTGCGTCCCTGGGCGACCTTGGTGGCCATCTGCCAAAGATCGGTTTCGGCTTGATAGTGGTCGCGCCTGTCGCCCAGAACCGGAACCCGGTGGATCAGTTTCCAGGCCTGCAACTCTTTGAGACTGTTGGAGACGTTGGACCGTGCGAGGCCCAGGGTGACGGCGATCTCCTCCGCCGTCAGCGGCTTTTCGCTCAGATAAAGCAGGGCCTGAATCTGGGCCACCGAACGGTTCACTCCCCATTGGCCGCCAAGATCGCCCCAGCGGAGCACGATCTGCTCAACGGCCAGAGGCAGCGACCTGTCGTTTATTTCTGTCATGACAGAAATAAACGACAGCGATTGTCATAAGTCAAGACAGGCTTCGGGCGACCTCACCCCTTGCGCGCATCGAATTCGGCGCGCGCTGTTTCGATGCGGTCGATGTTCTTTTCGGCCCATAGCCAGACGCCGCAGAAGGCTTCGGCCAGGGTGAAGCCCAGGTCGGTCAGGCGGTATTCGACCTTGGGCGGGATGACGGGGTGGACGGTGCGGACGACCAGACCGTCGCGCTCCATCTGACGCAGGGTCTGGGTCAGCATCTTCTGGCTGACGCCCTCGACCAGCCGCCCCAGTTGGGTGAAGCGGGTCTCGCCATGTTCGGCCAGAACCTCCAGTATCAGCATGGTCCATTTGTCCGCGACCCGGCCGATCACCTCGGTGACCAGGGCCTCGACGCGCGGGTCGGCGGTCTGGCCGGTTTCAGGATGAGCGATTTTCGCGGCGGCGGAGCCCGTCATGGCTTAATCTTTCCATTCGGTAAGTATGGCAGTTTGAAGTGCCTACTTTCCACAAGAGAGCGTCCGTCATAACTGGGTTTCAACGCGAATGCACGCGTTCGAAACGGAGCCCGATCATGAACATCACCGGCAACACCATCCTGATCACCGGCGGCGGCACCGGCATCGGCCGCGCCCTGGCCGAGGCCCTGCACGTACGCGGCAATCAGGTCATCATCACCGGCCGCCGCCAAGCCCCGCTGGTCGAGGTCGCCGCCGCCAATCCCGGCATGGCATGGGCGACGCTGGACATCGCCGACCCCGCCGCCATCCGCGCCTTCGCCGCACAGGTGGTCAGGGATCACCCGGCCCTGAACGTGGTCGTCAACAATGCGGGCGTCATGCTGGCCGAAGATCTGAAGGCCGAACCGTTCGATCTGGATACGGTCGAGACCACCATCACCACCAATCTGCTGGGCCCCATCCGCCTGACCGCCGCCCTGCTGCCGCACCTGCGGGCGCAGGAAGCATCGACCGTGATGACCGTGACATCCGGGCTGGCCTTCATCCCCCTGACGGCGACGCCGACCTATAATGCGACCAAGGCGGCCATCCATTCGTGGAGCCAGTCGCTGCGTCACCAGTTGGCCGACACCTCGGTCGAGGTGCTGGAACTGGCGCCGCCCGCCGTGGCCACGGACCTGATGCCGGGTCATGCGGACGATCCCCACTCCATGCCGTTGGCCGACTATACGGCGGAAGTCATCGGCCTGATCGAGCGGGGCGACACGCCGCGCGGCGAGATCCTGGTCGAACGGGTCAAGCCGCTGCGGTTCGCGGAGCTGAACGACTATCAGGCGGTGTTCGAACGCCTGAACGGCGCGCACTAGGTCCAATCCGACATTCAAGAACCCGACCTCTTGCTTCGTCATTCCGGGGCGGAGCGGAGCGAAGAACCCGGAACCCAGGGCCACGTTCACACCACTGGACGCATTCGAGGGCGGATGCGCGCCCCCTGGGTTCCGGGTTCGTCCTAAGGACGCCCCGGAATGACGCTTGGGGGCTGAGCATCGATTATATCGTCCCCTCAAACGCCGTCAGGATCGGACAGGGTCCGGCGTGGTTCTCGCCGCAGCGTTTCGCCAGCTTCTGCAGCGAGGCCCGGGCGGCCTGAAGCTCGGCGATCTTGACGTCCAGATCGGCGATCCGGGCCTGGGCCAGGGCGCGCGCCCGGTCGTGGTCGTGACCGGCGTCCAGCGCCAGCAGTTCGCCGATCTGGTCCAGAGTGAACCCCGCCCCCTGCGCCGCGCGGATGAAGCGCAGGCGGCGGACCTCTGGCTCTCCATAACGGCGCACGCCGCCGTCGCCGTCTGGTTTGGGCATCAGATCGCGGCGCTGATAATAGCGCACCGTCTCGACGCCGACGCCGCCCGCGCGGGCTAATCCTGCAATCGTCGTGGTCATGCCTTGACTCCGTACCATGGTCCGCACCCCACATGGGGTTCAGACGCTGATGATGCAAAGTCCAAGGAAGCCCTGATGCCCGCCCAAAAGACCGCCGTCCTGCACCGTATGGTCATGGAAAAGCACACCTGTCCGTGGGGCCTGCGCGCCCTCTATCTGCTGAAAAGCGAAGGCTACAAGGTCGAGGATCGCTGGCTGACGACGCGCGAACAGGTCGACGCCTTCAAGGCCCAGCATGACGTCAAGACCACGCCCCAAACCTTCATCGACGGCCAGCGGGTCGGGGGCTACGACGACCTGCGCCGGTTCCTGGGCAAGCCGGTCAAGGATAAGGACAAGAAGACCTACACCCCTGTTCTGGTCGTCTTCGCCGTCACCGCCCTGATGGCTATCGCCGCCAGTTATGCGGGCGGAACCCTGCTGACCATGCGCACGCCCGAATGGTTCATCGCCTTTTCAATGGCGGCGCTGGCCATGCTGAAGCTGCGTGATCTGGACGGGTTCGCCACCATGTTCCTGGGCTATGATGTGCTGGCCAAGCGCTGGCTGCCCTACGCCTACATCTATCCCTTCATCGAACTGGGCGCGGGCGTGCTGATGATCGCGGGCGTGCTGAACTGGCTGTCGGTTCCGGCGGCCATCGTCGCTGGCTCAATCGGCGCATGGTCGGTGTTCAAGGCCGTCTATATCCAGAAGCGCGAACTGAAATGCGCCTGCGTCGGCGGCGACAGCAATGTGCCGCTGGGCTTCCTGTCCCTGACCGAGAACCTGATGATGGTGGCCATGGCCGTCTGGATGGGCTGGATGGCCTGGGGCTGAGGCCATCCGTCCCTGCCCGTCGCGCGCTTATCTGTCACCGGTCGAGCGCGCGATGACGGCCCGCATCCCTTCGGCGTGAAGGGCGCCGGACGGGGCGATCTTGGTGTTGGGCGTTTCCGCCGGTCCGGTATTGGCGGTCACGTCTTCCGGCCCGCGCCAGCTGGGGTTCTCGGCCTTGCGCTGGACGGCTTCGGCCAGATGTTGGGTCGCGGTTTCGGCAGGCGAGCGCTTGGCGGCGTCACGGCGGGCGTGAACCTCATCCGTCACCCGTTTCACAGCCTCGGCCAGCAGGGCCTTCTTCTGGCGCGCGCCTGCGTCCAGTCCCGGCGTTGCAGTGTTGCGGGTTCGTGTGCGGATCATACGCTGAACCCGGTCACGCCGGGCGCGCAGCCGCTTCTGCAGATCGGTCAGCTGGGCCTGAGACAGGTTGGCGATGTCCCGGCTCTGGGCGACCAGTTCGCGCTCACCTGAGTCCAGAGCGCGCTCTTCGTGGCTTATGGCCATGCGATTTCTCCGTTTCCGTTACAGGTAAAGGGAGCGTCTGCATCGACCGGATGTTCCATTTTTGCGACTGTCGGTCACAGTCGCGGCCGCCTGCAAAGGCGCCGTTCTTGACTTCGCGTCGCTTTGCGCCCATTTGCGCCGCATCGCACAATCGCGATCTCCGGCGTCTCCAGCGCGTGTGGGTCCCTCCCCGGGCCTGTCTGTAGAAGTCGCCGGTTCCTCAAGTTCATTCGCTGCCCGGACACGCGGGGCGGCGCCCGATCCACCCCGCAGGCCTCACCCCCGAGGCCCCGTCGGGACTGGCGGTGCGCGGCCCGACGGCGTCATGCCATGGCTGAAAGCGCCCTGCCGCACGCGAAAGACACTGCTGTGAGCACCACATTCGAATCCATGGGCCTGAACAAGGCCCTTCTTCAGGCCCTGACTGCGACCGGCTACACCAAGCCCACGCCGATCCAGGAAAAGTCCATCCCCGACGTCATGGCCGGCAAGGACCTGCTGGGCATCGCCCAGACCGGCACCGGCAAGACCGCCGCCTTCGCCCTGCCGATCCTGCATCGCCTGGCCGAAAACCGCATCGCCCCCAAGCCGCGCACCACGCGCGTGCTGGTCCTGTCGCCCACGCGTGAACTGGCGACCCAGATCGGCGACAGCTTCAAGGCTTACGGTGCACACCTGGGCTTCCGCGTCGCCGTGATCTTCGGCGGCGTGAAATACGGCGGTCAGGAACGCGCCCTGCAACAGGGTCTGGACATCCTGGTCGCCGCTCCGGGCCGCCTGCTGGACCACATCCAGCAAAAGAACCTTGACCTGTCCTCGACCGAAATCTTCGTGCTGGACGAAGCCGACCAGATGCTGGACCTGGGCTTCATCAAGCCGATCCGCCAGATCGTCAGCCGCATCCCGGCCAAACGTCAGAACCTGTTCTTCTCGGCGACCATGCCATCCGAGATCGGCAAGCTGGCGGGCGAACTGCTGAAAGACCCGGTCAAGGTTCAGGTCACGCCGCAATCGACCACCGTCCAGCGCATCAGCCAGTCGGTCGTCTATATCGAACAGGGCAAGAAGCGCGCCCTGCTGACCGAAATGTTCAGCGACCCGGAATACAAGCGCTGCCTGGTCTTCACCAAGACCAAGCACGGCGCCGACAAGGTTGCCGCCTATCTGGAAACCGGCGGCGTCGAAGCCGGCGCGATCCACGGCAACAAGTCCCAGCCACAACGTGAACGCACGCTGGAGGCCTTCAAGAAGGGCAAGCTGCGCGTTCTGGTCGCCACCGACATCGCCGCGCGCGGCATCGACGTGGACGGCGTCTCGCACGTCGTGAACTTCGAACTGCCGCACGTGCCGGAATCCTATGTCCACCGCATCGGTCGTACGGCCCGCGCAGGCAAGGACGGCACCGCCGTCAGCTTCGTGGCTGGCGACGAGATGAAGCTGCTGCGCGACATCGAAAAGGTCACCCGCCAGAAGATCCCGGCTGCGGATCGCCGCAACGACAAGCAACTGGCGGCTCTGGACGCCTCGATCATGTCCGCTGGCGTGGCCAAGAAGGCGACCATGCCGGAACGTGAAGGCGGCGAGCGCAACGAAGGCGGCCGTGGCGGTCGTGGCGGTCGCAACCGCGCGCCCCATCGTGAAGGCGTCCGTCCGGAAGGCGGCGGCCAGCCCCACCGTCAACGCCGCAACCGCCCCGGCGGCGAGGCTGCGGCTCCGCGTCCTGAAAAGACCTACAACCCGATGGCTGGCGAAAAGATCACGCCGCGCGAACCCCGCCAGTCTGACAACCGTCAGTCCGAGCCGCGTCCCGAGGGCGAAATGAAGCGCCGCCCCCGCCGCCGCCCGTCGAATGGCGGCAAGGGCTACAGCGCCGCTAAGGGCTGATGTGAACGCCTCCTCCCCCGCCTGTCGGGGACGGCAATAAAAAACGGCAAAGGAGCCGCCGTTCTCATGTCAACCGATGGCTGCGGACCTTAGAAGTTCCAGGTCGCGCCCACCGAGAAGCCGACGCCCGAACCGCTCGACTCGGCCAGGATGTTGGAGATGGCCAGACCATTGCCATAGACGTCGCGGGTCTCGACGACCTTGCTCTTGTCGATGTCGATATAGGTCACGGCGCCGTCGAAGGTCACCGAACCCATCGTCTTGGACAGACCCGCCGAATACAGCATGCGGTCGCCGTCCGGGATGCGGGCGGTGCGTTGGCCGTCACGGGTCGGGGTCGGGTCATAGCCGATGCCGCCGCGCACCGTCATGGTCGGATCAACGGCGTAGTCGAAGCCGATCGCACCCGTGGTCACGTCCTTGTAGTTCTGGACGATGGCGCTGTCGGTGGTGTTGTAGTGCACGCGGATGGCGTCGAACTCGCTCCAGCCGATGCGGTTGACCTGGGCGTTCAGGGTCAGCTTTTCATTGACGTGATAGCGACCCGACAGGGTGGCGAACCACGGCGTGTTGAAGTTGGCGTTGCCGTTGGCGGCGACATTGGCCACAGCCAGCGGACCCGTCAGGCCCGAGATGTTGATGTCGCCGTCCAGATCATGCTCGATCTTGGAGCGGTACGACAGACCCAGGTCCAGCTTGTTGAAGTGCGCCTGGGCGCCGACGTTCCAGCCGTAATCCCAGCCGTCGCCTTCCAGCGAGTTGAAGCCGTCCGTCGCCGCGGGGATCAGAACCACCGGCGCCACGCCCGCCACAGTCGGGATGTTCGGCATGGCCGAGGTCAGCTTGGCCTTCACATACTGGGCGTCAAAGCCGACGCCCACGTCCAGCCAGTCTGTGACCTTGGCGGCCAGCACCACGCCGACGTTGGCCGAGCGCAGTTCCGACGTCATGGCGTCGTAACGGGCGAAGTCGTTGGCTTCGTACTTGGTGGTGAAGTTATAGGGGGCCTGAACCGCCAGACCGACCGTGAAGCGGTCGCCGATCGGCTGGGCGATGGCGAAGTTCGGCACCAGTCCGCTTTCGACCACGTCATGCACATGCGGGTTGCCCCCGACCGGCGTCGAACCCGACAGGATGGTCCCAGCCGGGAACGGCGGGGTGGGCGCAGGCAGGTTGTAGTTGATGGTCGAGCCGCGGTCATCGACGCTGGAGTCCAGGATCAGACCATGGACGCCGACATAGGCCTGACGGCCGCTGCGGGCGATGGCGGCGGGGTTCCACCACAGCGACTGCACGCCGGTGTCGGCGCCTTCGCCGGAATAGGCGCGTCCAGCGCCGCGGGTCGATTGTTCTTGAAGATAGAAGGAGCCGGCCATGGCCGGGGCAGAGACGCCGACCAGCAGGGCGGTCGTCAGGGCCAGTCCGCCAACACGGGCGATGTTCCTGGGGTTCATTTCATACACCTAATTAGCGTCGCCCGCCTGATCAGCGGGACGATCGGGGGAGGAGCCAACAAAGCGTTCCCGTCATGAAAACGTTGCAGGCAAGGCCCCCATCGGACCGGAAGCGGGCGAAACAGTGGCGCGAAAGCCGCACACGATCACGCCTTCGAGAGCTTCCGCCAGGGCAAGATCAGTGCGACGGATAACGTTATTATCGGAATATTTTTGCGGCAAATCAGCGAGTTTTGGCGTTCCATGCAGGTCAGGCGCCTATCAACGCCGCCTGACAGGTCGAAACATGAAGCTGTTCGACTGTGTCGAAGCCGCGACACTGGTTCACGCTCAATGGCGCACGGTTGAGAACTGCGGGCTCAGGTCTGCGCCGATTGCGGAACAATGCGCCCCTCAGCCGCCGCGACGCCCGAATCCAGAACCGGGACTTGAGGTTTTGTGCTATAGGGACCATCTCGGGCGGACGGATTTCGCCCCGCCCAGGCTTTTTGCCGCCAGCCTTTTGCAGACCGATCCCTATGTACGAAACGCCCGAACTGGAAACCGACGTCCTGGTCCGTTCCAGCAGCATCCGCATCCATACGCCCGAGGATTTCGAGGGCATGCGCAAGGCCGGACGTCTGGTCGCCGAGGCGCTGGACATGATCATCCCCCACGTCCAGCCGGGCGTGACCACGGGCCAGATCGACGATCTGGTGCGCGAGTTCACCCTGGACAACGGCGGCCTGCCCGCCTGCCTGGGCTACAAGGGCTATGAGAAGACCGTCTGCACCTCGATCAACCACGTCGTCTGCCACGGCATTCCCGGCGACAAGGTTCTGAAGGAAGGCGACATCGTCAACATCGACCACACGGTCATCGTCGATGGCTGGCACGGCGATTCAAGCCGCATGTATGCGGTGGGCGAGATCAACGCCCGCGCCAAACGCCTGATCGACATCACCTATGAATCGCTGGACCTGGGTCTGGCGCAGGTCAAGCCGGGCAACACGTTCGGCGACATCGGCTTCGCCATCCAGAAGTTCGTCGAGGCCCAGCGCATGAGCGTGGTGCGCGACTTCTGCGGCCACGGCATCGGCCGCGTCTTCCACGACAGCCCCAACGTCCTGCACTACGGCCGCAAGGGCGACGGCGCCGTGCTGAAGGCAGGCATGTTCTTCACCGTCGAACCGATGGTGAACCTGGGCAAGCCGCAGGTGAAGGTGCTGTCCGACGGCTGGACCGCCGTGACCCGCGACAAGTCCCTGTCGGCCCAGTGCGAACACACCATCGGCGTGACCGAAGACGGGCTGGAGATCTTCACCGCCTCGCCCAAGGGCCTGTTCCGCCCGAACTGACTCCAGGTCCAATCGATAGTCGGCGGGCCTAACTTCCAGCTCGTCATTCCGAGGCGTCCGAAGGACGAACCCGGAATGACGGCGGTAAGCTGAACGTCGGTTAAATCGAAGCGGTTGGCGCGTACACACGCTGCACTTGCGCCAGCCGCCGGATCGACCGATCCTGCCGGCGCATGACCGACGAACTTCCCGCCAAGACCACGCCGCGTCACAACGGCCATCGCGACCGGCTGCGCGAGCGGGCGGCCAAGGGGGGACTGGGCGCCCTGCCCGACTATGAGCTGCTGGAACTGCTGCTGTTCCGCAGCGTGCCGTACAAGGACACCAAGCCGCTGGCCAAAGACCTGCTGGCGCGTTTCGGCGGGCTGGAGGGGATCGGCGCAGCCAGTCATGAGGCGGTTGAGGACAGTGTCGCGCGGTCGCTGGGCTATGCGCCGGGCAAGGCGACGCGGGCGGTGGCGCTGGACCTGCAGCTGATCTTTGACGTGACACGCCGGATCGCGCGCGAGCCGACAGCAAAACGGCCGGTGATTTCGTCGTGGAGCGCCCTGCTGGCCTATGTTCGGGTCGCCCTGCAGCACGAGCCGCGCGAGCAGTTTCGGGTGCTGTATCTGGACAAGAAGAACCAGCTGATCCTGGACGAGGTGCAGAACCGCGGCACGGTCGATCACGCCCCCGTCTATCCGCGCGAAGTGGTGCGCCGCGCGCTGGAGCTGTCGTCCAGCGCCCTGATCCTTGTGCACAATCACCCGTCCGGCGACCCCACGCCCAGCCGCGCCGATGTGGAGATGACGAAACAGGTTGTGCTGGCAGGCCGCGCCCTTAACGTCGAGGTGCATGACCATCTGGTCGTCGGCCGCGACGGGGTGGCCAGCCTGAAGCAACTGGGACTGATGTGACGACGACGCTGAGCACGGAACGGCTGATCCTGACCCCGGTCGGGCTGGATGACTTCACCGAGATCGCCGCCCTGTGGCGCAAGACCGACTTCACGCGCTTCATCATGGGCCGCGCCCTGTCGGAAGAAGAGGTCTGGTTCCGGGTGCTGCGCGACATCGGCCACTGGGCCGCGCTGGGCCACGGCAACTGGTCGATCCGGCTGAAGGATGCAGGCGACTATCTGGGCAGCGTGGGGGTGCTGAACTACCGGCGCGAGATGACGCCCGCTTTTGATGCGCCCGAACTGGGATGGGGCGTCGATCCGGCCTTTCAGGGCCAGGGTTACGCCGCAGAGGCCCTGACCGCCGCCCTGGCCTGGGCGGACCGGACACTGGGCGCCGCGCGCACCGTCTGCATGATCGCGCCCGACAACCTGCCTTCGCTGAAACTGGCCGCCCGTGTCGGCTATCAGCCCTATGCCGAGACGACCTATAGCGACCATCTGGTGCGGCTGTTCGAACGCCCCTGCACGCCCCCGTAGTCAGCCATTAAGGTTTATAAGGCAGGCTGGAGCGTGAACGTCTCACGAGTGCTTTCCCATGCCCATGCCCGTCGAAACCCTGCGCCAGCATCTGGTCGAGGCCTTCCCTGACGCAGAGATCGCCATCGAGGATCTGGCCGGTGACGGCGACCACTATCGTGCGCGCATTGTTTCCGGCGCCTTTGCGGGCCTGTCGCGCGTGAAACAGCATCAGTTGGTCTATGCGGCCCTGAAGGGTCAGATGGGCGGCGAACTGCATGCCCTGGCGCTGGAGACCTCCGCCCCACAGACGGCCCAGGGAACCTGATCCATGCGTTATCGTCCGTTCGGCGCAGCGGGCGCCGCAGTTTCGAACCTGACCTTCTCGATCGGCACCGACACCCTGTCGGGCGGGCGCGACGCCACGCTGGACCTGCTGTATTCGGCGCTGGAAGCGGGCATCAACTCCTATCGGCTGGAAGCGCCCGATCCCGTCACCGCCGAGGTGCTGGGCGAGGCCCTGTCCCACGTCAATCGCGACCTGGTCTGCGTCAGCCTGAACCTGGGTGCGGGCGAAGGCCGCAATGCGCCGCGCGATTTCTCCGCCGAGGGCATGACCAGCGCCATCGATCAGGTGCTGCATTTCTCGGGCCTGGGTTGGATCGACGTCGCCGTGCTGCAGGAGCCGGGCGAACATGAGTTGCAGCAGTCATCCCTGACCGCCCTGAAGGGTCTGCGCGCCTCGGGCCGCATCAAGCTGCTGGGTGTTGCGGGCGAAGGCGAGGTCATGGACGCCTATGTCTCGACCGGCGCCTTCGACGTGCTGATGACGCCCTACAACATCCATTCGGACTGGAAGATCCGCAACCGCGTCCGCGCCGCGCGCGAACAGGACATGGCGATCTTCGTCTATGACTATTTCCGCGACCGCCGCTCGCCTGACCGCGACGCCTCCAAGGCCCCGCCCCGCAAGCGCGGCTTCTTCGGCATCGGCGCGGAACCGCGCGTGAAGGGAACCGCCGATCCCTATCATTTCCTCTGCAACACGCCGAAATGGACTGCTGAGACGATCAGCCTGACCTACGCCCTGATCGACCCGTCGATCGCCAGCGTCATCGTCCGCGCCAAGGACAAGGACCGGCTGAAAACCCTGGCCGAGACGCCCGAACGCGACATGCCGCCGGGCCTTGCGGCCCAGATCGAGATGGCCGGGGTTCAGCCCAACGCGGCCTGAGACCATCACGTTAGGGTCAGCACGCGCGACGCGACGCCGCGCAGTGCTTGACCCGGAGCCTTCGCCTCCCTAGCTGACGGGCTTCACGAAAGGCCAATATCCGTGACCGACACCGTTCAAGCCGCTGACCCCGTCCACGCCTTCATCGCCGACACTGTCGCGCAGCACGACGTCGTGTTGTTCATGAAGGGCACGCCGGACCAGCCGCGCTGTGGCTTCTCCTCCCTGGCGGTTCAGATTCTGGACCATGTCGGCGCGTCGTTCGTCGGCGTCGACGTGCTTCAGGACGAGAGCCTGCGCGAAGGCATCAAGAGCTTCACCGACTGGCCCACCATTCCGCA
Source organism: Brevundimonas sp. (assembly GCF_018608325.1). Classification (GTDB taxonomy): domain Bacteria; phylum Pseudomonadota; class Alphaproteobacteria; order Caulobacterales; family Caulobacteraceae; genus Brevundimonas. The sequence goes on along the minus strand of NZ_JABAZW010000107.1, from coordinate 18,129 downwards.
GCTCTATGTGAAGGGCGAGTTCGTCGGCGGTTCGGACATCGTGCGCGAGATGTTCCAGGCAGGCGAACTTCAGGCCCTGATGGTCGAGAAGGGCGTGGCTCTGGGCGAGGCCTGATGGCCCGCCAGACCCTGACCCCGCGCGAGGACCGCGAGGTCTTCGTCCTGCCGCTTGAAGTTCTGCCCGAGCATATCGACGGCAACGGCCATGTGAACAACGTGGTCTATGTCGGCTGGCTGCAGGACGCCGGCACGGCGCACTGGAACGCGCGGTTTTCCGAGGAAGATCGCGCGAAATGGTCATGGGTCGCGACCCGGCACGAGATCGATTATCTGCGCGGGATCGAGCCGGGCGCCATGGGCGTCGTCGCCCGCACCTGGGTCGGCGAGCCGCACGGCCCGCGCTTCAACCGCTATGTCCGCATCGAGAACGCCGAGGGCAAGGTCTGCGCCCAGGGCGTCACCGAATGGGTGCTGGTGGACGCTGCGACCCTGAGGCCGCAGCGCATACCGCCGTCGATGCTGACGGTGTTCGAGGCTACTTCAGCGGATTGATGATCCGCACCGGGCTGCCCGCCTCGATGCCCAGGTCCGCATAGGTCCAGCGCAGCTCCACGTCGGGAACCGCGACCAGCGAGCGGCAGATGTCTTCCTTGATCCGGCGCACCGTGACCTCGGCCTGACGGTTGTCAGCGACCGAAACCTCGAAGTCCGCCTGGGTGGTGCAGCCGTTGGACGTGACCAGAACGACCAGAGCGCCATCGTCGATCCGCGCGCCGCGAACCGGCTCGGCGGCCGGGGCGTCATGGCGCGTGACATTGACCCGCACGTTGTCGCTGGACGTGCTGTCATAGATGACACAGGCCGTGAGCGCCGGCGCCAGCAGACCCGCCAGCGCCAGAACCTTGAGGCCCCGCATCACTTGGCCTCAGACGACGACGTAACAACGCGTGTCGTGGGCTTTTCGGTCGAGATGATGATGCAGCCCGACAGCAGCGGGGCGGCGATGGCGATGGCGAGAGCGAGACGAAGCATTGGTGTGATCCCCTAAAGAGCTTGCCCCTTACTGACCTGCCTTTGTCCGCCACACACGTGAAAAATCAGCAAGGCAGGTGAACAAAATGACAGGTCAGGGACAGGCAGGGTTGTCAGGCGGCCTCTGACGTCGCCTCTTCGACGAACAGCAGCTTCTCGTCGTTCCACATGGTCAGGGCCTCGTCCTGAAGCTGACTGTCGGCGACCGGCTTGGGTCGTCCCAGCAGATAGCCCTGCACCTCGTCGCAACCCTGGTCGCGCAGGAAGCTCAGTTGCTCCAGCGTCTCGACGCCCTCGGCCAGCACCGGGATGTCCAGGCTTTCGCCCAGAGCCAGAACAGCGCGGATGATGGCGGCTGACTGAGGCCCGCCGTCCAGTTCGGACATGAAGGACCGGTCCAGCTTGATCTTGTCGAACGGGAAGGCCCGCAGCGTCGACAGGGACGAATAGCCGGTGCCGAAGTCGTCCATGGCGATGGAGACGCCCAGCAGCTTCAACTGACGCAGGATATGGGTCGTGCGGTCCAGGTCGGCGATCATGGCCGTCTCGGTGATCTCCAGCTCCAGACGGTGCGGCGCAAGCCCCGTCTCCATCAGGATCTGATGCACCAGACGCGGCAGGTCCACATGGCCCAGCTGGATCGGCGACAGATTGACGGCGATCTTGTACGGCGCTTCCCACAGGGCGGCCTCGGCGCAGGCCTTGCGCAGCACCCATTCGCCGATCGGCAGGATCAGACCACTTTCCTCCGCCAGCGGGATGAACTCGGCCGGAGACACGAACGTCCCGTCCGGCTGGATCCAGCGCAGCAGCACTTCGTAGCCCGTGACTTCGCCGGTTTCCGCCGAGGCCTGCACCTGCCAGTTCAGGCTGAACTGGTCCTGGTCCAGGGCCTCACGCAGTTGCTGGACCAGACGGCGCCGCTCGCGCACGGCCTTGTCCATTTCTTCCCCATAGAAGCAGACGTCCGTCGTCAGCGACGCCTTGGCCCGGTACATGGCCAGGTCGGCGTCATTGATCAGGGCCGAGGGCTCCGTCGCATCATCGGGCCAGAGGGCGATGCCGACGCTGGCGCCGCACGCCACATCAGCATGACCCAGATCGACAGGCTCGGTGATGGCGACGCGCAGGCGGTCGGCCAGACCCAGGGCGTCCTCACGCTGGTTGATCTGCATGACGGCGACGAACTCGTCCCCGCCCAGACGCGCAATGAACTCGCCGGGTTTGAGGCAGGCCTTCATCCGCTCGCCGATGCGCACCAGAAGCTGGTCCCCGGCGGCGTGGCCGTGGATGTCGTTGACCTCCTTGAAGCGGTCCAGGTCGATGGCCAGCAGGGCCACCTTGTGCGGCACGGCGGCGTCTGCGGTCTGTTTGGTCAGCAGCTCAAGGAACGAGGTGCGGTTCGGCAGGCCCGTCAGGCTGTCGTTGCGGGCCAGATGGGCGATGCGGCGTTCCTGGGCCAGACGCGCCCGCAGGTCGCGCACGGCGTAGATCATCAGGGGCGCGGTGTTGGCTTCGCCGCCGTCGCGACGTACGGCGACCTCGACCGGGACCAGACGGCCTTCGTCCAGATTCAGCGCCGACTGCGTCAGCACGCCGACGCCCAGTTGGTTGCGCTCCGGCAGCCACTTGGACAGATCCCCGCCAATCAGGGCCTCATGCTTGGCTCCGACCAGATCGGCGAAGGCGGCGTTGGCGGCCAGGATGACCCCGCCCTGCTCCACCACCATGCCGTCCACGCTGCCCTCGACCAGATGGGCCAGACGCTGACGGGCCTGAGAGCGCGACTGAAGGTCCAGCGCATGGCTGGAGACGCCCGTGCCCAGAACCAGAAGACCCACGCCCGCCACGGCGAAGGCCATGACCAGATTGGCTTCCTGTCCCGTGATGTCGCCGACATTGGGGGCGAACGGGATGATGGTCATGGCGGCCATGCCGGTGAAGTGCAGGGTCACGATCCCGCCCACCATCAACAGGGCGGCAGGCCAGGTCGATCCGGCGCGGCCTGCGCGACGCGCCGCCTCGAACGCCAGGGCGCCGAAGAAGACGGCGCCGACAACGGAGGCCACGACATAGGCGGCCGACCAGTGGATCACCGCCTCGGCGGCGAAGGCGTCCATGCCGATATAGTGCATCAGGGTGACGGCCAGACCGAACAGAGCCCCGCCGACAGGCGCGGCGAAACGCATCTGGCGCGAGCCGAACCACAGGGCCAGGGCGCTGCCGCAGATGGCGATGCCCAGGGACACGCCGGTCAGCATTGGCTCATAGGTGACGTCGACGCCGGGCTCGTAGGCGATCATGGCGACGAAATGGGTGCACCAGATGGTCGCGCCGGTGGCGACGGCCCCCATGAAGGTCCAGGCCAGACGCCCGCCCTTCTCCGAGTGACGCAGCCGCTGGAACAGCCGCGCGACGATCAATGACCCCGACAAACACAGGACTGCGGCCAGGCCGACAAGCCACAGATTATGATCTTCAACCAAACAGGAGAAGAAACGCATTAGACACTCGACATGACTGGTACCACTGCCGAGGTCTGTACGGTGCAGAGGCTTATCATTCGCCCACTGAACAGGGATAACATACCCCTAAAAAACGGGGCGAGCGCCTGTCAGACGGCCGTGTCGGACACTGTGTCGGGTGTCAGGTCTGGGGCAGTTGGTAGGGGTTGTTGACGCTGACCGGCGAACCGGGCGCCAGACCCAGCTCCTCGAACGACCACTTCACCTGCACACCCTCGGCCAGCTTCTGGTGACACTTGTCTTCGTCGATGCGGCGCAGGGTGATGACGGCGTTTCCGCCCTGGATGCTGACAATGGGGATCAGGTCGGACTTGGACGTGCAGCCGTTGGAGCTGACCCAGAACACCGCCTGGTCACGTGTGAAGGCGGCGGCGTGGATGGCTTCCAGTTCACCCGGCATGCCCGCCGTCGAAACCGTCGGCTGAGCCGTGAGGCTGGCGCATCCCGACAGGCCTGCCGCGATCGCCGCGGCCAGAGCCATGCGTCCGATGACGGCGCGCTTCACCTGGCGGCCTCCCATTCCCATCTTCCTGAACATCCTCAGAATGCGCCTGTTCGCCCGATAAGGGAACAGCCGGAAATAGCAGAAAAGGCCCCGAACGAATCCGGGGCCTTCTCCAAACTCAAACTCTTGAACGGCTGGGGCACATCGGAATGTGCAAGCCGCTGTCTTTTATGATCTTCGAAGGCTTCGCAGATTACGAAGCGTAGTATTCGACGACCAGGTTCGGTTCCATCTTCACCGGGTACGGCACGTCCGACAGTTCCGGAACGCGGACATAACGAACGGCGAACGAACGGTCCGACAGTTCCAGGTAATCCGGCACGTCACGTTCCGACGACTGCTGGGCTTCGAGCACCAGAGCCATGTTGCGCGACTTTTCCTTCACGGAGACGACGTCTTCCGGCTTCACGCGGTACGAACCGATGTCGACCTTCTTGCCGTTGACCAGCACGTGGCCGTGGCTGACGAACTGGCGAGCAGCCCAGACGGTCGGGACGAACTTGGCGCGATAGACGACGGCGTCCAGACGCGATTCCAGCAGGCCGATCAGGTTTTCCGAGGTGTTGCCCTTGCGACGCGTCGCTTCCTCGTAGGTCTTGGAGAATTGCTTCTCGGTGATGTTGCCGTAGTAGCCCTTCAGCTTCTGCTTGGCCTTCAGTTGCAGACCGAAGTCCGAAACCTTGGACTTGCGACGCTGACCGTGCTGACCGGGGCCGTAAGAACGCTTGTTGACCGGCGACTTGGCGCGGCCCCACAGGTTCTCGCCCATGGCGCGGTCGATTTTGTACTTGGCGCTGTGGCGCTTGGACATTCTATTCTCTTTTCACGCGATGCGGCCCGGCGTCCCCTGGATTGGGAATGCGATCTCAACGGCGGTCCACGCATCTTCCGTCATCAACCCGCCCCTCGGCGAACCGGGAGGCGTGGAAGGCGGCGCTTATGGCCAGACCAGCCCGCAGAGTCAAGCTGTGGGCAGCCACGGCGGGCGTTAAGCACGATTTCCGGGAACCGGAACGCCAAGCTGCGCCTTAACGACCGAGCGCCCTGTTGTTGCGCCGCCAGACTGACGATGCATCCAGCCGGAGTATCTGATGCGACCGAACGGAGACACACCCGCAGTCGGACTGAGCCACGCCGGCTTCGATCATCTGCGAACCCAGCTTGTCGATCTGGTCGAGCCGCTGAACGACCAGCAGCTGTTGTCGCTCGCCGACGGCATTCACGAACTGCTGCGTCAGCGTCGCGCTCTGCGCCAGCACCACGTCGAACGCCTGCGCCACAGGCTGAACGAGGAAACCAGTTTCGATATCTGACGGCAACGAAAACGCCCGCCGGAGGGTCCGGCGGGCGTCTGGTCGTTCTGACGGCGTCGCTTACTTGGCGGCTTCGTACAGTTCGTTGACCTTGTTCCAGTTCACCACCGACCAGAAGGCCTTCAGGTAGTCAACGCGGCGGTTCTGATACTTCAGGTAGTAGGCGTGCTCCCACACGTCGGCGGCCAGAAGGACAGCGCCCTTCTCTTCAGCCACGTCCATCAGCGGGTTGTCCTGGTTCGGGGTCGAGGTGACCTTCAGCTTGCCGTCCTGAAGGATCAGCCAGGCCCAGCCCGAACCGAACTGACCGGCGCCGGCGGCGTCGAAGTCAGCCTTGAACTTGTCCAGGCCGCCCAGTTCGGCGTCGATCTTGGCGACCAGTTCAGCCGAAGGCTCGCCCGCCTGATCGGCCGGGGCCAGCAGTTCCCAGAACAGGCTGTGGTTCCAGTGACCGCCGCCGTTGTTGCGGACAGCCTTGGGCAGCTTGGAGATGTTGGCCAGCAGCTCTTCCAGCGACTTGCCCTGCAGGCTGGCGTCGGCGTCGACGGCCTTGTTCAGGTTGTCGACATAGGTCTGGTGATGCTTGTCGTGGTGGAAGGTCATCGTCTCCTTGTCGATGGCCGGCTCCAGCGCGTCATAGGCATAGGGCAGCGGGGGCAGGGTGAAGGCCATGGGAGGTTCCTTTTTCCAACAGAAGTTCGATGGGGTGCAGATAAGGGCGGACGGCTCCGAACCCAAGCGTTTAGCAGCCGATTTCGTTCAAATGCTCAGCTTGTGCGCCACGCTGGATCGGGCACAGTGCAGACAGAAATTGTGAAGAGGGGCTCCATGTTGCGATCCTGCGCCATCCTGACGGCCCTGTTGCTCAGCGCCTGCACCTCAGGCCCCTCGGGCTTTGTGCGCGCAGCCGATGAAGCAGCCGCCAATGCAAGATGCAACACTGCATCCGCCGCCAACGGCGGATCAAGCATCAACTGCGTGATGTGGGAAAAGACCACAACAACGACGACCACCACCGCGCTCGATGGCACGACCGTCTCGACCACCACTACCACTCTGCCCAGCGGCGAAGTCGTCACGACGACGGCTCCGCCCAAGGCGCCAGGCGATTAGGCCTCAGGCGGCAAGTTCGACTTGAGACAGTCGCGCACGGCGCGTTTCAGGTCGCCCGGCGCATTGGGCTCGTCCACGCCCTCGGCGGCGAAGACGGCGCGCACGGCGGCGTCCAGACCCTTGGGCAGGGCCTCGATCACCCGCTTCTGGCCCTTCTCGTGCAGGCAGAAGCCCACCTCGCGGCACAGGGCGGAAAACATCGGTTCGTAGGCGTCGATAGAGGTCATGACGCCCCTCTATCACCGAGGGGCGCGATGGGACAGCCGACCAGACCTTAAGACTCTCAGGCCTTCAGACGTTTGGCATGGAAGGCGACATGGTCGGCGATGAAGCTGGCCATGAAGAAATAGGAGTGGTCATAGCCCGGCTGCATCCGGATGGTGACCTTCTGGCCCGCAGCATCAGCGGCGGCCTGCAGCAGTTCAGGTTTCAACTGATCGGTCAGGAAGCTGTCGGCGTCGCCCTGATCGATCAGGATGTCGTCATATACGCCACGCGCGGCGCCCGCCGCGGCGAGCTCAAGCGCAGCATCCGCGTCAGCATGCGCGCCAGCAAGAGCACCGTCCGCGCCACGCTCAAGGCCGGCAAGCTGGTGCTGGACTACGACTACACGCCCGTGCCCCCGCTGGAGGACCTGGGCTTTCGCCAGCGCATCACCGATCGCTACTTCGCCGACTTCGCCCTGCGCGTGGGCACCGGC
>NZ_JABAZW010000107.1:0-10931 GCF_018608325.1 Brevundimonas sp. | reverse complement strand
CCAGACGGCGCGGTCGTTACCCAGATAGGCGGTGAAGGCCTTTTCGCCCCACGGCACGACCGACGGCGACACGATGGGCGCAAAGGCCGAGACCGAACGGAACAGGTCGGGATGTTTCAGCGCCAGCGTCAGCGCCCCATGCCCGCCCATCGAATGGCCCGAGATCGACCGCACGCCCGTCGTTGGGAACTCAGCGTCGATCAGGCGGATCAGTTCGCCGGTGACATAGGATTCCATGCGGAAATGCGCCGCCCACGGCTGTTCCGTCGCATCGACATAGAAGCCCGCCCCCTGCCCCAGATCATAGGCCGGATCGTCGGCCACGCCTTCTCCGCGCGGACTGGTGTCGGGCGCCACGATGATGACGCCGTGTTCAGCGGCGGCCTGATAGGCCCCGGCCTTGGTGGTGAAGTTGTCCTCGGTGCAGGTCAGGCCCGACAGCCAGATCAGGACCGGGAACGGCCCCTCTCCGGCGGGAACGAAGACCGACAGGGTCATGGGCGTGCCGGTCGTTTCGCTGTCATGCTTCAGATAGCGAAGGGTTCCGCCGTGGACGATGTGGGTCTTCGTGGTTTGCATCAGCCGTACCTGTAAACAGCGCAGATCTTGTTGCCTGACGGATCGCGCAGATACGCCAGATACATGTCCCCGAACGGGTTGGGACGACGGCCGGGCGGCTGCTCGATCGAGGTTCCGCCATTGGCCACGCCTGCCGCGTGGAAGGCGTCCACCGCCGCCTCGTCCTTGGCATGGAAGCCGATGGTGCCGCCGTTGGCGTGGCAGGCCGCCTCGCCATCGATCGGCGCACCGACCGCAAAGGCGCCCAGACGGGTGCGCCACCAGTACCGCCCCTTGGGGTCCGGCCCGGTCGAGGCCGCAACCCCCAGCGCGCCCAGCGCCGCATCATAGAACTGGCGCGACGCCGCGACGTCGTTCGCCCCCACGGTGACATGTGTGAACATGGTCTTGTCTCTCTCCCTTCGCCACTCTGATCCGGCGGCTCGGCGTCATCTAGTCAGAGGGCGTTTCGATGCGCAACTGACCATCAGACACAGGGGTTGAACCTCAGAACACCACCACCGAACGGATCGACTTGCCCTCATGCATCAGGTCAAAGGCCTTGTTGATGTCTTCCAGACCGAAGGTGTGGGTGATCATCGGGTCGATCTCGATCTTGCCGTCCATGTACCAATCGACAATCTTGGGCGTGTCGGTGCGGCCGCGCGCGCCGCCGAAGGCCGAACCGCGCCAGACGCGGCCGGTGACCAACTGGAACGGACGGGTCGAGATTTCCTTGCCCGCTTCCGCCACGCCGATGACGACGCTTTCGCCCCAGCCCCGGTGGCAGGCTTCCAGCGCCTGACGCATGACCACCGTGTTGCCGGTGCAGTCGAAGGTATAGTCCGCGCCGCCGTCCGTCAGCTCGACCAGACGCGCCACCACATCGGGCGTGTCCTTGGGATTGACGAAATGGGTCATGCCGAAGCGGCGGCCCCACTCCTCCTTGTCGCCATTGATGTCCACGCCGATGATCATGTCAGCGCCGACCATCTTCAGCCCCTGAATGACGTTCAGGCCGATGCCGCCCAGACCAAAGACCACGGCGTTGGCGCCCGGCTCGACCTTGGCCGTATTGACCACCGCGCCCACGCCCGTCGTCACGCCGCAGCCGACGTAGCAGGCCTTGTCGAAGGGCGCGTCCTTGCGGATCTTGGCCAGGGCGATCTCGGGCAGGACCGTGAAGTTCGAGAAGGTCGAGCAGCCCATATAGTGGGCGATGGCCTGCCCCTTGTAGGAAAAGCGCGATGTGCCGTCCGGCATCAGGCCCTTGCCTTGCGTGCCCCGGATCGAGGTGCACAGGTTGGTCTTGCGCGACAGGCACGACTTACACTGGCGGCATTCCGGCGTGTAGAGCGGGATGACGTGATCCCCGACCTCGACGCTGGTCACGCCCGGTCCGACCTCGACCACAACGCCCGCGCCCTCGTGGCCCAGGATCGAGGGGAAGATGCCCTCTGAGTCCAGTCCGTCCAGCGTATAGGCGTCGGTGTGGCAGATGCCGGTGGCCTTGATCTCGACCAGCACCTCGCCCGCGCGCGGCCCCTCCAGATCGACCTCGACGATTTCGAGCGGGCGTTTGGCTTCGAACGCAACGGCGGCGCGGGTTTTCATGATCTTAGGTCCTCCGGAGGCCCCTATCGCTCGCCGCGCGGCGGCGCGCTGCTTGAGGGGAATTGGGTGCGTTATTACGCCCGTTGGCGCGACGTCGAAACGGCGACAAACGCAAAACATTATTGCTGAATAGGGATAATCATGCTGGATCGTCCGCATGAGCAGCCGCTGGGACGGGATCGACGAATTCACCGCTGTCGCCGAACAGGCCAGCTTCTCGGCCGCCGCCCGACGGCTGGGCCTGTCCACATCCGCCGTCAGCCGTGAGATCGCCCGGCTGGAGGATCGGCTGCAGACGCGCCTGCTGAACCGCACCACCCGCCGCGTTGAACTGACCGATGCGGGCCGCGACTTCCTGAACCGCTGCCGCCGCCTGATCGACGAACGCGACGAGGCTCTGGCCGCTGTCCAGCCGGACGACAGCGCCCCGCGCGGCCTGCTGCGGATGACCTGTTCGGTGTCCTATGGCGAGCGGTTCGTCGCCCCCGCCGTCAACGCCTTCGCCCGCGACCACCCGGAACTGTCCATCGAACTGGATCTGGACAACCGGCTGCGCGATCTGGTCGGCGACGGCTATGATCTGGCGATCCGCTTTGGCCATCTGACGGACTCGCGCCTGATCGCGCGGCGGCTGGCGTCGCGGCGGCTGATCCTGTGCGCGGCCCCGGCCTATCTGGAGCGGCGCGGCGCCCCGCGCGACCTGTCCGAACTGCCTGCCCACGACCTGCTGACCGGATCATCTGAACACTGGCGGTTCAGCGAGGCGGGACGCGAAGTCTCGATACGCCCCAATGGCCGCTGGCGCTGCAACTCCGGCGCCGCCGTGCTAGACGCGGCCCTGCAGGGGCTGGGCCTGTGTCAGTTGCCGGACTTCTATGTCGCCGACGCCCTGATTTCCGGCGCTCTGGTCTCGCTGCTGGACGACGCACGCCCGCCGGACGAAGGCGTCTGGGCGGTGCATCCCCATCCGCGCCACGTCCCGCCCAAGGTCCGCGCCATGATCGACTGGCTGCAGGACGCCCTGACGACGACGCGCCGCCTGCCCTGATGCAGGACTGAGCAAGCTTGGCTGGACAAACTGACGCATTCTTCGCCTAACGTCGTCTCTTCAGATCAGCACCGTCAGAATCACCCATGCCCATGAACCTCGTCATCCTGACCGGCGCCGGCGTCTCCGCCGAGAGCGGCGTGCCGACCTTTCGGGCCTCCGACGGGCTGTGGTGCGGGCACAGGGTGGAGGATGTGGCGACGCCGCAAGGCTATGCCGCCGATCCCGCTCTGGTTCAGGACTTCTACAACCAGCGCCGTCGCCAGTTGGCCGAGGTTCAGCCCAACGCCGCCCACCACGCCCTGGCCGAGTTGGCGGCGCGTTGGGAGGGGGATTTCATGCTGGTGACCCAGAACGTCGACGATCTGCACGACCGCGCCCATGAGGCGGTGACCCCGGCGCCAGGGTTCGAACTGATCCACATGCATGGCGAACTGCTGAAGGGGCGCTGCACCCGTTCGGGCGTTGTCAGCGACTGGACCGGCGACATGGCGGCGGACGAGCCTTCGCTCGACCACCCGCAGGGCCGGATGCGGCCGCACATCGTCTGGTTCGGAGAAACGCCGCTGTACATGGATCGGATCGAGGCGGCGCTGGCGGCCTGCGACCTGTTCGTGTCGATCGGCACGTCGGGGGCGGTCTATCCGGCGTCGGGCTTCGTACAGTCGGCCAGATACACGGGCGCCCGTACGGTCGAGATCAATCTGGAGCCCACGCAGGGCGCGCGGCTGTTCGACGAAGGCCTCTATGGCCCGGCGACCGAGACGGTGCCGAGCTTCTTCAACGCCCTGAAATAGACGGCGGCCGCCCCAAGGCGACCGCCGCTGAAATCACGCGAGGACGACGATGGTCACGCGGCGGTTCTGCGAACGGCCCTGCGGCGTATCGTTCGAGGCCACCGGCTGTTCCTGCCCGTACGAGATGGTCGACATCCGGTTCAGCGCGACGCCCTGACGGTTCAGGAACCGACGCACGGCCTCGGCCCGCTGTTCGCCCAGCTGGTCATTATGCTGGGGCGTGCCGGTCGCGTCGGTGTAGCCCTGAATCTCCAGATAGACGTTGCGGTTCTCGCTGGTCAGACGCTGGGCGAACTCGGCCAGACGCTGCTCCGCTTCCGGCGAAAGAGCCGCCGCGTCGGTCGGGAACTTCACGGAATCGTCGGACAGCACCACCTGGTAGAGGAACTTGCCCTCAGCCAGCTTATGGGCGTCGTTGGCGCGCTGCAGCGCCTGTCCCGCCGTGCCTTCAACGCCGGTCACGCGGGTGTCCACCACCTCTAACTGATCACGCACGAAACGGTGGCTGGCGCAGCCGCTGGCCGCAAGGCCGAGGGCGAGAAGCGCGCCGCCGACGACCGCAGTCCTGAGTTTCGATCTGCTCAAGTCATGTCTCCTTTTTGCTGGGGCGCCACGTCCAGATCATGCGCCAGATGAACCTGCCGTAGGGGAAACGGCAGAGTAATGGCGCGTATTAGGCTAGATCATGTCAGCTTAGCCGTAGCAAAATGTGTGATTGAGCATGAATATTCCAATTTAATGGAACCATAGGTGGAGTGAAAACGTTGGCCCGCCAGAAGGCTATCAGCCGATTGACGGTCCGATTTACAGAACCTCGATCACCCTCATCGATAGGTTGTATTTTGTCCGCGCCACGTTCCTGACGCGCCGCAATGTTTTCAACAGGCGTCTAAAGTTTTTACAGGCGTTTGTTGCTGATGCCCATGCGACAGAGGGTTCACATTCCATCACGGTCAAGCGATTGAGCGCGCGACCGGATCGTCCCCGCCCTGCCCGCTGGAGCGCTGCGGTCGCCCCTGTGCTGGTTGCGCATGGGGCGGTTCTGATGGCGCTGATGTGGGCCAGACCCGAGCCGCCGGTCAGCCATATCGACCAGACGCCCGCCGTCATGGTCACCTTGGTGGAGCCGCCGCCTCCCCCACCGCCGCCGCCGCCCGTTCCTGCGCCAGACCCCGCTCCCATTCCCGCGCCCAAGCCAGAGGCGTCATCGCCGTCCCCTGGCCCCAAGTCTGCGCCGCCCGCCACAGCGCCGAAGCCGCTTCCGCCTGTTCCCCGCGCCTCGCGTCCACGCCGCGTGATCGCCCAACCGCCGCTTCCCCTGCTGGGCGCGGCCCAACTGGCCGGCGCCATGACGGCCGGGCCGGGTTCAGGCGGCGGCGACGGCGTTGGCACGGGCGGCGGCGGCGATGGCTCGGGTTCTGGCGCGGGAAGCGGTAATGGCGCGGGCGCGAACGGCGGGCGCTGCGACATGGTTCGCCGGGTGCAGGACCGTCTGCGCCGCACCCCCTCGGTCCGCACCGCCGTCAGCGAAGCAGGCCGTTCGATGAACGCCTCGGGCCGCGCCATCCTGGTCTGGGACGGCGACTGGCTGCAAAGTCAGGGGCAATCCGGCAAGGGGCTGGCGGGCGTGCGTCAGGCCATCGCCCTGGAGGTCGCCTTCTCGCCCCCTGAGTGCAAGACTCAGGCGATGCATGGCCTGGCCGTGCTGTCGATCGAAGACGGCCCCGATGGCGCAAGGCTGGCGCTAGGCAAGGGCAGTTGGCGCTGGTCCGACCTGCTGGGCGCGGGCTAGGCGGCGCGCGGGCCGAACAGGATGACCCCGGCCCCGATCAGGCAGATCAGACCGCCCAGCACATCCCATCGGTCCGGCGTCGTCTTCTCGACCACCGTCATCCAGACCAGGGACGCACAGATATAGACCCCGCCATAGGCCGCGAACGCCCGCCCCGCCGTATCGGTCGGCGCCAGCGTCAGCAGCCAGGCGAAGGCGATCAGGCACACCACACCCGGCGCCAGCCACCACGGCGAGCGATCCAGCTTCAGCCACGCCCAGAAGGCGAAACAACCGCCGATCTCAGCCAGAGCCGCAAGCGGGTAGATCCACAGCAGTTTCACGTCCGCTCATCTCCAAACCAGTCGGCAGCAAGGTCTTTCCACTGCGGATTCGCCTTTTCGATCAAGGCCAGCTTCCAGACGCGACGCAACTTCTTGATCGTCTTTTCACGGACGATGGCCTCAACGATGCTGTCGTGCTGCTCGTACCAGACCAAGGTCTTGCAGTCGTGTTCGCTGGCGAAGCCGTCGATGACGCCGGTTCGGTGCTGCCAGACGCGCTGGAACAGGTGACTCGTGACGCCGGTGTAGATCGTGCCATTGCGGAAGTTGGCCATGATGTACACGGCGATGACGGCGTCACCTCTCATGTCCGGGACAGGACCACGCGAGGAGAAGCTGCACAATGGCCGTCACTCCGGGGCCGCGCAGCGGAACCCGGAGCCCAGGGCGGTCCCTCGTTCGATGATGCGGTCCTGGGTTCCGGGTTCTTCGCTGCGCGAAGCCCCGGAATGACGATTATTTTTCCTTCGCCGCCCGTTCCGCCGCCAGCTTGGCCAGCACCCGGCCACGGCCACGTGACAGGGCATGGATGGCGCCGCGCATGGTGGCGACTTCCTGTTCGGTGAAGGCGGCGCGGCCCAGCATGACCCGCAGGTTCTGGCTCATGGAGCGCTTCTTCTCGGGCGGATAGAAGAAGCCGCCGTTCTCAAGCTCTTCCTCCAGATGTTCGTACATCCCCAGCAGCAGGGCGTTGGAGGCGGGCGCCTCGCTCTCGCGGAAGCGCGGCGGGGGGGCGTCCAGGATCAGGGTGCGCCACTCATAGGCGTTGATCGCCACGGCCTGCGCCAGATTGAGCGAATGGTGTTTCGGGTCGATGGGAATGGTGACGATCCCGGCGCACAGGGCGATGTCGGTCGTCTCCAGCCCGGCCCGCTCGCCGCCGAACAGAAGCCCGGTCTTCAGGCCCGACGCCGTGTCGTCATACAGGACGCGGCTGGCCTCACGCGGGGTGCGGACGGGCTGGCGCGTCTCACGCGGGCGGGCGGTGGTGGCGAAGACGGTGTTCAGGTCGGCGATGGCCTCGGCGACGCTGTCGAACACCCGTACGCCCTCCAGCACCCAGTCGGCGCCCGAGGCCGTGGCCCAGGCCCGCTCCTGCGGCCAGCCGTCGCGCGGGCTGACAAGGCGCAGGTCGCTGAGGCCGAAGTTGGCCATCACCCGCGCCACAGCGCCGATGTTCTCGGCCATCTGGGACTTGTCGAGGATGACGGCGGGGGGTGTTAGGTCGGACATGGGCGGCCTTCTAGGCCTTCTCCCCTTGCGGGAGAAGGTGGCTCACGCAGCGAGACGGATGAGGGGGCGCACAAAGCGTGGACGTACTCACCCGTCAAAGGCTGCAAAACCCCTTATCCGAGCCCTGCGGGCCCACCTTCTCCCGCAAGGGGAGAAGGGAAAACTGATCAGTCGTCGCCGACCATCGACTTCCACGGATCGACCGTTCCGGCCTCGACCTCGGCGACCTTGACGGCGGGCCAGCCGATGGAGGCGGTGGCGGACGCACGCCACGAGGCGGTGATGAAGTCGCGCAGTTCGGCGGCGCCCGCCGCCAGACGTTCGTTGACGAAGGCCGCGCCGCGCGGATCAACGTCGCGGAAACCGCCCTGTTTCTCCAGACGATAGAAGGGGATCACCGTGCCCAGCGTCGTCGTCAGATAGCTGACGGTGCGGGCCTTCACGTCGAAGCCGTCGATGTTCAGGGGGGCCATGGCGGCCTCGACCGTGTCCAGACGGGCGACGCGGCTGGTGAATGCGCCCTCGAACTGGCCGTGGGTCTGGCGCGAGTTGGTGAAGCCCTCGGGATTGGGGAAGTCGCCCCAGCCGTTGAAGTGAATGCTGGTGTGGTGCGGCTGCGAGCCGTCGCCGACATAGTGGCCCAGCACGCCGATATCGCGCAGGATCAGGGCCTCACGACGGACACGGTCGGCCTTGTACCAGGCCTGACGCTCAAGGTTGGTCTCACGCTTTTCAGCCGCCGTCAGCACGCGCCAGTAGGCGAAGTCGCGACCCAGCTGCTGCCAGGCGTCCATCATGGCGTAGGGCAGATAACCGGCGTCGTCGACGTTCAGGCCCGCCTTGGTCAGGGCGGCGTCATATTCCGACTTCAAGCGCGGCAGGGCAGTGATCGGCATGCCGCGCTGGTCATAGACCCGGCCCTGATCGTCCAGATCGACGAAGTGGGCGGTGTCGCGCTCGCGGTCGTGCGGCTGGCCTGCGCCCTTCCAGCGGTCCGGCTCTCGCGACAGTTCACCCACGTCGGCGATGGCGCCGGGCGTCAACAGGAATGCGGGCAGGTCGCTGGGCAGGGCGCGCATCGCCGCCACCCCGATCAGGCGGTGGCCGGTGTTGCCCCAGGCGGTGACGGTGACAGCGGGCGCGGCAACCGCGAAAACCGCCAGGGCGGCGATGGCGAGACGTTTCATGAAGACGGACCTCGGTGGGGGATACGGCCTCGCTCTACCCTATCGCCGCGACCGCCTCCACCCGCGTTTCAGACGCCAGTCGCTTCCGCCGCAGGGGCCTGCGCCGGGTCGGGCGCCGGAGGTCCGGCTTCGTCCTCGTTCAGCAGGCGGCCCTCGCGGCGCGGCTTCACATAGGGGGCGGGCTGCGGCGTCGGCACATTGCCGCGCATCAACTGACGTCCCGCCGACAGACCGCCGGTCAGCTGCAGGCCCAGACGCGCCTCGTCGCGGCGACGGACCTCGCCCACGGTGTCGGCGGCTTCACTCTCGTCCAGACCCAGTTCGATCAGGGCGCGCTCTCCGAACTTCAGCGCTGATTCAAACGTCTCACGGATCTGATAATCGACCCCCGCCTGGATCAGCCGCATCGAATGCCCCCGGTCGAAGGCGCGGGCCATGACGCGCGTGGTCGGGAACTCATGCTTGACCAGTTCGACGATGCGGTCGGTCTGTTCCGGCTTGTCGACGCAGACCAGCACGATCTCGGCCTGTTCCGCGCCCGAGGCCCGCAGGGTGTGAAGCTGGGTGCCGTCGCCGTAATAGACCTTGAACCCGAACTGGGAGGCGGCCTGGATCATTTCGACGTCGTTCTCGATGATCGACACGTCCACGTCGCGCGCCAGCAGCGGCTGGGACACCACCTGGGCGAACCGGCCAAAGCCGATGATGAGCACCTGTCCGCGCAAGTCCTTGGCGAAGTCCACGTCGTCGGCGTCCGCCGCAGAGGCCTTGGGCTTGGGCAGCAGGCGGGTGGTCAACAGACTGGTCAGCGGCGTCAGCGCCATCGACAGGATGACAATGGCCGTCAGCATCCCGCTGATGCGGGCGTCGAACAGGCCTGTGGTGACAGCGGCGCCATACAGGACAAAGGCGAACTCGCCCCCTTGCGCGAACAGAGAGGCGCGCTCCACCGCCTCATGGTGCGAGGCCTTGAACAGGCGCGCGACGCCATAGATGCCCAGCGCCTTGACCACCATGAAGACGATCACCCCGCCGACGACCAGACGCCAGTCGGCGATGACCACCGACACGTCCAGAGACATGCCGACGCTGAGGAAGAACAGGCCCAGCAGGATGGCGCGGAACGGCTCCACATCCGCTTCAAGCTGATGCCGGAAGGTCGAGTCTGACAGCAGAACCCCGGCCAGGAAGGCCCCCATCGCCATCGACAGGCCGCCCAGCGACATGGCCCAGGCCGCGCCAACCACGACCAGCAGGGCCGCTGCCGTCATCACCTCGCGCCCGCCGTAACGGGCCAAGAGGCGGAACACCGGATTGACCGCATAACGCCCCGCCAGCAGCACCCCGCCGACCGCCGCGACCGCCAGGCCGATGGTCTGCCACAGGGGCGGCGCAGTTTCGTGCGCCGCGCCGGTCAGGGAGGCCAAAATGGCCACGATGGCCAGCAGCGGCACGATGGCCAGGTCTTCCAGCAGCAGGATGGACACCGCCCTCTGCCCTGCCCCGCCCGCGATCTCTCCGCGCTCTTCCAGCATCTGGATGATGACGGCGGTGGACGACAGGACAAACCCCATCGCCCCGATGAAGGCGACCGGCGCGGAGAAGCCGGCCATCATGGCCGTCAGCGTCAGGATCAGGCCGCAGAACAGCACCTGCGCCGCGCCCAGACCGAAGATTTCACGCCTCAGCCCCCACAGGCGCTTGGGCCGCATCTCCAGGCCGATGATGAACAGGAAAATGACCACGCCGAACTCGGCGACATGCAGGATGGTCTGTGGCTCGCTGAACAGCTTCAGGCCAAAGGGGCCGATGGCCAGACCCGCCGCCAGATAGCCCAGCACCGACCCAAGGCCGATACGCTTGAAGATCGGCACGGCCAGAACGCCCGCCGCCAGCAGGGCCGCAGCCGCGCCCAGATCCAGTCCCGTCGTCGCCTCGGCCATCGGCCCTCCATCATCCTGAGTACATAGTGTGGGGGCGAAACCGCCGGATTGCGAGATGGCGCAAAAGACACGGTGGCGGATCACTGTCCGGTCAGCGGCTCCGGCGCCACAGCCGCATCCCCGACTGCGCTCATCGACAACCGGAGGAAGCCATGTCCCGTCCCCTCAGGATCGCCGCATCGGCGCTGCTGGCCCTATCCGTCGCTGCTCCGACGAGTGCCGTTCCAAGCTTTGCCCTGGCGTCGCCCAGAGATGGCGAAGCCACCCCCGCAGCCTGCGCTCCACTGGGTTTTGATCTGACCAAGGGGCAATCGACGACGGTGCGCCGTGGCATGCCAAGCCCGCCGCGTCTTCCGGCATTGCCGGCGCCTTTGAACGGCGCGCCGCCCCCTCCTCCACCGCCGCCGCCGCCGTCACCTCCGCCGCTGTCCCGACC
>NZ_JABAZW010000049.1 GCF_018608325.1 Brevundimonas sp. | reverse complement strand
ATGGGCCACAGGGGTGCTGACATTCAACGCCAACGCCGTCGATCCGCTGGGCGCCCGCTGGGTCTGTGACGCCGACGGCAACGGCGAGTGGGCAGGCGAAAACGAAGGCACGCTGGAGGTGAAGACGGGCGAAGACACCTCGCGCTGGTCGCTGGTCGTCACCCGCAAGGGCGACACGATGCAGGTCGAAGAACGCCATGTCAGCGGCGACCCATCCATCCCCTACTGCGGTTTCAACGGCAGCCTGTCCGGGACCTATTTCCGCGTGAACCCGCTCACCCAAGACACCAACTGATCGCCAAGCCGTTTTCGTCGCGCAACCGGCGGAAACGGCGTCAATCCAGATAGTTGGCCTTCAGCGCGCGAAGGGCGGCGATGCGCGCCTCATAATGGGCGATCGTGCAGGCTTCGCCCGCCATGCCAAGCGCCGTCCCTTGACCGAAGACGTCGCTGACGACGTCGCAGTCGTCGCGGATGAAGGCGCGCCAATGCTCCTCGGCCGCCATCAGGCTGGCGCCCGCCTTGACGTAATCGCTGCCCTCCGGCCCCACCCCGCTCAGCCTGTTCGCGATCTGAAACACCAGCGTCGCATGCACATCCTCAAGACCGGCGCGGTGCTTGCCATAGCAAACAGCGTCACCGAGTGAAGACCCGGCGTCACGCATGCACCACGCCAGCCATTCAGGGGCGCCAAGCGCAGGTTCAGCCGTCTCGTCGTCAACCTGCGCGGCCCACGCGCTGCTCAGCGGGAACAGACCAATCACAGCCGTGATCGCCAGCACAGTGCGGGCATTTCCAAAACGTCGCATCAATCCCGATCCACCGAAGCCATGTCGCAGGTCGTTTCTTCGGCCCCACATACACCCTGGAACCAGGCCGTTCCTGTGCGAATCCGATTGGCGGGCAAGGCCTGAAGCGCGCCGCCCACGCTCTCGCGCTGGATGACATAGTCGACCAGAACCCAGCCGTCCTGGCCACAGGCGCGGATCGCCGTGACACGCCCCATGTCCGTCACCCAGTCATCACCCAGATCCAGCACACGCTCGCCAGCCCGGTCAGGGCGGGCGAAACCACGGGCGGACTGGATGGCGAATTGCGCGGCGTCGGCAGGAATCCAGCCCTCGCCTGAATAGACCGTTCGAACCGGCAAGGGCCGGTCGTCGGCGTCTGTTTCGCCCTCGTTGTAGGCGTCGCTTGCGTCCGCGATCTTCAACCAGCCGCGCCTCGCCTCCTTGACCTGAAAGCGTACGCTGTGGGGATACTCCCGCTCTTGAGCGCGCGTCGGAATGGCGCCGAGCGCAACGGCCTGAGCATCAGGCGCGCTTCTGACAACAAGCGGCGCGCTGAGCCTGTAGCTCGGCCATGCAGCCAGGTCGCAGGCCGTCGCTTCCGTTGGCATCCACACGTTAGGCACGGGAACCGGTTGCGCCTCTACGACAACCGCCTGAGCGGCCAGCGCCAAGGCTGACGCCACGACACACGCCCTCATCTTGGCGCCGCTCATGGCAACGTCCTGGGGCTGGCGCGGATGCCTGGTGCAATCTCCTGCGGCCGGTCCGTCCAGGTCAGAATCTTGACAAGAGGTCCGCCTGGCGCGGCGAACTTCTGGCACACCTCCGGGCCGATCTCCTGCGAGAGATCAGCGGCGCGAAAGGCGCCGTCCTGCAGTCCCTGCGTATAGACCTCGGCCCATTCGCGATCCTTTTCCGGCAACCGGCTCCGTTCGTAATCAGCGTCTGCATTGGCGTTGTTCTGGATCAACAGCGCGTCCTCGTCGGACAATAGCCGACACAGCAACCCCATGCCCACCAGACGCTGGATGCGCACAGCCAGCACGGCATGACCCCGGAACAGTTGCCGCTGGATCGCCGCCATGTCTGGCGAAACCTGGTCGCCCGCTTCCTGCGCCACAGCCGCACACGGGGCAGCCATCCCAGCAGCGCAGGCCAAGACCAGACCGGCTATCAGCAGCTTTCGCATCATCCCTCCCGCAGCCCGGAACACGAACGTCAAAGCTGGACGCGCGAGCGCCCGCCAAGGGATCATTGAACAATTTTGATCATTGTCCAATATCTCATGTGGTCAACGTGAAGGCGGCGCAGCCCCGGCGTGGATCAAGGCTTCCCACACACGATCCAGAGCCAGCTCCATTGGCTGGCTGATGTTCATCAGGGCGAAACTGCCGTTCGGATCGAAGACGCAATGCCCGTGCACCACCGCGATCAACGAGCGCGCCAGACGTGGCGCCTCAGACTGCGCCTGCGTCGGCAGCACAGACGCAACCTCGTCCACAATGAGCTGGGTCAAAGCGCCGCGCTGCAGGTTCTGCTCGTCGGGAATAGCGACGTCCGGCGGCAGATGGTGGTCATAGATGGCGGTCCAGCTGTTCGCATTGTCGCGCGCAAAACCGAAATAGGCCTCGACCAGCGTCTGGATCCGGTCGGCACCGCTGGCTTCAAGCCTTTGCCGCACATAGTCGGCCCAAAGCTGGAAGGTGCGCGTATTGATCGTGATCAGCAGCCGATCCAGCGTTCCAAACACGTTATAGAGCGTGCCCACGGAATAGCCGATCCGTTTGGCCACCTCACGCGCAGAGAAGCGGGCAAACCCCACCTCGGCCATATGTTTATGGCCTTCGACCACGAACAGATGTTCGAGCTCCTGACGCGTGTGATCTGATCGCCTTCCCATGGTCACCGCATAGCAGGCATCGGAGCGTCATAAAACTTAGAAACAGCAGGCCCCGCCTAGGCTGCCCAATCCAAGTTGGTGGCGCGAAAAATAAATGAACATCGCTCAAATAATACTGGACGACGGACATATCCCTGCCTAGCCTCCCAGACTGAAGTTCGGAGAAAACCCGTGACCCGCCACCCCGCCGAGAACAAAAGCCGCAACACACTGCTGTTCTGGGCCGCGCTTGTGTCCAGCCTGGTCGGCTGGGCGCCGTTGCTGGCGGGCCTGATCAGCGCAGGCGCCGCATCAGCCTTCAACTGCCAGGTCAACGAGGCCTATGCCCGTCCCTGCATGGTGATGGGCGCCGACATATCAGACACCCTCTACAACGGCTTCATGGCGATGTTCCTGCTGATCTTCACAGCCCCCATCATCATGATTTCATTGGTCCTATGGATCATTTTCGCGGTGTTCAGCGTTCGCCCCAAACGCACGAACGGCGCAAACGCGGCGGTCTCGACATCATCGCCTCAAGACAGGAAACCGACATGATCTCTTCGTCACGACTGACGCCGCGACTGATGATCGCCATCGGCGCCCTGGGCATAGCGACTGCGGCCGCGGGTTCGGCTCAGGCCGCAGCGGCCTGTCCCGCCGGCGATTTCACCAGCTTCTTCCGGGCGTTCGCCAATTCGACAGAAGTCCAGCGCCAGTTTTCGGCCACCTCCGTTGATTTCTCCGCCTATGAAGCCAGCGATGACACACCCGATCCTGTGATGGTGACACGCAACCGCCCCCGCGAAGCCATCCAGTACCCCGTCATTCCAAACACTGCACAACAACGCACTGAAGGTCTGAGGACACGCTTCCTTGCGCAAAGCAACGGCGATCAGATTGTTGATCTGACCAAGCCGGACACCGACTATCAGCTCAGGTTTGTGTTCAGCCGCGTCGGCGCGTGCTGGGAGTTGGAAGCGAAGATCGATCAATCGCTCTAAAGCGTGCGAATGAACGGGCCTTCCACGCCCGGCTCCAACCTCTGGCCCTGATAGAGTTGCGCCACCCGCGCGCCCAGCAGATCACCCGGCCCCTGAATGAAGCGCGGCCCGCCGAAGGCTTCGATACCATCCAGTTGCCGCGCCAGAGCCCGGCGATCCTGGGCGACCACCGGGTTCAGGAACAGACGGATGGCCGCCTCCTTCAGCCAGCCAGGTCCGCGCCCCTTGGGCGTCGTGAAGCGGGCGAACGGACGCAGCGAACCGGCGTCGACCGGGGTGAAGAAGGCGGACACGCACAGGGTCAGACCCTTCGGCCCCTCCCACCGCGCCTGCACCGTCGTCGGGGCATAGAGGCGCGTGCGGCTGCGGTCGCGGGGCGGCTCCAGCATGCGTGACATCCACCCCAGATCAGGAACAGGCTGTTCGATCACCTGCTCGATGCTGGTCTCAAACACATTGGTGCTGAGGTGAACTGGCATCCGCCGATTGCTGCGTCGGATGATGCCGTCGTGGATGTAGTTGGTGTGGAAGGCGTCGAGCACGTTTTCGATCGCGTCCAGCGCCCTGCCCCGCCACACGCCCTGCGCCCACCAGAAATGGTCATGGTCATCGTCGCCCCAGACGCCCAGATCAGGCAGGTCCGCCTGCCCCTCCTTCAACCGCACGAAGACGCCGCCATTGCGCTCGATAGCGGCGACGGGGCTGGCCGCCAGCCGCGCGCCATCGCCTGCGGCCAGTTCACAACCCGGCACCTCCAGACAGTCGCCGTCCGCCCCGAACCTCCATCCGTGATAGGGACAGACCACCGCACCGCCCTTCATCCGCCCGTCGGACAACGGAAAGTTCCGATGCGGACAGCGATCCAGCAGGGCCGCGATCCTCCCATCCGCGTCGCGAAACAGCACGACCGGCGTGTCCGCCACCTTGCGCGCCAATGGCTTGGCGCGAACCTCAGTCGACAAAGCGGCCAACTGCCAACTGCGCGCGATACTGTCAGGCAAGGGCGTCATTGCGCGCCTCCGGGGCCGTTCCATTCGATATCACGGGTCATGGCCTGCTCCAGACTGCATCCGGTCCGCGCCGCGCGCATCGAAAAGACGGCGCTGTCGATCAGAGCACCCAACACAGGCGCCGCGCCGCCGCCCCTGGCGATCACGTCCTGCCCCTCGCGCCGTTCACGCGACCAGGACGCCATACGCCTCTGCTTGATCGCCTCTGGCAGGCCATAGAGCCACATCGCCAATCCCAGATGCCCGCGTTCACGCCCCCTGACCAGACGGTCCGCCTGCCCGGTCATCGCCAAGGCCAGTTCACTACGCCCTCCGAACAGATGCAGACCGCTGGTGCCACGCGGATTGCATTCGATCATCCAGGGACGGCCGTCAGCGTCGATGATGGCGTCACAGGCGAACTGGCCGTCCCTGACAAAGCCTGCCAACCGTTGCGCCGCCTCGAACAAAGGGGCCGCAGCCACCTCGGCCAGCGATTCAAAGGCATAACCGACGCCGCCCGGCCTGCGCCATGGCGAACCATAGGCGGCAAAAGCCGTCAGGACGCCGTTCACTGCAACAGCATGAAAACAGACCTCCTCACCCACGATCCGATCCTGCGCTACCCAGACACGGTCTTCGGCAGGTGAAATTTGGGTCAGTTGCGACGCGGATGGGCCGATCAGGATCTCGGCTCCAAAGCGGGAATACTCCGGCTTGAACACCAGTCTTTCCGTCTCCGGCGCCAACTGATCCAGTTCCGCCTGCCCGCTGATCCGACGTGTTTTCGGGACCGAAATCCCTAACCGCTCGCACACCTGAACGAAGCGACTTTTGGAATGGAGGTCATTCAAAACCTGCGGCGACGGCGCAAAGAGGCGGTCGGCAAAACCCAGCGAAGCCGCAGCCTCAGCCAGATGAAAGACTTCCTCACACACAGGAACAATCAGATTAAATTCAAATCTCTGCATCAGAGATTGAAGATCAGACCTGAAAATCTCTGACTGCAGTTTCGGCGAGGCGTACCGATGCACAGCCTCGGCCACGCCAGACCATCGCGCCATCAGACAGGCACAACTGTCCGCCAGATGAACTTCCCAGTTCGCCGCGGCGAAACTGCGCGCCAGATCGAGCGCAGCCGGCGCCCGCGCGCCTGTGATCAGCACCCTATTGGGCATCAGACCACCGGATGCGCCGACGCTTCGGCTGATCCCAGATCGGCGATGGAGCGACAACGATTGTCGGACCGTTCTCAACCTTCGACAACAACCCGTCCAACGCCCCTACGGCGACAGGCGCCACGGCAGGATCGACCTCGATCACCACGCCCTTTGCACTGCCCGTCACGCGCCAATCCTGCTGCGGACCCAAGGCGTGAGCCAGAGCGTCCTCCACGTCACGCGGCGGAATGACGTGGTCGCCCCAGCGCCATAGGTCGTCATAACGGCCTTCCACGCCCCGCACCGCAAGCAACGGCGAACCGCATCGGCACGGGCCAGCAGGCTCCAACACATCGTCCAGCCGCAACCGCACCACCGGCTGGCTGACCCGCCTCAGATCAGTGACGATGGGACGAAAACGGTTCGTGCCCGCAATGGGGTCACGCTCGATGATCAGCACGTCCTCGTTCAGATGCAGCGTCCCGAACCGACAGGCCGCACCCAAAAAGCCCTCGGTCGCCTGATAGATGGGATCAGGCCTCAAGCCCAATCGCTGGCCGATCCAGTCGCGTTCGCCCTCGCCCATCGGTTCAGCGCCATAAAGCAGACGCCGCAACGGCCACCGAACGCCCTCGCCCGCCCGTCGTGCAATATCCGCCAGGACATGCGACGGCGCGATCAGCACATGCGGCTGAAACGCCTCGAGACGCGCCATTCGCTGATCTGCAGGCGTATCCAGACCGATGAAGTCGAACGACACCCGACCAGCCCCGCCGACATCCCGATAAAGGGCGCTGTCGGCCCTCAGGCAAAGCGCGATACGCCAGGTCCGCAACGGCGCATCCAGCGGCAACAGCCGCGCCAGGGCATGACCGACATAGGCGGCGCGCTCGGTTGGGCTGGCGAGAAACAGACCACGCGAACCGCTGGAGCCCGTTGAAAAGCCTGCTGTCACGCCGCCAGCAAGACCACCGTCGCGCCCTTCCTCAGCCGCCTGCGCCGCCGCCATGACCGAGGCTTCATCCAGACCCAGCGTGTTCCAATCTGCAAAGGCGGCGCGCACCTTCGTAGGCGTAAAAATCGGGAACTCACCCAGCGGACGTCCGGCATAGGCAGCCAGAGCCGGGGTGCGCGCCAGCACCGGCTGCAGCCGTCGCCACAGGTCGTTCTGGCGCCGCTCCACGTCGGCGCGGGTTCGCAAACGAAGCCTGTCGAACTGCGTCGCCGCCCAGGCCCGACCGATGACTTTGCGGTCAGGCGTCATCGCCGCCGATCTCCGCCGCTGCTTCGGCGCAATGTGACGGCGTCACCACCAGGTCGGCGTTTCGTGTCCAGAGGCGATGCAGATCATGCAGGGTCCGGCGATAGGTTTCCGTCTCGCCCAGGATACTGGTGGTCAGGCGCGGCGGCGGGGCGTCGTCGCGTACAGCGCGTCGCGACCATGCGGCGTCTCCGATCAGGAAATGACGCCGGTCGTCCTCGCCTCGCAGGACCACCCCCCAATGCCCCGGACAATGGCCTGGTAGAGGAACCGCCAGCATGGAGCCGTCGCCAAACAGGTCTGCGCCATCGCTGAAGGGCGCCATGTCATCACCCAGCGGCGCACGCGGCAGATCCTCGAAAAAGCGCCCGCGGGCGTCGATATCGGCGGGCAACAGTCCATCCAGAATGCCGCGCCGGACCCGCGCCAATCGCCCATGACCGCGCACATCCGCCAATCCTGCCCGCGCGCAAAACAGCGTCGCTTTAGGAAAGGCGTGCAGCCCAGCGATATGGTCGCCGTGGAAATGCGAGATGACGACCGCCCGCACATCCTCCGGCTTCAAGCCGAAGCGGCCCAACTGGTCGACGACAGCCCGCCCGTCCGGCAGATCGACTGGCGTCGTCCAGCGATAGAACCGCTCTGGAAACGGCTGGGTCGCCCTGAAGAAGGCCGGGTCATAGCCGGTGTCGAACAGCACCGGCCCCACCGTCGGGTGCATGATCAGGCCTGCCAGAGCCGGAAACTCGACCGGCGCCCAGCCCGCGCCGCTTCGCGCCATCGCCTCCGGGTGACGACACGAACCTGCCTTCAACACATGGACCTGACAGCGCGTCATGCCGCCATCCTCGGCGCCAGATCCAGCGCAATCGCCACCGCATCATGGGCGGGTGAATAGCCTAGAGCGGTCCGCGCATAGGACAGGTCGAAGGTCTGGGAATAGGCCAGGATGGCCAGAGTATAGGGGGTGATCTTCGGCTCGGGGCGGCCCGGCCATGCGCCACACACCGTCTCTGACACCGAGGCCAGAACCCGCATCGGCGCCATCGGAACGGGGACCAGCCGTGGCCTCACTTCCAAAACCTCACACAACCGCTCAGCCAGATCGAGAATACGGATCGGCTGACCGCCCGAGATATTGATTGGCCGCCCGCCCACTGCCTCACGATTCTGGTCCGCCAGCACCAGGGCCTTCACCGCATCGCGCACGTCCGTCAGGTCGATCCGGGCGACGCCGCCGCGCAGGACAGGCAGCCTGCCGCGTCGAACCATCTCAAGAATCCGGGGCAGCAGAACCGCATCATCCGGCCCGATCAGGGCGCGCGGACGGATGGAGATTGTGCGGAAGCCGGGCCGATCCGCCGCCAGCACCTGCCGCTCAGCCGTCAGCTTGGTTCGGGCATAGGCGTTCAACGGGCGCAGGGTCGGCGGGCTGTCCTCTGTCAGCCCCTCCTGATCCTTGAAATCGGCATAGATCGATGGCGACGACACGAAGACGAAGGCGTCGCACCCCGTCACCTGCGCCGACGCCAGCAGCCTCTCGGTCACATCGACATTGATGCGCTGAAACACCGCTTCCGCCCCCCAGGGGCTGGACAGGGCCGCCGCGTGAAAGACCACATCAACGCCGTCGCACAATCGGGTCAGGTCAGCCTGCAGCAGATCGCATAGGACCACATCCGCGCCCATGGCCTTCAGCCGCTGCACGGCGCCAGCAGACCGTCCTGTCGCACGCACGGCATATCCGGCTGCAATCAGCCCCTCGGTCAGAGCCAGCCCCAACCCGCCTGTCGCGCCTGTAACCAGTGCACGCCGCATCAGAACCGCAGCACCATGGCCGCCGCGCTGATTCCGGCGGCGGTTCCCAGCAGAAGAACTGTTGTTCCCGGCTTCACCCGCCCCAGAGACTGCGCCTCGACCAAGCCGCTGGGCAGAGACGCGGCGATCTGGTTGCCGCGATCCGAGAAGATGTCGATGACCCGTTCCGGGTCGCCGCCCATCAATCGCCGCACATGTTCGACGCCGGGTCGGCTGGCCTGATGGCAGATGACCAGATCGACGGTTTCGCGCGTCAGGCCCGCCTCCTCCAGCACCCCGTCGATCATGCGCGGCAAGACCTTGGCCGCCGCCTTGAACACCCCGAAGGCGTCCATGCGGAACCGCGCGCCCTCCAGCAACGCCTCATAACCGTCCGTGGCGCGGATCCGTGTGCCGCCAGAGCGCAGGACGGCCAGATCCTTGCCCTCGCCATAGGTTTCGAACCGGCGACTGATCAGAGCGGGGCCTTCATCATCCGCCCGCGCCTCGATGCAGACCGCCGCCGCCCCGTCGCCGAAAATGGCGGCCGAGGCTGGGGTCGCCCAATCCAGCCCCGCTGATGCAATGTCGCTCGACACCACCAGCGCGCGTTTCCAGCGCCCCGTCGCAAACCCCATGGCGACGATGTCCAGCGCAGCCAGGAACGACAGGCAGGTCTGGTTCACGTCAAACGCCCAGATGCCAGATTTGCCCAATCCCAGTTCATTCTGGATCAAGACTGAGGTTCCCGGAATCGGCTGCTCCATCACGCCGCAGGCGCCGATCAGAACGTCGAAATCCCCCTCGCCCCACCCCGCCATCTCAAGCGCCGCTCTCGCCGCGCGGGCGCCCAAAACGGAGGTTGTTTCCTCAGGCGACGCGACCGCTCGACTGGAGATGCCGAACTGCCCTTCAGTCCATCCCGATGATTGGCCGAATACAGCGTCCAGTTCAGACGACGGCCTGCGCCTTTCGGGTAGAGCCGCGCCATATCCAACGAAGGCCAGCCCCGTCATTGCGACGCACCCTGCACGTGACGGGCGGTCAGGCCCGTATTCTTATCCCTGAAGGCATTTCGCAGCATGGGTGAACCGTCGTGTTTCGGGGTCATGGTCTAACAGCAGCACCTCGCAAAAGGCTTGTCCATAAATTTATTGATCATTGCTCATTTTTAGAATCAATCATCCGGCATCAGCGAAATGAGCGACGGCCAGTGGGCCTGGACAGGATTTTACATCGCAGCGCTTTGCGCCCGAACCACGTCGTGTCATCCAATGGTCAAGCTGGGCGCGAGGCAACCATCCTCGCCGCACGCCGTTCTCCGTCACTCGATCAAAGGCCAACAGGACCTCCCCATGACACCCCGCACCCGCCTCGCCCTCGTCGCCGCCACTGCTCTGGCTGTGGGCGCTGGCTCTGCACATGCCCAGACGAATAACCAGACGAACCAGGACCGGCTGGGCGCCGTGGTCGGCGCGCTGTTCGGCGACCGCCTTGGCGTTTCAGCTCTGGATCAGGCCTGGCTGCGCGGCGGCCGTCCGCTGCGTGACGGTCAGAGCCAGTTCAACACGCGTGTCGACAGCAGCCTGCGCGTCGGACAAATCTCCAGCGCCGCCGCGACGCGCCTGCGCGCCGACTATACGGCCCTGGTCGACCTCGAAACGCGTTATGCCGCCGATGGCCGCTTCACCAACGAGGAACGCGCCGATCTGAACAGCCGGTACAACGCCCTGACCCAGACGCTGGAATCCGGCGCATCGGGCTATGGCGATGTGAACACCGTCGCCCAGGGCCGCGCCGCATTCGAATCCCGCGTCGACGCCTCCGTCAACGCGCGCCGGATCACCCGCACCGAGGCGACGCGTCTGAAGACCGACTATCAGGCCTTGATCCAGTTGGAGACGCGCTACGCCGCCAAGGGTTCGATCACCGCCAGCGAGCGTAACGATCTGGACAGCCGTCTGGACGCCCTGGACGCCCGCGTCGGCGACGGTCCCGCAGTGCAGCCGCCAGCCGTCACGCAAACGCCGCGCGTGCGCCTGACCGCGCTTGAAACCGCCGTGACCGCCGCCGAGCGTTCGGGCGCCCTCACCCGCGCCGACGCCGCCGATGTACGGGTCCAACTGGGCGACCTGACGCGTCTGGAAGCCGCCTATGGCCGCTACAACCCGTCTGCCGATGAAACCGCCTATCTGACGCGCCGCCTTGGCGAACTGGAAACGCGCGTCCGTCGTTAAGACCGACTTCCAATGCCCGAAAGAACGCCCATTCACCCGTTGAATGGGCGTTTTTCATGCCAAGAATAGTCGATGATGCGTCGGAACCGCCTCACGATCTGAGAACTTGCTTGACCCGACGGCGCCGCTTCAGGATCGTCACCTAGACTTTGCAAGGATCGATGATGGCTTCAGCATGGATCGGACTGCCCTTCGCGTTGTTTCTCGCAGGCGCTGCGTCCGCCCAGACGGCGTCGCCGCAGCAGACGCCGCTGACCTATGCCGAAGCCACGGCGCGCCTGCGCTCCTCCTCCAGCCTGTCACGCGCAGCCGGTTACGGCGTGGACGCCGCCAGCGAACAGGCGGCTGCGGCGGCGGGTCTGCGGCGGCCCACAGTGTCGCTGGACGCTCAGGCCATCCGCTACCGCAAGACCTTCGACATCTCCCTGACCGGCGCGCTGGACAAGGCCCAGTCCGAACTGGGCGCCGCCATTCCGGGATTGATCTCGGACCTGCCCGGCATACCGGGTGATATTCTTCAGACCGTCGGACAACGGCTGCAGGCCGCCCTGCCGGAAATCTTCGCCGCCTTGCCCACCGATGTGCGGCTGGAGGTCGAGGACACCGCGTTTCGCCCAACCCTGACCGCGTTGCAGCCCATCTACAGCGGCGGCGCCATCCCCGCCCTGCAACGCGCCGCCGCCGCCAATGTCGATCTGGCCCAGGCGCGCCGCCGCGAGGCCGTGGATCTGGAAGGCGTCAATCTGGCCCGCGCCTATTTCGGACAGGTGCTGGCGGCGGAGGCGGTGCGCATATCCACCGAAACCCGCGACGGCTTTGATCTTCATCTGCGCAACGCCGAGCGGATGGAGCGCGAAGGCGTGCTCAGCCACGCCCAGACGCTGCAGGTGCAGGTGGCCCGCGATGCTTCACAGCGCCAACTGGACCGTGCCCAGCTGGAATACGACAACTCGGTTCAATCGCTGGGTCGGGTTCTGAACCTTGACGATGGGGTGACGCCCACAACGTCGCTGTTCGTCAACCGCACCTCGGTCGGGCCGATGGACGTCTTTGTCGCCCAGGCGTCCCAGTCCAACGCCCGCATCGCCCAGGCCCAGGCCACCCGCGATCTGGCCGAAGCGGGCGTCGATCTGGCGGAGTCGCGGTTCCGGCCCACCGTCTATGCCTTCGGAACCTACAATCTGAACCCCGACAACGCCCTGCCGACCGAGCCGGACTGGGCCGTCGGCATCGGGGCGCGCTACACCCTGATGTCGTCCATCGACCGTCGTCGCATGGCCGGCGCCGCCCGGTCACAGGCGCAGGCCGCGGGCGAGATGGAACGTCAGGCGCGCGACGACGCGCGGCTGCTGGTCACGCGCGCCTATAATCAGGTCGACCTGGCGCGTCGGCAGTTCCTGTCGATGGACTCCAGCCTGACGGCGGCGACCGAAAACCTGCGGGTGCAGGAGATCGCCTTCCGCGAGGGCGAATCCCCTGTCTCTGCGGTGGTGGACGCCCGCAACCTGCTGGGGGCCGCGCGCCTGCAAAGGGCGGTGGCCGCCTATGAATATGATCTCAGTCTGGCGGCCCTGCTGGCGGCGTCCAGCAGCCCCCAGACCCTGAACGACTATCTGCAACGCGACGACCGGATCAGCGCACCATGAGCGAGACGACAGCCACGCCCCCCTCGCGCAAGCGCGGCGCCCTGCGCGTCTGGATCATCGCCGCAGGGGCCATACTGCTGGTGGGTTTCATCATCATCGGCCTGTTCCTGGCCGCCCGTCCGCCGCAGGAGCAGATTCAGGGCATGGTGGAGGCCGAGACCTTCACCGTCGCCACCAAGGCACCCAGCCGCGTCGAGCAACTGCTAGTCTCCGAAGGCGACCGGGTCACTGCAGGGCAAGTGCTGGCTGTCATGAGCAGCCCCGAGATCGAGGCCAAGGACGTTCAGGCTCGCGCCCTGCTGCAATCCGCCGAGGCGCTGCAATCCCTCAGCCGCGAGGGCGCCCGGCACGAAGACATCCGCACCGTCGAATCCATCTGGCGCGCCAGTCAGGCCACGGAACGTCTGGCCGACCAGACCGCCCGACGCGCCGAGGCCCTGTTCGCCGAGGGCGTCATCTCGGCCCAGCGTCGTGACGAAGCCGTCGCCGCCCGCGCCGCCACCGCCGCCCAGACCGAGGCCGCCCGTCAGCAGTATGTGAAGGCCCAGACCGGAACCCGCCCGCAGGAACGATCCGTCGCCGACGCCCAGGTCAGCGGGGCGCAGGCCGCCGTCGCCGAAACCACCAGCCTGCAGTCCGAAACCCGTCTGGTCGCCCCCCATGCGGGCGAGGTGTCCCAGCGGTTCGCCAATGTCGGCGAACTGGTCCTGATCGGCGTGCCTGTTTACACCGTGGTCGACACCACCGATCCGTGGGTGTCCTTCACCGTTCGCGAGGACCAGTATCGCGACCTGAAAATGGGCGCGACGCTGCATGGCGACATCCCCGCGCTGGGCCTCAAAAACGTGGCGTTCCGCGTCACCGCCATCAGCCCGCAGGGCGAGTTCGCCACCTGGCGCTCGACCCGCCAGTCCAGCGGCTATGACGTGCGCAGCTTCGCCATCAAGGCCAAGCCCGTCCAGCCCACCGCCAACCTGCGTCCGGGCATGAGCGTCCTGTTCGACTGGTCGCGCCGATGATGTCCAGCCGCGCGGCCTTCGCCCGGGCCGTGCGTGATGAAACGCGCCTGCTGCTGACGCGGCCATGGGACGCGTTCGTAGCCTTTGGCCTGCCGTTGATCCTGCTGGCGGTGATCGCGCTGATGTTCGCGCCGGGGGTCATTCACGGCTCTCCGACCGCTGTCGTCGATCATGACCGATCCAGCTTCAGCCGCGCCGCCATCCGCAACATGCAGGCCAGTTCGGGCCTTGATGTCGCCTATGCCCCCGCCACTCTGGACGAGGCGATGAGGCTTATGCGGCAGGGCAAGATTTTCAGCTTCGCCTATTTCCCCTCCGGCTTCAGCGGGGGCGCCTTTCGACAGCCTGAACAGGCGACGGTCTATTTCAACGGCGCCTTCCAGACGGCCGGGGCCCTGACGGCGTTGAACCAGTCCGCCGCCATCGCCTCGGCGGCTGCGCCCGTGCTTGAAGAACGCGCCCGACAGATGGGCGCACCTGCGACCGCACTCAGCCCGCCAGATGTGCAGGTGTCGATCATCGGCAACTCGCAACTGAACTTCGAACTGTTTCTGGGCGGCCTGCTCGGCCCCGGCGTCCTGCATCTGCTGGCCGCCTGTTCAGCGGTGCTGGCCGTCGGGCGCTTGATGCAGGGCAAGTCATTTCGCCCCTTCAAGGTTTCGAATGGGGGCCGCACGACGGCGGCTCTGGCGGGGCATCTGACGCCGCATTTCCTGATCTTCACCCTGTGGGGACTGGCCTGGATTGTCTGGCTTTGCGGGTTTCGGGGTTGGGGCGTGGCTGGGTCATTGCCCCTGCTGGTGCTGGGCATGGCGGCCCTGATGGCGGTCAGCGTCGCCCTGTCGGCCTTGTTGGTCGCGGTGTCGGGCGACAACGACATGGCCTTCTCCGCCACGGCTATCTACTCGGGCGCAGCCATCGCCTTTTCCAATGGAACCCTGCCGCTGGATCACGGCCCGCGCTTCGCCCAGTTCTGGAGCGACGTCCTGCCCTACACCCACTATCTGCGGCTTCAGACCAGTCAGATGGTGACTGATGGAGCGCGGCCCGCCGCAGTCCACGACCTGCTCATCCTCTGCGCGGTGACCCTTGGCGCCTTCATCATCGCCGCCCTGGCGGTCCGTTGGCGGGCCACCCGCGAACCCAAGGTCGAGCCCCTGACCTTCCCCCTGCCCACACAGAGCTTCGTCGGCAGTTTCACCGCCACCTTCGCAGGCATTGTGAAAGCCCGTCCAGTCGCCAGCCTGCTGCTGCTCGCGGTGGTGCTGTACGCCTTCTATTACCCGGCGGCCTATTCGGGTCAGTCCGCCACCGGCCTGCCTCTGGCGGTGGTGACCAGCAGTCAGACGCCGACGACGCGCACTCTGGTCGAGGATCTGAACGCCAGCCACGCCATCGAGGTCGCCGCCGTCGCATCCTCTGTCGAGGAAGCGCAGACCCTGATGAAGCGCGGCGTCGTCGACGGCATCATCGTCCTGCCGGACGGGTTCGAGGCCAGCCTGGCACGGGGCGCGCCCGACGGCGTCGCCATCTATCTGAACGGCGGCTATCTGGTCCGCGTGACCTCAATCGGCAAGGCGGCGGCTGGCGCGGTCGTCGATGTGATCCGTAAACGCCTGAACGGCCTGCCTGAGGTCGCGCGCGCCGCGTCACTGACGCCCAGCCTGAAACAGGTGTCGCTGTTCAATCCCACCGAAGGATACGGCGACTATGCGGTCCCGGCGGTCAGCATAGTCATCCTGCAGCAGACCCTGCTGCTGGGCGCGGGCGTCATCGCCGCCATACGACGTGAGACGGGGGCGCCCATCTTACGGCTCAGAAGTCGTCTGGGCCTGTGGCTGGCCCTGACCGTCATCGGCACGCTGTCCAGCCTGTTCTATTTCGGCTTCGTCTTCTGGATTCAGGATTATCCACGTGCTGGCGACCTGATCGGCGTCATCCTTCTGGCGCCGCTGTTCTCGGCGGCGGTGTCGGCGCTGGGTCTTTGCCTGGGCGGCCTGTTCGACCGGCACGAACGGGTGCTGCAGGTGCTGGTCGGCACCTCGGCGCCGCTGTTTTTCCTGGGCGGCACGGCCTGGCCGCACTTCATGATGCCCCAACCGCTGGTCTGGCTGGCCAATCTGTTCCCCTCGACGGCAGGGGTGCAGGCCTTCGTGAAGATGAATTCGACCGGCGCCAGTCTGTCCGACGTTGCTCCTGAGGCGACGGTCTTGGTTGTCCTGGTTGTGATCTACGGCCTTTGGTTGCTGGCGCCCGGTCTGAGAACCATCAGACAACGACAGGTCACGGCCCAACAAACCTCAAGCTGAGCCGCATCCTCTTATTCTGATTTTCCGCTGGCGAGGCGGAGGATTGCCGTTATTCATGTCGAATCTGTCGAGGGCGGCTCGGAATCATTCACCGAAGATTAGGCGACGTGATCCGACGCTCAACTGGGGCGACTATCTGTATGAAACGTTCTTTTGCGTACCTCATCATCGGGGCGATGATCCTTGGGGTCCTCACCGGGTGGGGCCTGAACCATTTTCTCGACGCTGAGGGGGCGTCAAAGGCGGCGGGTAACCTCAATCTGATCACCGACGTCTTCCTGCGCCTGATCAAGATGATCATTGCGCCGCTGGTCTTCACCACCCTGGTCGCGGGCATCGCCCACATGGAGGACGCGGCCTCTGTCGGGCGCATCGGCGTCAAGACGATGGCCTGGTTCATCTCGGCCTCGGCTGTTTCGCTGCTGCTGGGCTTGGTGATCGTTCAGATTCTGCAGCCGGGCGCCAACCTGCATCTGCCCGAAGCCGTCGTGGCCACTGCGCCCGCCACCTGGTGCCGACGTCGATCTTTGACGCCATGGCGCGCAACGAAATCCTGCAGATCGTCGTCTTCGCCGTCTTCGTCGGCACCGCCGTCGCCGCGCTGGACGACAAGGCTCCGGCCGTGATGCACCTGGTCGAACAGGCCGCCTCCATCATGCTGAAGGTGACCGAGTTCGTGATGAAGCTGGCCCCGCTGGCCATCTTTGGCGCGCTGGCCTCGACCATCGCCACCCAGGGCCTGGATATGCTGGGCACCTACGCCAAGTTCGTTCTGGGCTTCTATGGCGCCATGGCGACCCTGTGGGGCATCCTGTTCCTGGCTGGCGCCGTGGTTCTGGGCAAGCGCGTGATCCCGCTGTTCCGCACGATCCGCACCCCTGCCCTGCTGGCCTTCTCGACCGCCAGTTCGGAAGCCGCCTATCCGCGCATTCTGGACGCCCTGCCCAAGATCGGCGTGCGCAAGCGTATCGTCAGCTTCGTCCTGCCGCTGGGTTATTCGTTCAACCTCGACGGCTCGATGCTGTACTGCACCTTCGCCACCATGTTCATCATGCAGGCGCACGGCGTCCACCTCAGCATCTCGCAACAGATCTTCATGCTGCTGCTGCTGATGGTCACGTCCAAGGGCATCGCGGGCATTCCGCGCGCCTCGCTGGTCGTGATCATGGCCACCCTGACCTACTTCGGCCTGCCCGAAGCCTGGATCGCTATCGTGCTGGGCGTCGACCACCTGCTCGACATGGGCCGTTCGGCGACCAACGTGGTCGGCAACTCGGTCGCCGCCGCCGTCGTCGCCAAGTGGGAAGGCGAACTGGACCCCGAGGACGAAATCGAGGGCGCCGAGCCCAAGGCCATCGGCTGAACTGACACCGACAACGGCCTGCCCCCGCGATCAGGCCGTTGCTCTCGACCATAACGTGTTTGCGATTCACTCGCAGACACGTTATCGCGCATCGCGAATGTCCCCCCTCGACCTTTCACATCGCGCAGCCTTTTCCCAGCTGCTGGTGACTGAGCGCACGTCATTGATGCGAATGGCGCGGCGGATACTGGGCGACGCCACCCTGGCGGAAGACATCACCCAGACCCTGTGGCTGAACATTCAGCGCATCACCGATCCCGAGGCGATCAAGGACAAGCGCGCCTACCTCTATCGACTGATGCTGAATCTGACCTCTGATCAGATGCGGAAACGGATGCGCGGCGCAGCCCTGTTCGACGGTCAGGCCGACGATGTGCGCATGGCCGACGCCACACCGACCACGGAAACCCGGATCATCGACCGCCAGCGGTTAAGCCTGCTGTCCGCCGCCATCGACGAACTGCCGCCCCGTTGTCGCGAGGTGTTTCTTTTGCGGCGTGTCGAGGGCCTGACGCCCGCAGAAGTTGCCGAACGACTGGGAATTACAACAAATGCAGTGGCGAAACATGTTCGCCATGCAATCAGCCATTGCCAGACGCGCCTGGCTGAGCAAGAGGCGTTGTGATGACATCCGTCACCACCTCAAAGCCCGACCGCGTGTCCCGCGCGGATCGCGAAGCTGCGCGCTGGGTCGCTGACCAGCAGAGCGGTCTGCTGGATGACGCAGGCTCGGCGCATCTGGAAGCCTGGCTGCAGACCGCCGAGAACGCCGCCGCCTATGACAAGGCCCAGGTCCTCTGGCTGGAAATGGGCGAGGCCGCCGTCCGGCCCGCGCCGCAAGCCGCCACGTCTTCTCGTCGGCGCAGAACGACTGCGCCCTCTGGCGGTCGCCGATCCCGCGCGCCGCTCATCGCGACCGGCATGGCCGCGGCCCTGGCCGTCGCCTTCGTCGCTTTGGACGGCCCCACCCGACTGCGCGCCGACGTCATCACCCGGCCCGGCGAACAGAGGACGCTGACGCTGGCCGACGGCTCCACCGTGCAACTGAACACCGACAGCGCCGTCCAGGTGGACTATGCCCCCGACCGCCGCACCGTGCGCCTGTTGCGTGGCGAGGCGGCCTTCACTGTTGCGCCGAACCCGAACCGACCTTTCACCGTCGAGGCCGGCGGCGGCTCGACCACGGCGCTTGGCACCCGGTTCATCGTGCGGCGCTACGGCGCGCAGACCGAGGTGTCTGTGACCGAACATTCGGTGCGGGTCGCATCGAACCCCGCGTCAGTGATTGTGGCGCAGGATCAGACCTCGACCTATGGCCCCCATCAGGCGCCGACCGCCCCGGTGGCGTCGTCGGTGGGCGTGGGCGCCTGGCAGGACGGCTGGCTGGTGTTCGACGACCAGCCCCTGTCTGCTGTCGTCAGCGAGATCGGGCGCTATTCCGCACAGCCAATGACGGTGATTGGCCGCAAGGCGCGGGATCGCCGTGTCAGCGGCGCCTTCCGCATCGACCAGCCCGCCCAGACCGTTACACGGCTGGAGCAGACGCTGGGTCTGCGCTCCACTCGCCTGCTGGGCGGAGCCGTCATCGTTCACGACTGAACGACGTTCTGAACTTTTTTTCAGATTCTACAGTCCCGGTTCCGCCACTTCGCACGTCTATATTCCGAGAACCATTCTCATTCGCACCATGCGAACCCATATGGACTGGCGCAGTGCGCGCCATGAGAGGCGAAGTTGACCAAGGCGAGACATAATATCGGGGCCATGCGCCTCTTCCTGATGGCCACCACGGCGGTCGCTTCGGCGGCTGTGCTGGCGCCCCTGCCCGCTGCGGCTCAGGCCCAGCCCAGCTTTGACGTGCCGGCTGGTCCCCTGACCCCGGCCCTGATCCGTTTCGCCCAACAGGCCAATGTCGAACTGGCCTATGACGCCAGCCTGACGCGCAACGCCTCCACGCGCGGCCTGCAGGGCCGATACAGCGTGTCGGACGGCCTGTCGCGCCTGCTGGCCGGAAGCGGCGTGACCTACAGCCTGTCGGGCCGCGTTGTGACCCTGTCGGCGGCGCCCGCCGTCGGCGCCGCCATCGCGCTTGGTCCCGTGCGGGTTCAGGGCGCGACTGAAGGCTCGGCCGGACGCCTGAGCGCCGACGGCTTCAACGACCACGGCGACCCGGTTGAAGCCCCTTATCGCTCGGCTGGCTCCAGCGCCTATATCGACCACGACACCATCGAACGTTTCCGCGGCACCTCGACCGCCGACATCGTTCGCGGCGTTGCAGGCGTGACGGCGGGCGATCCCCGCACCGCCAATGCCCTGGACGTGAACATTCGCGGCATTCAGGGCCAGAGCCGCGTGCCGGTCATCATCGACGGCGGCCAGTCCACGATGGACACCTATCGCGGCTATGCCGGTCAGTCGCAGCGGACCTATCTCGACCCCGACCTGATCTCCAACATCACCATCACCAAAGGCCCCAGCCTTCAGGCCAATGCGTCGGGCGGCATCGGCGGCGTAGTGGTCATGGAGACGCTGAAGGCGGACGACGTCCTGACCGAAGGCCACGATCTGGGTCTGCGCGTCCGCACCGGCGTGTCCGACGCCAGCGCCCGCAGCCTGCCCGCCTATAGCGGCGTGCCGTCCAAGGACAGCGGCGACCTGACCCGCCCGGGCGGACAGTTCTTCAACGTCGCGGCGGCAGGCCGCTGGGACAAGTTCGACCTGGTCGCCGCCTATGCCTGGCGCGATGTTGGCAACTATTTCTCGGGTCACCGGGGCTATAATGATTTCCCGCAAGGCCGCCGCGTTCTGGCCACGCTGAACCCCACGAATACCGAGGTCTTCAACACCTCGTCGCAGTCGGAATCCCTGCTGCTGAAAGGCACATGGCGGATCACCGACGAGCAGACGCTGGAAGCCGGTTACCGCCGCTACAAGGGCGAGCAGGGCGAGATCATGGCCTCGCAGATCATCCGCGTCGATCGTGACCGCGTGCCGCAATGGGCGCTGGGGAACGTGGACATGGACGCCTATAATCTGCGCTATCGCTACAAGCCGCAGGGCAAGCTGGGCGATCTGGTCGATCTGCGCGCCAACGCCTGGTACACCCACTCCGACAGCCTGATGTACAACGGCCTGACCGGCATCACGCCCTGGTACTATGACCGCCGCACCGAATGGTGGGACGCGCCGACCTTCAACACCGATCCCGGTTACAAGGACGCCTATCGCAACGAACTGACGCAGGAGCGTTTCGGCGGCGACATCACCAACACTTCGCTGCTGTTCACCGACCTGGGCAAGTTCACCTTCGACTACGGCCTGTCGTTCAGCCACGAGGATGTCGGCCCCGGCCCCAACTCGCCGCTGATGCAGGACGATCTGGTCAACAACCGCTTCCTGCGCAGCGCGGTGCGCAAGGAATACAGCGTCGTCGCCTCGGCCAAGTGGGAGCCGAACGAACACTGGGAGCTGATGGTCGGTGGTCGCTACAACCACGTCGATGTGCGCGACCGCAATCGGCTGGCGACCGTCTCCAAGCGCGAGGTCATCGGCAAATATCGCTCGATCCAACTGCTGAACGGCAACCCCGCCCTGCCCGTATGGCAGGCGTCACGCATCGCATCCCTGAACTGGTACCCCGACGCCAATGGGCAGTTCACCCAGGCTTCCCTTCTGGCCTCGCCTTATAAGCGCGGGACCGTCGCCGACATCACCGGCTGGAACTTCTACAACGCCGATCCGATCAAAGACCTGATCGTGCCGACCGAGTGGACCTGGTCCGACCCGATCCGCCGCACTGACGACGCCTTCATGCCGACGGCCAGCGTCACCTACCGCTTCGACGAAGACACGCTGCTGTATGTGAAATACGCCGAGGGCGTGAAGCTGCCCAGCCTGTTCGAGACGACGCTGGGCCTGTTCACCGCGGCCAAGCCGACCGGTGAGCTGAAGCCAGAACGCGCCCAGACCTGGGAAGTCGGCGCCAGCACCATCCGCCGCGACCTGATCACCGGCGGCGACCGTGCGGGCTTCAAACTGGCCTATTTCAACACGCGGATCGACGACCTGATCACCCGCGACTACCGCACCCTGTCGGCGGGCCTGATCCGCAATATCGACCAGTTCAAGGTGTCGGGCGTCGAGTTCCAGTCCACCTATGACAACGGCATCGTCTTCGGCGACCTGTCGGCCCACTATTATTTCGAGGCCAAGACCTGCGCGCCCGACATCGCCGCCGAACGTCGCGAGTACGGTGAGGAGTGGGACATCGACGGGCTGAAGAACACGCCCAACTGTGTCGATGGCGGCTTCGAAGGCTCCTACACCAACACCCAGAACCCGCCGCGCTTCAACCTGAACCTGACGCTGGGCGCCCGCCTGTTCGATGACCGCCTGACCATCGGCGGACGCGCGGTCCACAACGCCGGCCCGATCAGCAAGCTGGATCAGGAATGGAACGTCGGCCTGTCGGCGATCCAGCAACTGTACAAGGAGGCGACCATCTATGACGCCTTCGCCAGCCTGAAGGTCACAGAGCAGACCAAGCTCGACCTCAACATCGACAATGTGATGGACGAATACTACCTCGACCCGCTTGCGTTGGGCGTCATGCCCGCGCCGGGCCGCACCGTCCGTCTCGCACTGACCTACCGCTACTGAGACTGATGATGACTTCGCTCGAAACCAGCCGCGCCAAACGGCTCAAATCCTCCAGCAACGGCGTGCACGAGGGTCTGGACAACGCCATCATGGCCGCCAAGCCCTTCAGCAGCCGCGAGACATATGCCGAGTTCCTGCGGATTCAGCAGTTGTTCCACCGAGACATCGCCGCCTTGTACGAAATGCCCGAACTGACGGCTCTGGTGCCGGACCTGCTGGAACGTCGCCGCATCGATGAAGTGCTGACCGATCTGGCGGATCTGGATGCAGAACCCGCGCCCGCCGACGGCCCGCCTCGCTTTGTCGCGGGCGAGGCGGTGGACGTGCCGACGGCGTTGGGTTGGCTGTATGTGGCCGAGGGTTCGAACCTCGGCGCCGCCTTCCTGATCAAGGCGGCGGCGGCCTTGGGTCTGTCGGCAGAGTTCGGCGCCCGCCACCTGGCCGCCTCGCCCGAGGGCCGCGCCAATCACTGGCGCAGCTTCACCGCCGCCCTCGACGCCCCCGAAATGTCGGAGGAGGAGGAAGCCCGCATTCAGGCAGGAACCGCCGCCGCCTTCACCCGCGTTCGGGGCCTGGTGGACATCGGCTTCAAGACCAGGGCCGCAGACGCCGCATGACGTCCGTTCTCCCGCGCGCATCGATTCAGGGCCGGGTCGGGATCGAAAGACCCCGGCGCAAGCCCGGTCGTGCGCGCGGGATGATCGCCCTTGGCGGCGCGCTGGCCCTGCACGCCGCGCCCTTGCTGTTCCTGATCAACTTTGTCTCGCACGCGCCGATCCCGCTGGAAGAGCCGCCGGTGATCGCCGTTGAGCTGATCCGCAACAACGCCGCCCCGCCCCGACCGCCGTCAGAACAGGTCGAAGGCCCCAAACAGGTTCAGGCCGCCGCCAGCCTCGCCGCGCCGCAACAGATCCATCCGCGCATTCAGGCGGACGCCCCAGAGGCTGTGGCCGTCCCCGTGACACCGCCCGCCCCGCGACCGGCCCAGAACCAGACGCCAGCGCCGGAAACCACCGCGCCCGTGGCTCGTCCCGCCCCGCCTGCGCCGCGCGCATCGACCGCGCCTCAGGACTGGCGCGCCCGCCTGCTGGCCCATCTGGACACCAAGAAGCGCTATCCGCCCGCCGCCCAGCGTCTGCGTCAGGAAGGCGTCGCCTATGTCCGTTTCACAATGGATCGGTCGGGCCGCGTTCTGTCCTCGCGCATAGACCGCAGCTCAGGCCGCTCGCTGCTGGACCGCGAAGCCCTGGCCATGCTGGACCGCGCCCAGCCCCTGCCCCCGCCGCCCGACGATGTTCCCGGCGCAACTCTGGAGCTGGTGACGCCGGTAGAGTTCTTCCTGCCGCGATGACCCGCCTTCAGGTCCGACGCGCCATCACATCCAGCCTCAATGCGAGACAGGCCAAGGCCTCATAGATGGCGGCCAGCTCGACATAGGCCTCGGCGATCTCGGGCGTCGGCGCACCGAAGGAACGGCTAAGCCACACCGCCGCCAGCTCCTTGTACTGTTCTCCCATGAGGCATTTGTCCCATTGTGAAGTTTCGGACGAAACACTCGCAATAGTTGTACCAAATTGCCAGCGGGTGTTGTTGATCGTCGCTCATGAACCGACGTCGCCGCGCCAGCCGCCGCCGATGGACTGGATCAGGGCTACAGCCGTCGTCTGGCGATTGACCGCGCCTTGCAACAGCGCGCGGCGGGCCGTCAAAGCCGTCCCCTGGGCGGTCGCCACATCCGTATAGGCCACTGTTCCGGCCCGGTACTGGTTCAGGATCATGGTTTCGGTCTGATCCGCCGCCTGGGACGCTGCCTGCAGTTCGACGTACTGACGACGCAACACGTCAGTAGCGGTCAGTTGGTTTTCTACATCCTGAAACGCCGTCAGCACCGTCTGACGATAGGCGGCGACTGAGGCGTCATAGCTGGCGCGGGCCTGTTCCACCGCTGCGCCACGCGCCCCGGCGTCGAACAGGGTCTCGGCCAGCCCCAGTCCCAGCGACCAGATGTTGGCTGAACTGGCGAACAGGTCGCCAAGGTTCGACGTCGTCTGGCCATAGGATCCCGTCAGCGACAGGTTCGGGAAGAATGCTGCCTGCTGCACCCCGATGCGGGCGTTGGCGGCGGCGACCGCACGCTCGGCGGAGGCGATGTCGGGACGACGTTCCAACAAGGTCGAGGGCACCCCGACCGGCACGTCAGGAATGATCGGCGTCCATTGCGCTGGGGCCAGATTGAAACTGCTGGCCGGTTCGCCAACCAGAACCGCAATGGCGTTCTCATAGGTGGCGCGGTTCCGCTCCAGCCCGATACGCGTCGAGCGCGCATTGGCCAGCGTCGTCTCGGCCTGCAGAACGTCCGTGCGCGGCGCGATGCCCGCTTCGTAACGGTTGCGGGTGATCTGCAACGCCCGCTCATAGCCGGTGATCGTCTGATCCAGCAGGGCCGTCTCCGCATCGGCTTCGCGCAGGTTCAGGTAGTTGGCGGCCAGTTCACCCTG
This sequence comes from Brevundimonas sp., assembly GCF_018608325.1. Classification (GTDB taxonomy): domain Bacteria; phylum Pseudomonadota; class Alphaproteobacteria; order Caulobacterales; family Caulobacteraceae; genus Brevundimonas. The sequence continues at coordinate 7,772 of NZ_JABAZW010000049.1, read as the reverse complement.
GATCGACAAATGGGCGCTGGCCAGATCGGCGGCGCTGGCCTGGGCCGAGGCGTCATTGGCTTCAACCGTACGGCGGATGCGGCCCCAGAAGTCCGGCTCCCACGTCGCACCGATCCCGACCTGATAGTTCTTGTTGTCGTTCGAGGTCAGCGTCTTCGACTGCGTGCCCGCCCCGTTCAGCGACACGGTCGGGAACAGGCCCGCGCGCGTCTCACGCGTCAGGGCGCGGGCCTGGCGATAGGCAGCCTCGGCTGCGGCGATGGTCTGGTTTGCGGTTTCAGCGCGGGCCACCAGGCTGTTCAGGGTATCGTCTCCGAACAGGGTCCACCAGTCGCCACGCGCCAGGCCGTCCGACGGCTGGGCCGCACCCCACCCGTCCGGGGCCTTGAACGCCGTCACGGTCGGCGTTGTCGGCGTCACATAGTTCGGCCCAACGGCGCAGGCCGATGTCATCAGGACGGCAGTCAGAAGAAGGGGGGCCAAGCGTCTCATGCAGGTGAAGACTCCGTATCGATGCCGCGGGCCAGGGCGCGCTCGTCGCCCCGCTTCTTCCGCAACTTGTCGAGATAGACATAAACCACCGGCGTGGTGATCAGGGTCAGCAGTTGGCTGGCGATCAGGCCGCCGATGATGGTGATGCCCAGCGGGCGGCGCAGTTCCGCCCCTTCGCCGAAACCAATGGCCAGCGGCAACACCCCCAGCCCCGCCGCCAGCGTCGTCATCAGGATCGGCCGGAAACGCAGCAACGACGCCTCGCGTACCGCCTCGACTGCCGACAGGCCTCGTGATCTCTGGGCGTCCAGCGCGAAGTCGATAATCAGGATGGCGTTCTTCTTGACGATGCCTAGCAGCAGGAAGACCCCGATCAGGGCGATGATCGAAAACTCCATCCCGAACAGCATCAGGGCCAGCACTGCCCCCACGCCCGCCGCAGGCAAGGTCGACAGGACGGTGATCGGATGGACCGTGCTTTCATACAGGATGCCCAGCACCAGATAGATAGCGACCAGTGCGGCCAGGATCAGCATGGGCTGTTCCTGGTTCTGCTGCTGCGCCTGCGCCGCCTGCCCGGCGAAACTGCCGCGCACATTGATCGGCATCCCAAGCGAAGCCACGGCTTCGTTCACAATCGCCTGCCCTTGCGACAGGGACACCCCCTCCGCCAGATTGAAGGAAACGGTCGTGGCCAGTTCGCCGTTCTGGTGATTGACCGATGTGGCGGCGGGCCGTTCCGCCGCACTGGCGACCACGGCCAGCGGCGTCAGCGGCGTTGTGATAGTGACCAAGGCCGATCCGGTCGACGGATCTCTCAGCGCCGGATTGATCAAACCGGCGGCGCCTGATCCACCCGCCGGAGACGTCGGCACCTGCACATCGGCCAGGGCCTCGGGACCTTTGGCGAACTGAGGCAGCCATTCCAAAATGACTGAATACTGGTTGATGTCCTGATAGATGGTCGCGACCTGACGCTGACCGAATGAGTCATACAGGCTGTTGTCGATGGCGCGCGGCGTGACACCCATGCGGGCCGCCGTATCGTGGTCGATGGTCAGATAGGTCTCGACCCCGTTCTGAGCCAGATCGCTGTCCACGTCGGTCAGCTCCGGGCGGGTCTTCAGCTCATCTTCCAGCTTCTGGCCCCAGGTGCGCAGATCGGCGCTGGAATCGCTGATCAGGGTGTACTGATAGGTGGAGTTGGACTGGCGCCCGCCCATCCGCAGATCCTGAACCGGGTTCAGGAAGACGCTCAATCCTTCAACCTGCCCCAGCTTGGGCCGCAGACGCCCGATCACGTCGGCGCTCTTGTCGCCGTTGCGCTGATCCAGCGGCTTCAGATTGACGAACATGAAGGCCCCGCCCGCCCGGGCTCCGCCTGTAAACCCGACCACCGTATCGACGGCGGGATCGGCGTGAATGATGTCCACGACACGCTTCAACTTGGCGGACATGGCCTGGAACGACACGCTTTGGTCGGCGCGCACGCCCGCCATCAACTGCCCATTGTCCTGCTGCGGGAAGAAGCCCTTTGGCACCACCACATAGAGGTAGGCTGTCAGGCCGATGACGGCCGCCAGCGACAGCACGACAATCGGCTTGGACTGCAGCGCCCAGTCCAGGCACCAGGAATAGGCATTCTGTATCCTGGCGAAGGCCGCCTCAAACGTGCGGCCGATCCGTCCTTCGCGGTGGCCATGCGGGCGCGGCTTCAGCAGATAGGCGCACATCATCGGCGTCAGGGTCAGAGAGATGACCAGCGAGATCATCACCGCCGCCGACAGGGTGACCGCGAACTCGCGGAACAGCCGCCCCGTCTGCCCGCCCATGAACAGCAGAGGGATGAACACCGCCACCAGGGATATGCTGATCGACAGAACCGTGAAGCCGACCTCGCGTGCGCCCAGCAGCGCCGCCTTGAACCGCTCCATCCCCGCCTCGATGTGGCGCTGGGTGTTCTCCAGCACCACGATGGCGTCATCGACGACAAAGCCGGTCGCCACCGTAATCGCCATCAGGCTCAGATTGTTCAGGGAAAAGCCCAGCAGGTACATGACACCGAACGTGCCCAGCAGGGACACGATGGTCGCCACCGTGGGAATAAAGGTCGCCCGTGCGCTGCGCAGGAAGGCTGAGACCACCAGCACCACCAGGATCAGCGACACCACCAGCGTCAGTTCGATCTCATGCAGAGAGGCGCGGATCGAGTTGGTCCGGTCTGAGGCGACCTGAATCTTGATGTCGCTGGGCAGTTGCGCCTGAAGCTCCGGCACCACGGCCCGAACGCCATCCACCGTGTCGATGATATTGGCGCCCGGCTGACTGGAGATCAGGACGATGATGGCGGGCTTGCCGTTGAACAGGCCCAGTGTCCGGGTGTCCGCCACCCCGTCGGTCACCGACGCCACATCCGCCAGCCGCACCCCCGCGTTGTTGCGCCACGCGACAATCAGTCTGGCGTAATCGGCGGCGGTCTTGCCTGCTGCATCAGTATAGATCTGGAACCGGCGCCCCTCCCCCTCGACCGTACCCTTGGGCCGATCGGCGTTGGCGGCCTGGATGGCGGCACGAACGTCCTCCAGACTGATGCCATAGGTGTTCAGCGCGAATGGATTGACCTGCACCCGTACGGCCGGCAGCGAACCGCCGCCGATCTCGACCTCGCCCACGCCCTCGACCTGGGCCACCCGCTGGCTGACGATGTTGGACACCGCGTCATAGATCTGGCCCGGCGTCTTGGTGTCCGAGGTCAGGGCCATGATGATGACCGGCGCGCTGGACGGATTGGACTTGGTGTAGGTCGGGTTGCTGCGCAGGGTCGTGGGCAGGTCCGCGCGGGCGGCGTTGATGGCCGCCTGAACCTCACGCGCGGCGCCGTCGATGTTGCGGTTCAGGTTGAACTGCAGATTGATGCGCGTTGATCCGGTTGAGCTTTGCGACGTCATCTCATTGACGTCGGAGATCACGCCCAGCCGACGCTCCAGCGGCGTGGCGACACTGGAGGCCATGGTGTCGGGACTGGCGCCCGGCAGCCGCGCCTGCACCGAAATCGCCGGATAATCGACCTGGGGCAAGGGCGCGACCGGCAGGACAAAGAAGGCGGCGATCCCCGCCAACGCAATACCGACGCTCAGCAGGACGGTAGCAATCGGTCGCCGGATGAAGGGTTCGGACAGGTTCACCGAACCGGCTCCAGATCGGCGTCTGGCTGCGCGCCTTCATCCGGCTCGGGACGACGCCTGGCGGGCGACAACCGATCGAAGGCCAGATAGATCACCGGCGTCGTGAACACCGTCAGCAACTGACTCACCAGCAGGCCGCCGAAGATGGCGATCCCCAGCGGACGTCGCAGTTCCGAACCCTCGCCAAAGCCCAGCATCAGCGGCACCGCCGACAACAGGGCCGCAAAGGTCGTCATCATGATCGGCCGGAACCGCAGCACCGCCGCCTGGAAGATGGCGTCGTGCGCCGACTTGCCCTCGTTGCGTTCAGCCGCAATGGCGAAGTCGATCATCATGATCGCATTCTTCTTCACGATGCCGATCAGCAGGATCAGGCCGATGATGCCGATGACGCCCAGATCGTTGCCGGTGATCCACAGGGCGAACAGCGCCCCTACCCCCGCCGACGGCAACGTCGACAGGATAGTCAGCGGATGGACGTAGCTCTCATACAGAACCCCCAGCACGATATAGACGCACACCACCGCCGCCAGGATCAGCCACAACTGGTTCGACAGCGAGGTCTGGAACGATCCCGCCGCGCCCAGGAAGGTGGCGGTGACGCTGGCCGGGGCCTTCACGCTCTTGACCGCATCCTGCACCTGACTGACCGCCGCCCCCAGTGATACGCCGGGCGCGGCGTCAAAGCCGATGGTGGCGGCGGGGAACTGGGCCACGCGCGTGATCTGGGTCGGGGCGTCCTTTTCGGTGATGGAGGCGAAGGCGCCGAGCGGGGTCGCACCGCCAGACGCCTGCAGGTTCAACTGGCCCAGCGACTGCGGCGTGGTCAGTATGCCGGGGTCGGCCTCCAGAATGACGCGATACTGGTTGGTCTCGGTGAAGATGGTCGAGACGATCCGCTGGCCGAAGGCGCTGTAGAGGGCGTCATCCACCTGGGCCGCCGTGATCGACAGGCGCGCCGCCGTGTCCCGATCAATCGAAACCTGGGCCGCTGGCGTGGTCGCGGTCACGTCATTGTAGATGTTGCGCAGCTTGGGCTGTTTCGCCATCGCGGCTGAAATCTTGTCGGCCCATTCGTTGACGTTCTGGGTGCTGGCTCCCTCCACCGCCAGCCGGTACTGGGTCGGCCCAGTCTCGGTGTCGATGGTCAGATCCTGCGTCGGCTGGAGATACAGGGTCAGGCCCGCGATCTGGTCCACCTCGGACTTCAGCCGGTCCATGATCGCCTGCTGTGATCCCGTCGTGCGGTTGGTCTTCAGATTGATGGTCATCAGGCCGATGTTCAGGGCGGCGCTGTTGGCGCCGTCGACGCCGACCGATGAGCTGAGTGATTCAACATCCGGGTCCGCCAGAACCACCCGCGCCGCCTGTTGCTGCAACTGGCTCATCCGCTCGAACGAGACAGAGCTTGTCGCCTGAACCCGCGCCATCAACTGGCCGGTGTCCTGCGTCGGGAACAGCCCCTTGGGGATCACCACGAACAACAGGCAGGTCAGCGCCAGGGTGCCCACGGCGACCAACAGGGTCAGGGCCTGACGTCCCAGCACCCAGACCAGAGCCTTTTCATAATGGCCTTCCAGCCACTCGAACGCCTTCTGCGCCTTGCCGCCAATGCCCTTGGCCCCAGCCTCGGGATGGGTCTTCAACAGGCGCGCCGACAGCATGGGCGTCAGGGTCAGCGACACCACCGCCGAGATCAGGATGGTGATGGCCAGGGTGACGGCGAACTCACGAAACAGCCGCCCGACCACATCCCCCATGAACAGCAACGGGATCAGCACCGCCACCAGCGACACCGTCAGCGATATGATGGTGAACCCGATCTCGCTGGCGCCCTTCAGCGCCGCCTCCATCGGCTTCATGCCCTTTTCGAGATAGCGGGATATATTCTCGATCATGACGATGGCGTCATCGACGACGAAGCCGGTCGCGATGGTCAGGGCCATCAGGCTGAGGTTATTCAGGCTGTAGCCCAGCAGGTACATCGCCCCGCACGACCCGATCAGAGAGATCGGCACCGCCAGACTGGCGATCAGCGTGGCCCGCAGGCTGTGCACGAACAGGAAGATCACCAGCACCACGCCGATGATCGCCAGCACCAGCTCCATCTCGACGTGGTGAACAGAGGACCGGATGCCGGTCGTGCGATCCGTCAGCACCGTCATCTGCAGCGAGGCAGGCAGTTGCGCCTGCAGTTCCGGCAGACGCTGCTTGATCGCATCCACGGTCGAAATGACGTTCGCGCCCGGTTGCCGCTGCACGCTCAGCAGGATGGCGGGCTTGTCGTTGGCCCATGCGGCGAGGCGCGAGTTCTCAGCCCCGTTCACCACCTTGGCCACGTCGCTCAATCGCACCGGCGCGCCGTTACGATAGCTGACGATCAGGTTCTCATAGTCCGCGACTGTCAGAAGCTGGTCATTGGCGTTGATCGTATAGGACCGCGTCGGCCCATCGAAACTGCCCTTGGCCCCATTGGCGTTGGCATTGTCGATGGCGGTGCGCATCGCGTCCAGCGTAATGCCGTAGGAGGCCAGCCGCTGCACATCGGCCTGTATGCGGATCGCCGGCTTCTGCCCCCCGCTCAGGGTCACCAACCCGACGCCCGAGGTCTGGCTGATCTTCTGCGCCAGCCGCGTGTTGACCAGATTCTGCACCTCCGTCAGCGGCAGGGTGTCAGACGTAATGGCGATGGTCAGGACGGGCGCATCGGCCGGATTGATCTTGGCGTAGATTGGCGGCGCAGGCAGGTCGGCGGGCAACCGAGCGCTGGCGGCGTTGATCGCAGCCTGAACCTCCTGCTCCGACACATCCAGCGTCTCGGACAGGCCGAACTGCAGGGTGATGACCGACGCCCCCGACGAACTGATCGAGGTCATGCGGTCCAGCCCGGCCATCTGGCCCAACTGCTGTTCCAGCGGCGCGGTGACCGTCTGGCTCATCACCTCGGGACTGGCGCCGGGATAGAGGGTCTGGACCTGGATCGTCGGATAATCGACCTCCGGGAGGGCCGACAGCGGGAGCAGGCGGAAACCAACCAGTCCCGCCAGCACGATAGCCAGCATGAACAACGAGGTGGCCACCGGCCGCTGGATAAACGGACGCGAGGGGCTCATCGGATCAGCGTCCCTGGCCTTGAGCCTGCCCTGAGTTCTGACCCGTATTCTGGCCTGCGTTCTGACCCAGATTCTGGTCCGGCCTCTGGCCCTGACCTGGCCCACGTCCCTGGCCCCGTCCCTGCCCCTGACCCTGACCCTGACCGGCGCCCTGGCCGTGCGGACGGGCCTGCCCCGCCACCGTGACCAGCGCACCCTCGGTCAGACGGTCCCCGCCCTCGGTGATGACCTTCTCTCCGGCTTTGAGGCCGGAGGTGACGACCACTGTGGTCGTGGTGGCCGGGCCGGTCACGACGGTGCGTTGCGACACCTTGCTGTCGTCACTGACAATCCAGACGAAGGAGGCGTTCGTGTTCTGCCGCACAGCTGTGGACGGCACGGTGACGGCGTCCTTCAATGTGTCCAGCGTCATGCGGATGTTGACGAACTGGCTGGGGAACAGCGCACCCGAGACATTGGGGAAACGCGCCTTGCCCTTCACCGTGCCGGTCGTACCGTCGATCTGGTTGTTCAGCGTGGAGAAGACGCCGGTGTCCAGCGTCTGGGTCCGTGTCGTGTCCAGCGCCAGAACCGGCAGACGGGAGCCAGAATAGGCGCGCTGCTGAATCGGACCGATCTGGGCCTGGGGCACAGTGAACTCGATGTCGATGGGACTGACCGTGGTGATCACCGCGATCCCAGACGCGTCCCCCGCCGCGATATAGTTGCCGGCGTCCACGACCCGCAGGCCAATCCGGCCGCTGGCAGGCGCCACGATGCGCGCAAAACCCAGATTGAGCTGCGCGGCCTGCACCGCCCCACGATTGGCGGTGACCGCCCCTTCAAGCTGCTGAACCAGCGCACGCTGGGTGTCGACCTGCTGAACAGCGATGGAGTCCTGCTGCTGCAGTGTTTCGTAGCGCGTCAGGGTCACACGCGCCGAGGTCAGCAGCGCCTGGTTCTGCTGAAGCTGGCCCTGGGCCTGCGTCAGGGTCGCCTGGAA
>NZ_JABAZW010000106.1:3200-5191 GCF_018608325.1 Brevundimonas sp. | reverse complement strand
GAGCTGACCGATATGGGCGAGGTGGCCAAGGCGCTCTTCGACCCACATCCGGGCCGTGGGAAGAAGTGCAAACGGGTCGAGGTGAAGCGAGGTGTGTGCGCCTATGAGGGCTGCCCCCTGCTGTGTGGCGAGCCCTCATTGCTGCCCAAGCGCTCGCCCTACCGCTGCGGCTCATGCGCCGCCCACGTCCTGCGGCGCGCACGCCGTTTACGAAGATGAACAGGAAGATCAGCACCACGAAGATGATCGGCCCCACCGGCACGTCCACCTTGGCCTGTTCCTCGGCGATGGTTGCGGCGCGGGCCTGAGCTTCGGCGGGATCGAGCGACAACTGGCCGATGATGGCGTCCACGCCCTTGACCACGCCCGTCTGATAATCGCCGCTGCGGAATGACGGCAGGATGTCGTTCTGGATGACCGATGTGGAGAAGGCATCCGTCAGGATCGGCTCCAGCCCATAGCCGACCTCGACCCGCACCTTCTTCTCGTTCGGCGCGATGATCAGAAGGGCGCCGTTGTTGGTCTGTTTCTGGCCGATGCCCCAGGCCCGGCCGAGTTGGTAGCCGTAGTCCTCGATCTCATAACCCTGCAGGCTGTTGACCGTGACCACGACCAGTTGATCGCTGGACTTGGTCTGCAGCGCCGCCAACTTTTCAGTCAGCGCCTGTTCTGTGGCGGGGTCCAGCAGATTGGCCTGATCAACCACACGGCCCGTCAGGGCAGGGAAGGTCGGCTTGCTCTGCGCCATCGACGGCAGGGCGAACAGCAGCGCCGCCATCAGGCCCAGAAGAAGGGCCGCGACGCCGGTTAGGCGTCGCGCGGGGGCGAGGGTTCGGGTCAAGCGCGTTGCATCACTGGGCCGGGGGCGTCGCGCCCGGCGCCACCGGGGCAGCACTCCCGCCTGGCGCCGCAGAGGCGTTCGACGGCGGGGCGCCCAGGTTGAAGTTCACCGACGGTGCGGACTGGGCCTCTGCCGTGGCGGTGAACAACTGCATGGGCTTGGAGCCGGACTGGATGGTCTTGGCCCAGATCACGCTGGGGAAGGTTCGCAGGGTCGTGTTGTAGTCGCGGACGGCCTCGTTGTAGTCGCGCCGGGCGATCTGGATGCGGTTCTCGGTGCCTTCCAACTGCGACTGCAGCGTCAGGAAGTTCTGATTGGCCTGAAGCTGAGGATAGGCCTCGACCGTCACCAGCAGGCGCGACAGGGCGCCCGACAGTTGACCCTGCGCCGCCTGATATTGCTGGAAGGCTGCGGGATCGCTCAGGCTGTCCGCCGAGACATTGACCGAGGTGGCGCGGGCGCGGGCGTTGATCACGTCCGTCAGGGTGGTGCGTTCCTGAATGGCCGCGCCCTGTACGGTGGCGACCAGATTCGGGACCAGATCGGCGCGGCGCTGATACTGGCTCTGGACATCGGCCCAGGCGGCCTGGGCGCGCTCTTCCTTGGTCGGAATCGTGTTGTAGCCGCAGCTGGCGACAGCCGGGGTGATCAAGAGCGCCGCCGTCAGCGAGAGCGCGCGAGCATTGATGCGGACCATGACATCTCCCTTTCGGCGCGATCGCCGTTGGGTCGAATATCGGCCCGCCGCTTTAATGCATCAAGCGTCCAATGGCTCCGGTTGAATTTTGTTCGCGCGGCAGGCGGCGGAATAGGTGTTGGCCAAGAGGCAGGCGATGGTCATGGGGCCGACGCCGCCGGGGACGGGGGTGATGCGTCCGGCGACCTCGACCGCCTCCTTGAACGCCACGTCGCCGACCACGCGGGTCTTGCCCTCGGCGGCCTTGACCGGGTCGGCGGACGGAACGCGGTTGATGCCCACGTCGATGACCGTGGCGCCCGGCTTGATCCAGTCGCCCTTGATCATTTCCGGCCGACCGACGGCGGCGACCAGAATGTCGGCGGTGCGGCACAGGGCGGGCAGGTCGCGGGTCTTGGAGTGGGCGATGGTGACGGTGCAGCTTTCGGCCAGCAGCAGTTGCGCCATCGGCTT
>NZ_JABAZW010000106.1:0-3190 GCF_018608325.1 Brevundimonas sp. | reverse complement strand
CGATGTTGGAGCGGCCGACGATCACAGCATTCAGGCCGGTCAGGTCGCCCAACTGGTCCTTCAGCATCATCAGCGAGCCCAGCGGGGTGCAGGGCACCATGCCGGGCAGGCCGACCGCCAGACGCCCGGCGTTGACGACGTGGAAACCGTCCACATCCTTGTCCGGCGAGATGGCGTCCAGAACCGCAGCGGAATCGATGGCCTTGGGCAGGGGCAGTTGAACCAGAATGCCGTGAATGCCGGCATCGGCGTTCAGGGTCGCGATCAGGGCCAGCAGTTCATCCTGGGTCGTGGTGTCGGGCAGGCGGTGCGTGTCGGAACGCATCCCGGCCTTAACCGTCGTTTCGCCCTTGTTGCGGACATAGAGCTGGCTGGCCGGGTCCTCGCCCACAATGACCACGGCCAGGCCGGGTTTGACCCCATGCTCGGCTTCAAGCTTGGCCGCAGCGGCGGCGACGCGATCCACCAGGGCGGCGGAAAAAGCTTTGCCGTCAATCAGGTGCGCGCTGGAGGGCTGTGCCGACATAAGTTCACTACCGTGGGAGGAAATTCAGGATGGCGGCGATTTACAGGCGTCTCGGTTCGTCGTCTATGATCGGCCGAACCCTACGGAGGATTTCATGAAGCGTCCGAGCCTTGTTGTCGCTGTCAGCGCACTGGCCCTGGTTTTGGCGGCGGGACCGTCACTGGCTCAGGAAGCAGCGTCGATACGGATCGGCGGCACAGTCGAAGGGGCGCTGACGTCCAGCGACCGCAAGGGGCCGCGCAACGGCTACGTCTATGATGACTATCGTTTCCAGGCCCGCGCGGGGCAGCCGTTGGAGGCCATCCTGCGCTCCAGCGATTTCGACGCCTATCTGGCCCTCTACGCCGAGGGATCGACCACGCCCCTGGTCGAGGATGACGACGGTCTGGGCGAGGGCAGCGACGCGCGCCTGCGCTACACGCCGGAAACGGACGGGGTCTATATTCTGCGGGCGCGCACCTACAGCGGCCTGGACGGCGGCGACTACCGCCTGTCCTTGACCGAGCGTCCGCGTGCGCCTCGCGGGCCGCGTCCGACGCCCATTCGCCTGGGTTCGACCATCAGCGGCGACCTGAGTTCACGCGATCCAGAGAGTGACGACGGCGGGCGTTACAAGGCCTATTCGTTCCGCGCCGCTGCGGGCCAACGCTTCACCATCACCCAGGATTCGGACGCCTTCGATTCGGTGGTTCTGGTCGGGCGGATGAACGGGCCGGACTTCATCGAGATGGGGCGGAACGACGACGGCCCAGACGGCGGCCTGAACTCGCGCCTGACCTTCACGGCGCCGAACGCAGGCGAATACATCATTCGCGCGACCTCATTCTCAAGCGGCACTGGGCGGTTCACGGTCGGTCTGGCGGAGGCCCCGCCCGCACCGCCGTCCAATCCCATCGCCGTCGGCGACAAGGTCGACGGCACGCTGAACCGCTCCAGCCCGACGAACGACAACGGCCGCCGTGTCGAGACCTATCGTTTCACCGGGACCAACGGCCAGCGCATCGCCGCCGACCTGAAATCCAAGGATTTCGACGCCTATCTGACCCTGCGTCGCGCATCGGACAATACGGTTCTGGCCGAGAACGACGACGGCGGCAGCGGCACGGATTCACGCCTCGCCTATACGCTGGCTGCGGACGGCGATTACATTCTGGAGGCGCGGGCGTTCAGCGCCGACAGCGACGGCAAGTTCACGCTGGAACTGTCTGAAACCGCGCCGCCGCCTCCACCGACCGAGGCCGTCTTCGGTCAGACCATCGAGGGCGAACTGCTGGAAGACGGACCGCAGAGCGACAGCGGCAAACGCTACACCGACTATGTCTTCACCGGCACGGAAGGCCAGCGCATCCAGGCCGTCCTGCGCTCCGGGGATTTCGACGCCTATCTGGAGATCGGTTCGGCGGACGGAGAGTTCAGCGCCGACGTCAGCGATGACGACGGGCTGGGCGAGGGGACGGACGCACGTCTGATCTACACCCTGCCGGCGGATGGCCAGTATATCGTGCGGGCCACCTCCTATTCGTCGGACAGCAAGGGTTTGTACTCGCTGGAATTGTCGGACCGCGGGCCAGAGCCCAAGCCCGGCAGCCTGCTGATCGGGGCTACGGCGCGCGGCACCCTGACGGACAAGGATGAACTGTCGGACGAGGGCGCCTATTACGACGCCTATCGCTTCCAGGCGAAGAAGGACGACAAGCTGCGGATCACCATGGTGTCCAACGCCTTTGATTCCTACATCGACCTGGGCGAGGACGGCGACAGCTTCTCCAGCATCGCCCATGATGACGACGGCCTGTCCGACATGCATGCGCGGCTGGACTGGACCGCGCCCAGCGATGGTTGGTACGTCATCCGCGCCCGCGCCTACGGCCCCAACCAGACAGGGGCCTACGCCCTGACGCTGGAGCGCCAACCCGTCAGCACACCGCGTGAAAACTCGCCCGCCGCACGGGAGCCATGATCGACGTCTAATCGGCCTGGATGACTGGCTTTCCGTCATCCGGCCGCAAGGACCAGCATCTCGACGTGGTGTTGTCTGGTCGTGGGCGTCATGCGCGCGACGCGGGCTTCGACACGATCCGCTTCGTCCATGAGGCTTTGCCTGATCTGGATCACGACAAGATCGACCTGGGCGCGGACTTTCTCGGCCGACGGCTGAAGGCGCCCTTGCTGATCAGTTCAATGACGGGCGGACCGTCAAGGGCCGAAGGCATCAACGCCCGCCTGGCCGAAGCGGCCCAGCATCTGGGCATCGCCCTGGCCGTCGGCTCTCAGCGCACGGCAATTGAGGACGCGGCGACCGGCGGTCTGGACATGGCCATGCGCAACCGGGCGCCGGACACCTTTATCCTGTCCAACATCGGCGCGGCGCAACTGACGCGTGGCTTTGGCGTCGATGAGGCGCGGCGCGCGGTCGAGATGATCGGCGCGGACGCCCTGATCGTTCATCTGAACCCCTTGCAGGAAGCCTGTCAGCCCGAGGGCGACCGTGACTGGTGGGGTGTCGGCGCGGCGCTGGAAGCCCTGATCCTGAAGCTGGAGGTGCCGGTGGTGGTCAAGGAAACCGGCGCTGGTCTGTCGGGCCGCACCGCGCGTCGCCTGATGGACATGGGCGCCGCCGCTGTGGATGTGGCGGGCGCAGGCGGGGCTAACTGGGGCCTGATC
>NZ_JABAZW010000038.1:14187-33323 GCF_018608325.1 Brevundimonas sp. | reverse complement strand
GGGTGAAGCTGCCAGCGCCGTCGATGCCGCCCGCCGCCAGCCAGGCGTTGTGGATGATGGGGCTGAGGGAATGGGCGACCGGCTGTCCGGCGATGCCGCCCAACAGGGCCGCGCCCGTAATGATCTGCCTGCTCATGCCGCCAGCACTCCTGCACGGCGCAGTTCGGCCAGCACCGGCCACAGGGGCAGGCCCAGAACGGTGAAATAGTCGCCGTCCACCGCCTCGAACAGCTGCGAACCCAGCCCTTCCAGACGATAGGAGCCGACGCAGCTCAGCAGCACCTCACCCTCCGCCGCCAGATAGGCGTCGAGGAAGGCGTCCGAGAAATCCCGCATCCGCATCTGCACAGTATCGACGCCGGACCAGACCACCTGTCCCTTGACCGCCAGGGCCGCGCCGGAATGCAGGTGATGGGTCTTGCCCCGCATGGATTTCAGCCGCTCGCGCGCCGCATCCAGCGTCGGCGCCTTGGAGATCAGGCCGCCGTCAAACGCCAGGGTCTGGTCCGAGCCCAGCACCCAGGCCGCCTCATCGTCACGCGACACGGCCAGGGCCTTGGCCTCAGCCAGCCGCACCGCCATCGCCGCCGCATCCAGATCGCCCGATTGGGCCTTGATCGCATCCTCGTCGACGCCCGCAACCCGGACCTCGAACGCCACCCCGGCGTTTTCCAGCATGGCGCGGCGTGCGGCGCTCTTGGACGCCAGCACCAGTTTTTCCTTACTCACCAGGTAGTCCCGATCCTGTGGTTGCGATGCTCGCTGAGCAGATTGGTGATGGCCGCCGCCGTCTCCTCGACCGAGCGGCGGGTCACGTCGATGGTGGGCCAGCCGCGTCGTTCGAAGGCGCGACGCGCCTTGATCGTTTCCTCACGCACCGCGTCCTGATCCGTATAGGACGAGGTCTGGTTGGCGTTCAGATTGTCGATGCGGTTGCGTCGGATCTGGATCAGCCGGTCCGGCGACACCGTCAGGCCGATGACCAGCGGCTTCTTCAACTGGGTCAGGCGTTCGCCGTCCTCCTGTCCCGGCACCAGCGGCACATTGGCGGCGCGGATGCCGCGGTGGGCCAGATAGATGCAGGTCGGGGTCTTGGACGTCCGGCTGACCCCGCACAGCACGACGTCTGCGCCTTCCAGCTGCTCCAGCGTGCCCTGGCCGTCGTCATAGGCCATGGCGAAATCCAGGGCCGAGATGCGGTTGAAATAGTCATGGTCCAGCGTGTGCTGGGCGCCGACGCGCGACGACAGGGCCGCCCCCAGATAGCGCGACATGGCCCCGACCAGCGGGTCCAGCGCCCCGATCTGCGGCATGTCCAGCCGACGGCAGCCTTCCTCCAGCTGTTCGCGCAGGTCGCGGTCCACCAGAGTATGCAGAACCACGCCCGGCGCCGAAGCCACTTCCTCCAGCACCCGGTCCATCTGCTTCTCGGAGCGGACCAGCGCATAGATGTGTTCGATGGGGATCACGCCGTCGAAACGGGCCGTCACCGCCTTGGCCATGGCGTTCAGCGTCTCGCCGGTCGAGTCCGACACCAGATGGACGTGGAAATAGGTCGCCAGACGATGGGGTCTTGAAGGGCTCATTCAAAACAGTCCGGTCCTGTGGCCGGTCCCTGTGGAAAGGGTGGGGGCGAACCGGTTCAGCCGGGGCGCCGTTCTCCATAGCCGCTGATCCATCAGGCGGCGAGCGTGGATGATGGTGGGCGGTATCGTCCGCTGGCGCCTCATTCATCCCAAGGCGGATATCCAGTTTCCCCTCGATTGTGGAAAAACTAATGAGAGGTTAACGCCCCTTAACCGCGTTCACAGGCTGGCGTCCCGCAAAGCCTGGAGAATTAAGACCTTGTTAAGGATTATCCACCCCCGGGATAGCATCGGTCTGCATCCCCGTTAAGTATTTTCAGCTCGTGGATATCCGCTTTTGTTCCGTGGGTGACTTGTGAGTCTTCCCCGGGTTTCCACGGCCCTACCTACCTCTACGAATCTTTTAATTCTTATTTTGATTAGGGATTGAGAGCAGGGGGCTGTGACCTTAATCGTCCAGGCATGACCGATCAGACCCAGACACACGACCAGACGCCCCTGATGATCCGGGCTCTCCGGGGAGAGACGTTGGACCGTCCGCCGGTCTGGTTCATGCGCCAGGCGGGACGTTACCTGCCTGAGTATCGTCGCCTGCGTGCAGAGGCGCCCGACTTCATCGCCTTCTGTCTGAACCCCGAGATGGCGGCCGAGGCTACGCTTCAGCCCATGCGGCGTTTCGGTTTCGATGCGGCCATCGTCTTCGCCGACATTCTGCTGATCCCCCGCGCCTTGGGGCAGGACGTCTGGTTCGAGGCCGGCGAGGGGCCCAGACTGGGCGAAATGCCGCCTCCGGGACGAATGGCCGAACTGGCGGCCTCTGCGGGCGAGCATCTGTCCGCGGTGGGCCAGACCCTGTCCATCGTGCGGGCGGCGCTGGAGCCTGAGCGCGCGCTGATCGGTTTCGCCGGAGCGCCCTGGACGGTGGCGACCTATATGCTGGACGGTGAGCACCGCACGATCGGCAAGGGTGAACGCGCCCAGGCCCGCACCTATGCCTATGCCGATCCGAAACGGGTCGATGAGACGCTGGAGGTTCTGGTCGAGGCTAGCGCCCGTTATCTGAAGATGCAGGCCGACGCGGGCGCTCAGGTGCTCAAGATCTTCGAGAGCTGGGCCGAAGGGCTCCCCGATGATCTGTTCGAACGTCTGGTCCTGAAGCCTCACCAGGCGCTTGTGAAGCGCACGCGGGAGCTGGGGGTCACCGTGCCCCTGATCGGCTTCCCACGCGGCTCTGCGGCGCTTGCAGAGCGATATGCGGAACAGGTCGAGGTGGACGCCGTCGCGCTGGACACCGCCTGTCCTCTGGAGGTCGGCAAACGGGTGCAGCAGATTAAGCCGATCCAGGGCGCTCTGGACCCGCTGCTGCTGCGCGCGGGCGGCGACATGCTGGACCGCCGCGTCGATCAGCTGCTGGAAGCCTGGGGGCAGGGGCCGTGGGTCTTCAACCTGGGCCACGGCATCCTGCCGGACGTGCCGATCAGCCATGTCGAACAGGTTCTGAAACGGATCGGCGCGCAATGAGCGGAGCGGACAGAGATGCAGGCGGGCTGAAGGGGCGGCGCATCGCCGTCGTCCTGTTCAATCTGGGCGGGCCGGACGATCAGCCTTCAGTCAAACCCTTCCTGTTCAACCTGTTCAATGACCCGGCCATCATCGGCCTGCCGGGGTTCGCACGCATGCCTCTGGCCCGTCTGATCTCCAGCCGTCGAGAGGCGGCGGCTCAGGCCAATTATCGCCTGATGGGTGGCGGCTCGCCTCTCTTGCCTGAAACCCAGCGGCAGGCCCAGGCGCTCGAGGCGGTGCTGAACGACCGTCTGTCGGACGACGAGGTCCGCGTCTTTATCGCCATGCGCTACTGGCATCCTCTGACCGAGGAGACGGCGGCCGATGTCGCGGTCTATGGGCCGGACGAAGTGGTCCTTCTGCCCCTCTATCCGCAGTATTCGACCACGACGACCCAGTCCTCGCTCAAGGCATGGAACGCCGTTTATGCAGGCTCCGGCGTCAGCCGCGCCGTCTGCTGCTATCCCGACGCGCCGGGCTGGATCGAGGCTCAGGCCGATGGCGTCTGCGAAAAACTGGATGCGGCGGGCGATGCTCCCGTGCGGGTGCTGTTCTCGGCGCACGGCATCCCTGAGAAGCTGGTGACCAGCAAGGGCGATCCCTATCAGGAACAGGTCGAGACGACGGTCGCCGCCGTGGTCGCTGCTGTCGAGGCGCGGCGCGGGCCGATCGACCACGCCATCTGTTACCAGAGCCGCGTCGGGCCGATGAAATGGCTTGGCCCCTCGACGCCCGAGGCCATCGAGGCGGCGGGCTGCGACGGTCTGGGGGTGGTGGTGGTCCCGACCGCCTTTGTCTCCGAGCATATCGAGACCCTGGTCGAGCTGGATATCGAATATGCGGAACTGGCCCATGAAAAAGGGGCCAGTCCTTATCTGCGCGCGCCAGCGGTTGGCGTGCGTCCCGCCTTCATCGCGGCGCTGGCGGATGCGGCGCAGCAGGCGCTGGGCCATACCGGCGTCGAACCGCAGGGCGCGGGCTGCAAGGCGGGCTGGAAGTCCTGCCCGCGTCAGGGCGCAAGCTGTCAGGGGAGCAATGCGGCGTGAACACCTATGATCTGGTCCGGGGCCTGCACATTCTGGCGGTCGTCGCCTGGATGGCGGGGCTGCTGTTCCTGCCGCGTCTCTATGCCTATGACGCCGAACAGAACGGCAAGCCCGAACCGCTGAAAAGCGAGATGCAGGCCCTGCTGCGCACCTGGCAGACGCGGCTTCTGCGCATCATCGTCAACCCGGCCATGATCCTGGCCTTCATCTTCGGCGCCTGGCTGTTCTGGCTCAGAAGCGGGCAGGGCGCCGACTGGTCGTTCGCCCATGAGCCGTGGATGATCACCAAGCTGGTCGGGGTCTTCCTGCTGTTCGGTTGGCACGGGTTCCTGGCCGCCCAGCGCAAGAAGATCGCGGCGGGCACGTCGAAATACTCCGGCAAGTTCTGGCGTATGACGAACGAGATCCCCTTCGTTCTGGCCATCATCATGGTCCTGTCAGTGACGACGGAGTGGACCCTGCGTTAAGACGTTGCTGTGAAAACGAGGAGGGTCTGATTTGCGCAAATCATTGCAGATGGTGTTCGGCAGCTTATCGGCCCTCTTCGTTTTGACCGCCGCATATGAGGTTTTTGCCTGCACCCCGCCGCCTCCGCCGCCACCCTGGATGACGACCGCACAAATCGATGCGGAATGGAAACAACGGATTCTGGATAGCCAGATCAGCGATTGGAGCTCGGCGGCGACGATCTTCATCGCACGGGTGGAATCCAAAGGAACTGTCGCGCTCGGCAGAGGTTCGCGTGGGCGCAGAGCGGTTCTGGCGCCGGTGCTGCAGATTAAGGGCCCTGATGTGAAGCACCGAATTCGAATTCAACACACGGGTTTTTTGTGTGGAGCGAATCCGGCGTTGGACGCATTGGACGAGAATGCCGACGGGTATTTCATGGTCTATGCGTTTGATGAAGAAACGACTGCCAACTCGGTTTTTACGACGACGGCGCTAGATCGACTTGTAGACCCTAATGTTCTTGAGGCGTGGCGTTCGGCTTACGATAAACAGCAAGCGCATTAGTTGGAAAATGGCTTGGAGCCTTTGTAGGGAGACGTCAGAGTCCTTACTTGACCTGACACCGCGCCTGTGGTTCCGCTGGCGGTGAACCGTTCGGCCCTGTCGGCGGTCCCTCTCTTTTTGCGACGCCTGCCGGTTTGACCTGCGGGAACCCGCCGCACCTCCCTTCGGCCCTACGGCCAGACATTCCCAGAAGACCTGACGCCGCACGATCTCCGTGCGTGTGACCGCGAGCCTGCATCATGACCGACGCCAGCGACAACGACACCCCCGAGACCGAAGCCCTGGAGCCTCAGCACCACGGCGCCGAGCATGAAGCTGGCGAAGCGGCGGGCGCCGATTCCGGCGTGGACACCACGGTCGAGGATGAAGAAGACGGCGATCCCGTCGTGCCGAACGGCCGCATCACTCTGGCGGAACTGAACGAGAAGACGCCGGCGGATCTGGTCGCCTTCGCCGAACAGCTGGAAGTCGAGAACGCCTCAAATCTGCGCAAGCAGGACCTACTGTTCGCCATCCTGAAGGCGCTGGCCGACGAAGAAGTCGAGATCATCGCCGACGGGGTTCTGGAGATCCTGCCGGACGGCTTCGGCTTCCTGCGCAGCCCCGACGCCAACTATCTGCCCGGCCCGGACGACATCTATGTCTCGCCGTCGCAGATCCGCCGCTTCGGCCTGCGCTCGGGCGACACCGTCCACGGCGCCGTGCGCGGCCCGCGTGAGGGCGAACGTTACTTCGCCCTGTTGAAGGTCGACACGATCAATCTGGAAGACCCGGAGCTGGTCAAGACCAAGGTCCTGTTCGACAACCTGACGCCCCTCTATCCCGAGGAGCGGCTGCACATGGAAATCCAGGACCCGACCCTGAAGGACCGTTCGGGCCGCGTCATCGACATCGTCGCGCCGCTGGGCAAGGGCCAGCGCTGTCTGATCGTCGCCCCGCCGCGCGTGGGTAAGACGGTGATGCTGCAGAACATCGCCAAGTCGATCGAACGCAATCACCCCGAAGTCTTCCTGATCGTCCTGCTGATCGACGAACGCCCGGAAGAAGTCACCGACATGCAGCGTACCGTGAAGGGCGAGGTCGTCGCCTCCACCTTCGACGAGCCCGCCACCCGCCACGTCGCCGTCGCCGAAATGGTGATTGAAAAGGCCAAGCGTCTGGTCGAGCACAAGAAGGACGTTGTGATCCTGCTGGACTCCATCACCCGTCTGGGCCGCGCCTACAACGCCACCGTCCCGTCGTCGGGCAAGGTGCTGACCGGTGGTGTCGACGCCAACGCCCTGCAACGTCCCAAGCGCTTCTTCGGCGCCGCGCGTAATGTGGAGCAGGGCGGTTCGCTGACCATCATCGCCACGGCCCTGATCGACACCGGCAGCCGCATGGACGAGGTGATCTTTGAAGAGTTCAAGGGCACCGGTAACTCGGAAATCGTGCTAGACCGCAAGGTCGCCGACAAGCGTATCTTCCCCGCCATCGACGTGCTCAAGTCCGGCACCCGCAAGGAAGACCTCATCACGCCGAAGGACCAGTTGGCCAAGACCTATGTCCTGCGCCGCATCCTCAACCCGATGGGTCCGCAGGACGCGATCGAGTTCCTGCTCGACAAGCTGCGCCAGTCCAAGAACAACGCGGACTTCTTCCAGTCGATGAACACCTGATCGCCTTCGGGCGTTTCACGTGAAACAGGAGCGGTTCTGATGAAGGTCCAGGTCGAGATCGATTGCACCCCCGCCGAGGCGCGCGCCTTTCTCGGCCTGCCCGATGTGACCCCGTTGAACGAGGCGATGGTCGCGGAAATGCAGGAACGGATGAAGGCCAATGTCGCGGCCATGCAGCCGGAAGAACTGATGAAGACCTGGACCAGCTTTGGCCTTCAGGCTCAGGACCAGTTCCGTCGCCTGATGGAAGCCGCCGTAAAATGACGACGCGGCGTCTCCTCCCCATCGCGGATGGGGAGGGGGACCGTGAACCGACAGAGAGGTTTTCCGGCATTCGGACCTCTGCTGTCACGGCGCTGCTAAGGCGCCGCACCACCTCTCCAGTGCAGGGAGAGGAGAGATCCAGATCATGACAAACGACACCATCTTCGCCCTCGCGACGCCTCCCGGCCGCGGGGCGATCGCCGTCATCCGCCTGTCCGGCCCGCAGGTCGAGGCGACACTGACGGGGCTGGGCGCGTTGCACGTGAAACCCAGAATGGCCTCGGTGCGTGACCTGACCCATGCGGGGCAGCACATCGATCAGGCTCTGGTCCTGCGCTTCGTCGGCCCCCATTCCTACACCGGCGAGGACTCGGCGGAACTGCATCTGCATGGTGGGCGCGCCGTGATCGAGGCGGCCAGCCATGCCCTGATCGCTCGGGGTGTTCGTCCGGCCGAACCCGGCGAGTTCACCCGCCGCGCCTTCCAGAACGGGCGCATGGACCTGGCTCAGGCTGAGGCTGTCGCCGACCTGATCGACGCAGAAACAGCGGCTCAGGCCAAGCAGGCCTTGGGGCAGTTGGACGGCAGGCTCAGCGAAACCTACGCCGGTTTCCGCCGCGATCTGCTGCACGCCCTGGCTCTGGTCGAGGCCGAGATCGACTTCCCGGATGAGGAAGTTCCCGACAATCTGGCCCGAACCGCCGGTCCCGTCCTGACCCGCTTGGCCGATGATCTGCGCCGCGCCGTGGATACCGGACGGCGAGGGGAGCGGGTTAGAGACGGCTATCGCATCGTCCTGATCGGCGAAACCAACGCAGGCAAGTCATCCCTGTTCAACGCCCTGGTCGCGCGTGAAGCGGCCATCGTCACCCCTATCGCCGGCACGACACGGGATGTGCTGGACGCAGATCTGGTCATCGGCGGCTATGCTGTGACCTTGTCCGACACGGCCGGTCTGCGCGACAGCGACGATCTGGTTGAGGCCGAGGGCGTGCGCCGTGCGCGTTTGCGTGCCGAACAGGCGGACCTGCGTCTGTGGGTTCGGGCGCCGGGTGACCCGCAAGGCGTGGCCGCCGACTATGTCCAGCCCGGCGATCTGGTCGTCGCCAACAAGGCGGACCTCGGTGCTTTGACAGTGACTGAGGGCTTCGACAGCCTGTCGGTCAGCACCCAGAGCGGGCAGGGCCTGTCCGATCTGCACGACTGGATCGCCGCCCGATTGGCCCGTGATCTGTCAGGGGCGGACTTCCCGGCCATAACGCGCGAACGCCACCGACTGCGTCTGACGGAGGCGCTTTCAGGGGTAGAGGCAGCGCTGGCGGCTCTTTACCTGGCGCCGGAAATGGCGGGCGATGATCTGCGTCGTGCAGCGGGTGCCCTGTCGCGTGTGACGGGCGCTATCGGGGTTGAGGATATTCTGGGCCAGGTCTTCTCAACCTTCTGCATTGGAAAGTGATTTAGCCATACCGCTGTTTCACGTGAAACAGTCGGTATGACCCATGTTCGCTGAACTGAGGCCGTCTCGACTGCTGGCGAAAAGCGCCCAATTGCACTATGTGGCGCAGATGAACTCCCCAATCGAAATCACCTGTGACGTTGTGGTCATCGGCGGCGGTCACGCCGGCTGTGAGGCCGCTGCGGCCTCTGCTCGCGCGGGTGCGCGCACCATCCTGCTGACCCAGAAGCTGGAGACCATCGGCGAGATGTCGTGCAACCCGGCCATCGGCGGTCTGGGCAAGGGGCATCTGGTTCGTGAGATCGACGCCATGGACGGGATCATGGGGCGTCTGGCTGATGTGTCGGGCATCCAGTTCCGTCTGCTGAACCGTTCCAAGGGCGCCGCTGTGCGCGGCCCGCGCAGTCAGATTGACCGTCGTCTGTACCGTGAAGCCATGCAGGCCGAACTGGCCCAGACGCCGAACCTGACCCTGATGGCAGACACGGCAGAGAGCCTGATCCTGAATGGCGACCGCGTGATCGGGGTTAGGACCGGGGCAGGGGAGACGGTCCATGCCTCCGCCGTTGTCCTGACAACCGGCACCTTCCTGAACGGGGTGATCCATCGGGGGGATGAGCGCATCCCTGCGGGCCGTCATGGCGAGGCGCCGTCCACCGGACTGGCCGCTGATCTGCATGCGGCAGATCTGATGATGGGGCGGCTGAAGACCGGCACGCCTGCGCGTCTGGACGGCCGCACCATCGCCTGGGACCGTCTGGAGATGCAGGATGCGGATGCATCCCCTTCGGCCTTCTCCTTCCTAACGGACCAGATCACGGTGCCGCAGATCGCCTGTGGCGTGACCCACACGACGGCCGAGACGCACCGGATTATTGCCGAGAACCTGGACGAGAGCGCGGTATATGGCGGAAAGGTCTCAGGGATCGGCCCCCGCTACTGCCCTTCGATCGAGGACAAGGTGGTCCGGTTCGCGGACAAAACCAGCCACCAGATCTTCCTGGAACCGGAGGGGCTGGATGATCCGACTGTCTATCCCAACGGGATTTCGACCTCGGTCAGCGAGGCGACGCAACTGGCCTTCCTGCGGACTATTCCGGGTCTGGAGGCCGTTGAGGTGTTCCGCTACGGCTACGCCATCGAATACGACTACGTTGATCCGCGCGAACTTAGCCCGACGCTGGAAGTGAAGAAGCGTGCTGGCCTCTATCTGGCAGGCCAGATCAACGGCACGACCGGATATGAAGAGGCGGCGGCTCAGGGACTGATGGCGGGCCTGAATGCGGCGCGTTCGGCCTCGGGCTTGGAGCCGGTCGTCTTCGGGCGGGACCAGGCCTATATCGGCGTGATGATCGACGACCTGGTGACGCGCGGTGTGACCGAGCCGTATCGCATGTTCACCAGTCGCGCCGAATACCGTCTGAGCCTGCGGGCAGACAATGCGGACCAACGGTTGACCGGTCTGGCCATCTCATTGGGCATAGTGTCGGAGGCGCGCCGTCTGCGGTTTGAGGCCAAGGCGGCCGAACTTTCCAAGGCCAGTTCTGTTTCACGTGAAACCCTGTTCACGCCCAAGGAGGCGAATGCGCTGGGCATTCCGGTGAATGCCGATGGTCGTCGTCGCTCGATGCGTGAGCTTCTGGCCTTCCCCGATGTGACGTTGGATAACTTCATCATGGCCTGCCCGGACACCGCTGACTGGAGCGCAGAGGTGAGGGAGCAGGTCGAGATCGACGCGGGCTACGCCAACTATCTGGACCGTCAGGCGACGGACGCGGAGGCCTTGCGCACGGAGGAGGAGTTGCTCCTTCCCGCCGACCTAGACTATGGCGCGATTGGCGGTCTGTCGAACGAGGTGAAGGACAAGCTGATCCGCATTCGCCCGCGCACGCTCGGACAGGCCGGACGGATCGAGGGCATGACGCCGGGTGCCCTAACGGCTTTGTTGTCCCACGTGAAACGTGCGCCGCGTACGACGGTGGCGGCATGAGCCTGGAGACTGAGAAGGCCATCTTCCAGCAAAAGACCAATGCGACGCCGGAGCAGATGGCGGATCTGGAAGTGTTTCGCATCCGTCTGGCGGAAGCCAACGAAGTGATGAATCTGGTTGGTCCTGACAGCCTGCCGGACTTCTGGAACCGCCATGCCTGGGACAGCGCCCAGTTGCTGACCCGTGCGCCCGACGCCCTGACCTGGGCTGATCTGGGTGCAGGGGTCGGCTTTCCGGGCGTCGTGCTGACGATCCTGCTGAAGGGCAGGGAAGGGGCGCATGTCTGGCTGATCGACAGTCTGGGGAAACGCTGCCGCTTCCTGCAGGAGATCGTTAACGCGCTGTCGCTCCCGGCGACAGTTCTTAACGGGCGCGCCGAGGAGCAGAAGGTGCGGTGTGACATCGTTACAGCGCGGGCTGTGGCGCCTATGGATAAGCTGCTGGGTTATGCACAGCCCTACTTCGAAAGGGGTGCACAAGGTCTGTTTCTGAAGGGGGAGAAGGCGGAATCTGAGTTGATCGAAGCCCGGAAATCCTGGCATTTCCAAGCTGAACTGGCCCAGTCGCAGAGCGATGCGCGAGGCCGTATCGTGACAGTCCGGAGCCTTCGACGTGCCCGCTAAAAAGCCTGCCCGAGTTCTCGCCGTGTCAAATCAGAAGGGGGGAGTCGGCAAGACGACGACCGCCATCAACCTGGGAACCGCCCTTGCCGCCATTGGCGAGCGCGTTCTGATCGTGGACATGGACCCGCAGGGGAATGCCTCCACCGGTCTGGGTGTTCCACGTGAAACACGACGGGTCACCATCTATGACGTGGTTGTGGACCAGCGTTCCATCGAGGATGCCGCCGTTCAGACGACGGTTCCCGGCCTCTGGATCGTTCCGGCGGACGCCGACATGTCGGGCGTCGAGATCGAATTGAGTCAGGCGGATCGCCGGTCTTATCGCCTGCGTGACGCCCTGCGCGCGCATGATGACGGCCCTACCGCGTATGACTATGTGCTGATCGACTGCCCACCGTCGTTGAACCTGCTGACCCTGAACGCCATGGCGGCGTCAGATGCGGTTCTGGTGCCGCTGCAGTGCGAGTTCTTCGCGCTGGAAGGCCTTAGCCAGTTGATGCGGACCATCGACATGGTCAAGCACAGCCTGAATCCGGCGCTGGAAATCCAGGGCCTGGTTCTGACCATGTATGATCGTCGCAGCGCCCTGTCGGGACAGGTGGCCAATGATGTGCGCGCCCATTTCGGCGACAAGGTCTATGAGAGTGTCATCCCCCGCAACGTCCGCGTCGCCGAGGCGCCGTCCTTCGGCAAGCCTGCGCTGATCTATGATCTGAAATGCGCGGGCAGTCAGGCCTATCTGCGTCTGGCCAAGGAAGTCGTGAAGCGCGAACGCCAGCGCCTGAAGCTGGCCGCCTGAGTTTTAGAAGAAGAAACGGAAACAGTATCTTGGCTGAACGACACAGAGGTCTGGGCCGCGGCCTGTCGGCATTGATGGGCGAGAATGCAGAGGCGCCGGTCGCGCCTGACGCCCCGGTCCCGGCGGGCGTGCAGCGCGTGCCGATCGAGAGCCTCAAGCCGAACCCGGATCAGCCGCGCAAGACCTTCCGGCAGGAAGATCTTGAGGAGTTGACGGCCTCGATCCGTGACAAGGGCGTGCTTCAGCCCATTCTGGTGCGGACCCAGCCGGGCGAAGACGGCGTCTGGCAGATTATCGCCGGTGAGCGCCGCTGGCGCGCGTCACAGGCGGCGCGTCTGACCGAGGTGCCGATCGTTGTTCACGAGATGGACGACGTTGAGGTGTTCGAGGTCGCCATTGTTGAAAACGTTCAGCGCGCCGATCTGAATCCGCTGGAAGAAGCCGAGGCTTACCGCGTTCTGATGGACCGTTTCGGGCGGACCCAGGACGCTGTGGCGGGGGTTGTCGGCAAGAGCCGCAGCCATGTCGCTAATATGATGCGCCTGCTGCAGCTGCCGGAGCGGGTGTTGTTCTATGTCCGTGAGGGCAAGCTGTCGGCGGGTCACGCGCGGGCGCTGATCAATACGCCAGACCCCAGCCAACTGGCCGATATCGCCTTTGTCGACGGACTGAGCGTTCGGGAAACCGAAGCTCTGGCGCGTCGTGCGACCGAAGGTCCCAAGCCGGTCAAGGCCAAGGCTGTGGCGCGGGCAGGGGAGGGTTCGGCGGATGTCGTGGCCCTTCAGCAGGATCTGGCCGACGCCCTGGGCCTGAAGGTCGAACTGAATGACCGCAGCGGCAAGGGCGAACTGACCATTCGTTACGGCTCGCTGGAGCAGTTGGACGATCTGTGCCGCCGATTGATGCGGGGCTGAGGGGTTTCACGTGCTAGGGTGAGCGTATGACTGAAGAAACGACGCTCACCCCCGCCGAAAAGCTGAAACAGGCCCTGGCCGCCAAGAAGGCCAAGGCTGGCCATGGATTCTCAGGCCAGCCGAGCGCCAAGGCTGAAGAAAAAACCGTCTCGGCGCGCAATGTCGCCATGGCCAAGCCTGCATTCCGCAAGGCGTCGAAGCGGGGCTAAGATTTGTCGTCCCCATTCGCAGTGCGGATGGGGACTTTTACAGGCCCAGACGTCGCGCGCGGCCTGCGATTTCCAGCAAAAGACGTTCCGCGATCAGCTGATCCGGCATTCCGGTCGTCTTGGTGGCGACGTCTGCGGTGTTGATGCTGTCCAGCACCTCGTCCAGCGCCTCCAGCCGCCATGAGCGGGCCTGACGCAGCATTTCCGCCTCCTGTTTCCAGAAGACGCCCGCGGCCTTTGCGGCCTCTTTCGAACTGGCCCCATTGGCCTGCAGGATGTTGATCCGGCGAAGGCGGCCCAAGTGCATGGCCGCGGAACGCACGGCCAGAACCGAGGATTCCCCCTCCGCAAAGGCGCGTCGCAGGCCGGATTGGGCCGGGCCGGGCCGACCGCCGAATGCCTGCAGCGCCGCATCGGACAGGGAGGCGTCAGGTTCGACGCCCAGATGCTGTTCCAGCTCTTCCGGGCCGATGGTGCGGCCTGATCCAGGGCCGATGAACAGGGCCAGACGCTCGATTTCCTGACGCATCAGGCCGCGTTCGCGGGGCAGGCGGGCGACAAAACGATCCAGGGCGTCGGCATTCAGCCCGACTTTGTCCACCGCCAGGGCCTCGCGCGTCATGCGGGCCACATCGCCGGTTTCATCCTCGTAGCAGACGATGCCGACCGCGCCGTTTTCCTTTTCGGCGGTCTTTCGCAGGGCGGATTCGCGACCCAGCTGATCGGCCTCGACCACCATCATGGCGTCGGGATTATAGCCGCCTGCCGCATGGATCTTGAGCGCGGCGGCGACGGCCTTGTCCACGCCGGGCTTGATCGTTGACAGGCGGATACGGACCAGACGACGCCCGCCCATCAGGGACATGGCCGTCAGGGCTTCTTCCAGCTTGGTTTCGTCGCCATCGATGTCGCTGTCGGTCAGGACGGTGACGTTGAACGGGTCGTTCAGGTCCGGCGTGACGGTCTTGCACAGGGTTTCAGCCCGTTCGGCGACGCCCGAACGGTCCTTGCCGTGGATCACCGCTGCGCGGATACCGGCGTCCGGCGCCTTCAGGAAACGTTCGATTTCCGGGCGTTTGGCGAGGATCATTACAGTCGGCTCACTGGCCTGAAAGCGCCTGCATGACGTCCAGACGGATCAGGCGGGCCAGTTCGGACGCCGCGCGTTCCTCACCGTCCTGCTGGGCGGCGATGGCGGCATAGGGCTGGTCATCGCTGGCGTAGGTCGTGGTGACGGTTTCCGTGCCACTGAGGGGCGTTCCACCCGCCGCCGGGATCAGGGTCCAGGTGGCCTTGACCGTCAGCTCATAACGGGTGGCGGTGTCGTCGATGCGGCGGCCCAGAGAGCGGCGGCTCTGCTGGACGGTGGCGGTCAGGCGGTACAGCGGCGTGGCGCTGCGGTCCCAGGCCAGGGCGTCTTCCAGCTGCTCACGCAGCCGGTAGCCCAGACGGTCGTCCTGAGTGGTGACGGCGATGCGGCGCATGGCCGATCCCGTCGCCGGTTCGGCGTACATGGGCGTGAAGCCGCAGGCCGAGACGGCCAGGGCTGTAAGAACCGCAAAGACCGCCACGACGCGCATCAGCCGGCCACCAGATTGACGATACGGTCCTTGACCACGACGATCTTCTTCACGCTCAGACCCTCCAGACGCGCCAGCACGGTCTCGTCGGCCAGAACAATGGCCTCGACATCGGCGGGCTCCATGCCGCGCGCAACGCGGATTTCCGCGCGGCGCTTGCCGTTGATCTGGATGGGCAGGACCACCTCGTCGTCGGCTGCAAGCGCAGCGTCCCACACAGGCCACGGTGCGTCCAGAACCATCCCGTCCTCACCCCCGATATCAGCGTGAAGGCGCGTCCAGGCTTCTTCGGCCAGGTGCGGGGTGAAGGGGGCGATCAGGCGGGCCAGGGCCGACAGGGCCTGACGCTTGGCCGCGCCGCCCGCCTTGGCGTTGTCGCGGACAGTGGCGACGAAGGCATACAGCTTGGCGATGGCGGAGTTGAAGCGGAAGCCTTCGACGCCCTCGGACACGGCCTTGATGGCCTTGTGCGTCTCACGGATCAGTTCGGCATTGGCCTTTTCATCGCCTTCGATGGCGGCGTCATAGGTGTCGAACAGGGTCCAGGTGCGCTGGACAAAGCGGCTGGCGCCCTCAATGCCGCCCGGCGTCCACTGGATGTCGCGTTCGGGCGGGCTGTCGGACAGGACGAACAGACGACCGGCGTCCGCGCCGTGCGAGGTCAGGATTTCCTGCGGCGCGACGACGTTCTTCTTGGACTTGGACATCTTTTCGATGTCGCCGATGGTCAGGGCCGCGCCGTTCGACAGGCGGGTGGCGACCCGCTTGCCGTCGATGGTTTCGATCCGCACGTCGGTCGGCTCGACCCAGCGGGGTTTGCCGACCTCGTCATGGCCTTCGAAATAGGTCTCGTGGACGACCATGCCCTGGGTGAACAGGCCCGCGAACGGCTCCTTGACGCTCATCAAGCCCGCATCCGTCAGGGCGCGGGTGATGAAGCGGGCGTAGAGCAGGTGCAGCACCGCGTGTTCGACGCCGCCGATATACTGATCCACCGGCAGCCAGCGGTCGGCGGCGGCCTTGTCGATCGGGGCCTCGGCCTTGGGATCGGTGAAGCGGGCGAAATACCAGCTGGAGTCCACGAAGGTGTCCAAGGTGTCCGTCTCACGCGTCGCATCGGCGCCGCACGTCGGGCATTTGACGTGTTTCCACGTCGCGTGGCGGTCCAGCGGGTTGCCCGGCACGTCGAAGGTGACATCGTCAGGCAGGACGACCGGCAGCTGTTCGGCGGGCACCGACACCGGCCCGCAGGACGGGCAGTGGATGATCGGGATGGGGCAGCCCCAGTAACGCTGGCGCGAAACGCCCCAGTCGCGCAGGCGATAGATGGTCGCGCCCTTGCCGGTTCCGGCGGCCTCGATGCGGCCGATGGACTCGGCCTTGGCGGCTTCGATGTCCAGACCGTTCAGGAAGTCGGAATTGAAGATGGAGCCGGGGCCGGTATAGGCCTCGTCGCCGACGGCGAAGTCATCGCCAGCGCCTTCGGGGCGGACCACGGTCGTGACCGGCAGGCCGTATTTGCGGGCGAAGTCCAGGTCGCGCTGGTCGTGGGCAGGGCAGGCGAAGATGGCGCCCGTGCCGTATTCCGACAGGATGAAGTTGGCGATCCAGACCGGAACCTCGGCGCCGGTGAAGGGGTGGACGGCCTTCAGGCCCGTGTCCCAGCCGATCTTCTCGGCCTGATCGATGTCAGCTTGCGAGGTGCCGCCCTTGCGGCATTCGGCGACGAAGGCGGCGACGTCGGGGTTGGCCTCGGCCAGAGCCTTGGCGATGGGGTGGTCGGGCGCGATGCCCATGAAGGAGGCGCCGAACAGGGTGTCGGGGCGGGTGGTGTAGATCTCCAGACCTTCCGGCGATGCGGCAGGGGCGTCACCGGCCCATTTCCAGGTCATCTGCAGACCCTTGGATCGGCCGATCCAGTTTTCCTGCATCAGGCGGACCTTGTCGGGCCAGCGGTCCAGATCCTTCAGGCCGTCGATCAGGTCGTCGGCATAGTCGGTGATGCGCAGGAACCACTGGTTCAGCTTGCGCTTCTCGATCAGGGCGCCGGAACGCCAGCCGCGCCCGTCGATCACCTGTTCATTGGCCAGGACCGTATTGTCGACCGGGTCCCAGTTGACGACCCCGTCCTTGCGATAGACCAGACCGCGCCGATACAGCTCCAGGAACCAGGCCTGCTGCTTGCCGTAGTATTCCGGGTCGCAGGTGGCGAACTCACGCGACCAGTCCAGCGACAGGCCCAGCAGCTTCAGCTGATCCCGCATCGAGGCGATATTGTCGTAGGTCCAGCCCTTGGGATGGATGCCGCGCTCCATGGCCGCGTTTTCGGCCGGCATGCCGAAGGCGTCCCAGCCCATCGGGTGCAGAACATCGAACCCTTGGGCGCGCTTGGAGCGGGCGACCACGTCGCCCATCACATAGTTGCGCGCGTGACCCATGTGGATGTTCCCGGACGGGTAGGGGAACATTTCAAGAACATAATACTTCGAACGGCCGGTGTCCTTCGTCACGAAGGCGTTGGCGTCCGACCAGCGGGCTTGCTGGCGGGGTTCGGCGGTCTTGGGTTCGTAACGGGCCACGGGGATCCTGAAAAGCAGCGAGGACGCTAACGCGCCCTCGCGCTCAACTAGCCCGAAGGGCGGTCGCGCCCCAAGAAGAATAGTGGCTGGCGCTCAAGCCGCCCGAAGGCGTCGGCGCCAGCATACAAGAGCGCCTGACTTAGCCGGCGTTGGCGAGGTTAAGCTGGCGAGCCTTGGTCAGGATGGTGTTGACCAGATCGGATTCGGTCTGGGCCGCGACGGGGGCGGTGGTCCACTGGCCGTCCGCACCCTTTACTTCCTTGGTCACCGTGACCGTCAGCGCATCGGCGCGAAGGCGGGTGTCCAGGATGAAGACCGTGGCCTTGAACCGCTCGTTCGGGGCCTGCGGGCTGGAGTACCAGTCATAATTGATCACGCCGCCCCAGGGGTCAGCGGTGATCAACGGCATGAAGCTGAGGGTGTCGAGCGAGGCGCGCCACAGATAGCCGTTGACGCCGATGCCCTGCTGCACATTCGCCTTGGGCGCGTTCTTCTTGCCGCCGACGAATGGAATGCTGGAGCAGCCCGCAAGGGCGACGCCCGAGACCAGGGCGATGGCGACGCCGCGAACCAGGGCCTTGTTGAGGCTCATCAAGGAAGTCTCCGTAAACTCTGAACCGTGGGGGCCCCTCGGCCCGCACGCGCACGGCTTTTGCATGATCCGCACCGCAGCAGGGTTCTATAACACGGTCAAAAGGGGCGATGACAAGGCGAAGTCGCGGGCAGGGGCCTCTGTTTGGCCAGTTCGCTGATCCATTGAACGAACATCGGCTCGTTTTGGGCCAATTCCCGTGACGCTTGAGCCACATCGCAGCGCAACAATGAAAAGAATCGGAAATATGCAGGCCTGACTGCGTTGACCGACCGGACCCCGGGTGTCTAATCGCCGCATCTGTCCCCATGTAAAGGGGCGGTTAAGCGTGCGGCCTCGCGGGTTTGCGGGGTCATTGAGGATCTGGAATGCGTTTCGGCGGCATCATAGCAGCAGGGTTTGCGACGGCGGTTCTCGCCGTGTCGACGCCTGTGCTCGCCCAATCGCAAACCCGTGCGCCCAGTGTTTCCCTGGCCGACGCCCAGGCGGGACAGCCCAACACCCCGGCCCCGCGCCGTGGCCTGCGCCTGAATGAGAACGGCCGCTGGAGCCTGGACTTCAACCTGAATCAGCCCGTCGGTCGTGAAACCGACTGGGGCGATGTCGAAGCGGGCGCCTATTACCGCCTGAACGACCGCCTGCGCGTCGGCGCCGCCGCCGCCGTCGGATCGCCGGAATCTGACCCGGCCCGCGCTCAGGAAACCAACAGCCGTGCGCAGCCGCGCGTCCGGCTGGAGACCATCTTCAAGTTCTGATCGGTTCTGGTTTCAGCGAAACGCTGACTGGACCGCATCCACGCCTGCCAGCCCGCAGGCGCCCGATCCCAGCAATTGCCCCGCATTCAGCGGACTGACGCCGCCCAGCGCATAGACGGGCGCGGCGACGGACCTGACCCTGTCCTGAAACGCCGCCACGCCCAGCGCGGGTTTAGCCGCAGAGGCGCCGCCTGCCGGAAAGACCGGCGACAGGATCAGGGCGTCCAGATTGTCCGTCAGAGGTGAGCCTGCGCCGTGCCAGGCGGCGGTCAGCAGCCAGCTGGGATGTTCGGCGCGGATGTTCGCCGCCCGATCCGCCTCACGCTCTGGCAGGTGCAGGCCGTCAGCCTTTACCGCTGCGGCCAGATCAGCGTCGCGCCCGATCAGCAGTCTAACCCCCGCTTCAGCGGTCGCCTGACGCAGGCGCAGGCCCGTCTGGACCGCGTCTTCTGCGCCAAAGGCCCGGTAGATGACGGCGGAGCCGGACGGCAGACGCGCCGCCGTCTCC
>NZ_JABAZW010000038.1:0-14177 GCF_018608325.1 Brevundimonas sp. | reverse complement strand
AGATGACAGGCCGCGTGCTGGTGGTCGCAGGATCTGACAGCGGCGGCGGCGCGGTTTAGAGCGGTCGCCGCATCCCAGAGCGCACGTGCGTCATCGCTGTAACCGGCCGGCAGGATCATGACCCCTTCTTCTCCCGCTTCATCCCCCGCGTCCATCGCTGAACGGGTCGCCGCTGTCCGCAGCCGAATTGATGCGGCCTGTCATGCCGCAGGACGCGACCCGGCGTCCGTCACCCTGACCGCCGTGTCGAAGACGCAGCAGCCCGAGGCTATCGACGCCATTCTGGCCACCGGCCAGCGGGTGTTCGGGGAAAACCGGGTGCAAGAGGCGCAAGGCCGCTGGACCGACCGGCTGCCGGCGCTTCAAGGGCTGGAGCTGCGCCTGATCGGACCGCTTCAGACCAACAAGGCTGAGGATGCGGTCGTCCTGTTTGATGTCATCGAGACGCTGGACCGTGAAAAACTGGCGCGGGCTCTGGCCGATGCAGCGGCGAAACAGGGCCGCGCGCCCCGCGTTCTGGTTCAGGTCAACACCGGCGCCGAGGCCCAGAAGGCAGGCGTCCTGCCGGATGCAGCGGACGCCCTGATCCACGCCGCGCGGCAGACCTATGGGCTGAATGTCGAGGGGCTGATGTGTATTCCGCCTGCGGACGAAGATCCCGCGCCGCACTTCGACCTGCTGAAATCCATCGCGTCGCACAATGGTCTGTCGGTTCTGTCGATGGGCATGAGCGGGGACTTTGAGGCGGCGATCGGCCGCGGCGCCACCCATGTGCGCGTCGGAACCGCATTATTCGGGGAACGAAATCGGCCTTAAACAGGCTCTAAGCGGTTACTTGAGTTGAATTCGCACCCCCAAGCCTTGGCGCGGGGCCAAAGCCTCGCCATTGTCTGACCCATGCCCACGCCCAAGACCATCCTGATCATCGACGACGACGACGACCTGCGCGAGGCCTTGGCCGAGCAGCTGAACCTGCACGAAGAGTTCCGCACGCTTCAGGCCGCGACCGCGACGGACGGTGTGCGGATGGGGCGCGAGGTTCGGGCCGACCTGATCCTGCTGGACGTCGATCTGCCCGACATGGACGGGCGCGAGGCCTGCCGCCTGCTGCGCAAGGACGGGGTCTCGACCCCGGTCATCATGCTGACGGCCCAGGCGGCGGACGCTGACGCCATTCTGGGGCTGGATGCGGGCGCCAATGACTATGTGACCAAGCCCTTCCGGTTCGCCGTGCTGCTGGCGCGCATCCGCGCCCATCTGCGCAGCCACGAACAGTCCGAGGACGCCGTCTTCACCATCGGCCCATACGAGTTCCGCCCCGCGTCCAAGATGCTGACGGACGCCAAGGGCAAGAAGGTGCGGTTGACCGAGAAGGAAACCAACATCCTGAAATACCTCTATCGCGCCGGGGCCAAGCCGGTGTCGCGCGAAGAGCTGCTGACGGAAGTCTGGGGCTATAACGCCGGGGTCACGACCCACACGCTGGAAACCCACATCTATCGTCTGCGCCAGAAGATCGAGCCGGAGCCGGGGCAAGCGCGTCTGCTGCTGACCGACGCAGGCGGATACCGTCTACAGCCGTAAGCGGGCTCGCGGCCCTCAGGGCTAATCGACATTCAGCCATGCGCCGTCATTCCGGGGCGGCCGTAGGACGAACCCGGAACCCAGGAGGCTCGCAACCCTGCGCCGAATACGTCCAACAACGGCGCTGCAGCCCTGGGTTCCGGGTTCTTCGCTTTGCTCAGCCCCGGAATGACGATCTAAGATTTCCAGCCGACGGAATGTCGAGCGGCCTCTAGCCCTTCTTCCTGATCGTGAACATCGGCAGGAAGACGTGGACCAGCGGGCCGATGGCGACGGCGTACAGGATGGTGCCGAGGCCAACCGATCCGCCCAGCAGCCAGCCGACGGCGACGACGGTGATCTCGATTGCGGTCCTGACCCATTTCACTGGCCAGCCGGTGCGGGCCACGATGCCGGTCATCAGTCCGTCGCGCGGGCCGGGGCCAAGGCCTGCGCCCACATATGCGCCGGTCGCCACACCGTTCAGGACAATCCCCCCGATCAGCAGGCCTGCGCGCAAGGGTAGGGCCAGGTCGGCGGGGATCCAGTCCAGACCGAAGTTGGCCACTGTGCCGATAACCAGAACATTGGCCACCGTGCCTATCCCCGGCTTCTGGCGCAGCGGCAGCCACAGCAGCAGCACCGCCAGACCGATCAGATTGACCACCATGCCGAAGCTGATCCCGGCACGACCGGCGAACCGCTCGAATATGCCCTGGGTCAGCACATCCCATGGGTCCAGCCCCAGACCGGCGCGGACGATCATGGCGATGGACAGGCCGTAGAGGCCAAGGCCGAGGAAAAGCTGGAGCAGGCGACGGGTCATTTCGCCGATTTGCGCCAAACTGGCTTCCAGAAAAAGGGCCAGTTGTGGCATTCTGGCCTGATGACGCCGCGTACCATCCGTTCCAGCACCCTGATCCGCCATCTGGGCGAATGGCGCAGGCCGGGGGCGGGGGCGGCCTATCGCCAGCTGGCCGGTGCGGTGCGGCTGCTGATCCTGGACGGGCGGCTGCCGCTGGACGCGCGCCTGCCCGGAGAGCGGGAGCTGGCGCAGACGCTGGGGCTCAGCCGTACGACCGTGTCAGCCGCCTATGGCGGACTGCGGGATGACGGGTTTCTGACCGGGGGGCAAGGGGCCGCCGCCCGCACCAGTTTGCCGCCCAG
Source organism: Brevundimonas sp. (assembly GCF_018608325.1). GTDB lineage: Bacteria > Pseudomonadota > Alphaproteobacteria > Caulobacterales > Caulobacteraceae > Brevundimonas. Next base: position 11,447 of record NZ_JABAZW010000038.1, on the reverse strand, counting down.
CCGCAACCCCGGCCTGACACGCCCGCCTGCGGATGCGCAGGGCGAGGGCGCCGATGTCATCGACCTGACGGCGGCGGTCCTGCCGGCTGATCCCAACATCCATGCGGCCTATGCGCGGGCGCTGGAGCGGCTGCCCGCCAATCTGCCGGGGCATGGCTATGAGACGGCGGGGCTGGAGGAACTGCGCGAGGCGGTGGCGGCAGGCTATCGACGGCGAGGCCTGCCGACCTCGGCGGGGCAGATCCTGATCACGCATGGGGCGCACAATGGACTGGTGCATCTGTTGCGGCTGACGGTGCGGCCCGGGGATGCGGTGGTGTTCGACCATCCCACCTATCCGCAGGCCATAGATGCGATTCTGGCGGCGGGCGCGCGGGCTATCCCGGTCGCCCTGCCGGATGAGGACGGCGAGGAGGGCTGGGACGTCGAGGGTCTGGCCTGCGCCTGCCGCAGCCATGCCGCGCCAATGGCCTATCTGGTGCTGGACCATAATAATCCGACCGGGCGGATGATGCGGGCGGCGGACCGCCTGCGCCTGCTGGCGGCGATGAAGGGATCAGAGAACCTGCTGGTGCTGGACGAGACGCTGGTGGAACTGACGCTCAGCGGTCCGCCGGCCCTGACGGCTTCTGCGGTGGATGCGCCGCGCATGGTGCGGCTGGGTTCGATGTCCAAGAGCGTCTGGGGTGGGTTGCGGATCGGCTGGATCCGGGCGGACCGGGCGGTGATCCAGCGTCTGGCTCAAAGCCGGGCCAGTTTCGATCTGGGCGTGCCGATCCTGGAGCAACTGGCCGCCGTCGAACTGCTGAACGACGGCGGTTCGGGGCTTGCGGTACGGCGGCCCCTGCTGCGGGCCAGACGGGATCACCTGCGCGCACGTCTGGCCGAGCGTCTGCCCGACTGGGTTTGCCCCCGTCCAGCGGGCGGCCTGTCGCTGTGGGCGCGCCTGCCTGCGCCGATCAGTTCTGCCTTGACCCAGCAGGCGGCGGAAGAGGGGCTGAGACTGGCCTCTGGCCCCCGCTTCGGCATCGACGGCGCCTTCGAACGTCGACTGCGCCTGCCCTACACCCTGCCGGAAGCGGAACTGGATCAGGTGGTCGAGCGTCTGGTCCGCGCAGCGGACAGGGTGGAGCGGTCGGGGCGCCGTCCTGCGCCCACGTCGCTGCGCCCTGTCGCCGTCTATTGAGGGCTTAGATGTCCAGGTCGACCGTGACCGGAGCGTGGTCGCTGGGACGGTCCCATTCGCGCACGTCGTCGTGGATGCGGGCGGTGTTCTTGACCACGGCGGGGGTCAGGCCGGGCGAGGTCCAGATGTGGTCCAGACGCAGGCCTCGGTTGGACTTGCGGAAGTCGGCGGCGCGGTAGCTCCACCAACTGGCCAGTTTCTGCGGCTCGGGGAAACGGTCGCGCAGCACATCAGCGAAACCGCCCGTGGCCTGAAGCCGGTTCAGGGTCTCGACCTCGATGGGGGTGTGGCTGACGATCTTGGACATGTAGCGGTGGTTGAACACATCGCCTTCGCCCGGGGCGATGTTGAAATCGCCGGCCATCACCAGCGGCCGCGACTTGTCCTGACGGGCCACGATGCCGGTCAGCTGTTCGTAGAAGTCCATCTTGTGATCGAACTTGGGGTTCAGCGCCCGGTCGGGGATGTCGCCGCCAGCGGGGATGTAGAAGTTCTGGATGTCGATCCCGGCGACGCTGGCCGAGACGCAGCGGGCGTGGCCCAGCTTGCAGACCTGGAAGGTCTCGCTGTCCTCGATCGGCAGGCGGCTGGCGATGGCCACGCCATGCCAGCCCTTCTGGCCCAGAACCCGCAGGTGCGGCAGGCCCATTTCCTCAAAGGCGGCGCGCGGAAACTGGTCTGTGGTGCATTTGATCTCCTGCAGCATCAGGACATCGGGCGCGCGCTCCTGAACGAAACGGGCGACCTGATCGATGCGCAGGCGGACGGAGTTGATGTTCCAGGTGGCGAGGCGAAGGGTCATGGGCCCGCTGTAGCAGGCCCCGCTCAAGTTTGGCGGCATAAAAAAGGCCCGGCCGCTACGGGCCGGGCTCTGAAAGTTTCGTCTCTCTCGCCGCCGGGAGGGGGATGACATCCGTGGCGGTAGGACGACCGCCGTCGTCCTGTGTTCTAGATGTCACGACAAAACGAAAAGGTCAAACTGTCATAATTACTGTTTGGGTGTGATTATCCGGTAACGGACTGATAACTGTGATCGGTGAAGTTTCCGATCGGGTTCGACATCAGTTCCGGCCAGGGCGGCGGGTCGGATCACGCAGTTGGAACAGGCTGGCAGCCAGGCCTGACGCGGGTTGCAGGGCCGTCAGCTGTGTCCGCGTGCGCGCGCCTTGCGGATCGGTGATGGTCCATTCGGTCAGGCGCAGCGGGGTTCCGGCAAAGCTCAGCACCACCTGACCGTCGTTCGGACGGGCGGAATCGCGCGCGGTGATCGAAAAACCGCCGCCCGCCATGCGCGTCACGTCGTCGATGCGGACGCCCTGATCCAGACGGACGTTGCGGGCCAGAAAGACCGACAGGGGGGTGCGGCCCAGCGGCACCTGCTGGAAATTCTCCAGCCGGGGGTCATAGCGTTTGACGTTATAGCCGTCCGACACGACCAGAAGCCCGGCGGGATTGGTGTACTCGAACCGCATCTTGCCCGGACGCTGCAGGTAGAAGCGGCCTTCGCGGCGGACATTGTTGGGCCCGGTCTCGACGAAAGCGCCTTGAGCCGAGGTCAGGCCCTGCAGATAGGTCTGGGCCTGCTGGACCACGGCGCGGTCTTCCGCCGACAGGGCGGCCTGAGCCTCTGCTGGCGTGCCGAAGACGCCAAGCGTGGCGAAGCCCGCCACCAGCCCTGCGCCCAGCAGCATGTGGCGCCGGGCAAGCGAGGTCGGGGCGGCGATGGCCGTAGGGGCGGCGCGGTGGTTCATGTCTTCAGTCTCCCGTTCGGGACGGTTGTCGAGGCCGCCACCCTCATCCGTTGGTCGGGCGTCAGCATGACGCGAGCCTGACCATATTCCGGCGCTCCGATGAAGTCCCGTTCATCGAAAACCGGAACGCGCAGGGGCGTGAAAGGATGACTAAAGGCCTGTTGCCGCCGTCCTTTGAGCGGCGATAATGAGCGTTAAATGAGAGGCGCGCTTGCGCGGCTTTCTTGTAACAATGATCGATTGAAATAACGAAGTGTCATCGTTTCAAGGTTTTATGAGCGTGGCCGGTGTGTAATCTGGGGCTATGGGGATCTATCCGGTAATCATGTGCGGTGGGGCGGGGACGCGGTTGTGGCCAGCGTCGCGACCATCCAGGCCGAAACAGTTTATTCCGCTGTCCGGCAATCGCTCTCTGTTTCAGGAGACGGCGCTACGTGTCGCGCCGCTGTCGAGCGACGGGGGGCGGTTGATTGTCGTTGGCGGCGTTGCGCATCGGGACGCGATCCTCAGTCAATTGGCGGAACTGCGGATTGAGGCGCAGGTTCTGTTAGAGCCAGAAGCGCGGGATTCCGCCGCCGCAATGGCTGCTGCAGCGGCCTGGACCGCGCGTATAGATGCTGCAGGCATCAATGTCTTTGTCGCCTCAGATCATCATATTCCTGACCATCAGGCGTTTCGCGACGCCGTGCTGAAGGCGGCGGATGCGGCCAGAGCAGGCCAGATCGTTACTCTGGGCGTCAGGCCGGATACACCATCATCCGCCTATGGCTATATTGCGCCGCAAGGGCAGGGGCTGTCCGCCGTAAAGGCTTTTATCGAGAAGCCAGACGCTCATACCGCTGAACGCTATATTGCTGACGGCTATCTGTGGAACAGCGGCAACTTCATCGTTTCGGCCGCAACACTGTTGAATGAGCTCAGGCATGAAGCGCCTGCCGTCGCCGCAGCAGTCTTGGCTGCCTTGCCGCCTGTTGAGGCCGGTGATCTGGCTACACTTTCCCCCGCTTTTTCCGCCGCGCCCAAAATCTCCATCGACTATGCCGTCATGGAGAAGACCCGGCATGCCTCGGTGCTGGCTGTGGATTTCGCCTGGTCTGACTTAGGGGCGTGGGATGCGGTGTCGGCGACGGGCGAAGGCGATCTCGGCGCCTTTATTTTTGAAGATGCTGAAAATTGCATGGCGAGAGCGCCCGAAGGGGTGATGGTTGCGGCCATCGGCGTGCGTAACCTGGCCATCATCGTCGAACATGACGCCGTCCTGGTCTGTGACATGAACCGAAGTCAGGACGTCAAAAAGGTGGTCGAACGTCTGAAGACCGCCTCGCCTCAACATCTGGATTTTGCGGCGACTAAGTCGGAGAATTTGGCGGATGGGGGGCGACGCTTCGCAGATTGGCTCCGTATGCGAGCCTTGCCGCTGTGGGGGACGGCAGGTCAGGCGCAGGACGGCGGTTTTGCTGAACTGCTGTCGCAGGACGGTCGTCATGTAACCGCGCAGCGGCGTGCGCGGGTCCAGGCGCGGCAGATCCACGTCTATGCAGAGGCGGGACGCAATGGCTGGCGCGGGCCCTGGTTGACGATGGTGCAGCGGGCCCTTGAACGGCTTGAAACCGACTATCTGCGCGACGATGGCCTGATGCGGACCTTGTTGGACGAAGACGGGCGGCCTCTGGATGAAACGGCCATGGTCTATGATCAGGCTTTCCTGATGCTGGCCCGCGCGTCGGCCTTAGGGGCGGGCGTGGAGGGAGACCATGAGAAGGCGGCCTTGGCGGTTCGACAAGCCCTGCTGAACCAGGCGCCGGAGAGGGGCGGGCTAATCGAAAAGGGCGACCATCCCTATCAGTCGAACGCCCACATGCATCTTCTCGAGGCCTGTCTGGCATGGGAATCTGCAGGCGAAGACGAAGGTTGGGCGCAGCTGGCCGATCGTGTCGTGGCCTTGACGTTGGAAAAATTCATCGACGCCGAGGGCGGTTTCCTGCGTGAATTTTTCGATGCGGATTGGACGCCAGCAGCGGGTGAAGACGGTCGAGTGGTCGAGCCTGGACATCAGTTTGAATGGGCCTGGCTGTTGGCGCGATATGGAAGAGCGCGCGGCGACGAGACGGCCTTGGCCGCCGCGCGTCGGCTTTACGCTTTTGGGCGACGTGGCGTCGCCGTGCAGAGGCAGGTGGCAGTTGACACTCTGAATGACGACGGCTCCATCAGAAATACGCGGGCGCGCCTGTGGCCTCAGACCGAATGGATGAAGGCGTCTCTGATCCTGGCGGAGCTTAGCGATGACGGAGAACGGACGGCGTTTCTGGATGACGCCGCCGCCGCTCAACGCGCCTTGTGGGGCTACCTGACCCCGGATGGCCTGTGGCGCGACAAGTTGCTGGAAAACGGCGCCTTTATCGACGAGCCGGCGCCAGCGAGTTCATTTTATCATATACTCAGCGCCTATCTGCAGCTTCAGGCGACCGCCAAGGCCGTAGGATTGAAAATCGATTATCTTCGACTGAGCTGATGAAGGCGCATCATGTCCCGAACGGTCCTGGTTGCTGGCGGCGCAGGCTATGTCGGATCGCACGTCTGTCTGGCCCTGCATGAGGCGGGGTTCACGCCGCTCGTCTATGACAACCTGACGAACGGCCATGCGGCTTTCGTGCAGTGGGGCGTTCTGGAGCAGGGGGACATCCGCGATGGTGCCCGTCTGGGCGAGGTGATCGCCAAGCACAGGCCGGTCGCCGTCCTGCATTTCGCCGCCCTGATCGAGGTCGGGGAGTCGGTGAAGGAGCCGGGCCGGTTCTATGAGAACAATGTCGCGGGCGCGATCACCCTGATCGAGGCCGCACGGCGCGGCGGGATCGGCTGCATGGTCTTTTCCTCGACCTGCGCCACCTATGGCGATCCGGTCCGTCTGCCGATGGATGAGACGCATCCCCAGGGGCCGCTGAACCCCTATGGCCGGTCCAAGCTGATGGTTGAGCAGGCGCTGGCCGACTATTCGACCTATGCCGGTTTCCGTTCGGTCTGCCTGCGCTATTTCAATGCGGCGGGCGCGGATGAACAGGGGCGGATCGGCGAGCGGCATCACCCCGAAACTCATGCCATTCCGTTGGCGCTGCAGACGGCGCTGGGCCAGCGGTCAGGTTTCAAACTGTTCGGCGATGACTATGACACCCGCGACGGCACGGCGGTGCGCGACTACATCCACGTGATGGACTTGGCCGACGCCCATGTGCGGGCGCTGAAATACCTGCTGGAGGGCGGCGAGACGTCCGTCTTCAATCTGGGCACCGGGACCGGCACCACGGTCAAAGAACTGATCGACACCATCCGCCGCACCACCAACCTGCCGTTCGAGGTGGAGACTGTGGCGCGTCGGGCAGGGGACGCCCCGGTGCTGGTCGCCGACAACGCCAAGGCGCGCGCGGTGCTGGGCTGGCGGCCGACGCGCGATCTGACGGACATCATCCAGTCGGCCTGGCGCTGGCATTCCGCTGAGCGCGAGCGGATCGGTTGAGGCGTCCTGCGCTGGACGCCTCGCCTCGCGACCGCTAACGGCAGGCGCATGAGCGCCGATCTGCCCCCCGAAGACGAAAACCCGCACCTGGACCGCCCGCTGCGGTCGTTCGGCCGCATCAAGGCCCGCCCGATCAAGCCGCGTCAGGCGGCCCTGATGGACACCCTGCTGCCCGCCATCGCCGTACCGGACCCAAAGGCCGGACCGCTGGACCCCAAGGCGATGATGCCCGAGGCGACCGAGGTCTGGCTGGAGATCGGTTTCGGCGGCGGGGAGCATATGGCGGCCCAGGCGGCGACGCGGCCTGACGCCCTGGTCATCGGCTGCGAACCCTTCCTGAACGGCGTGGCCTCGGCCCTGCGCCACGTCGAGGAAGGCGATCTGAAGAATGTCCGCATCCACGCCGATGATGCGCGCGACGTGGTGGACGCCCTGCCGGACGCCTCAGTGGATCGGGTGCTGATCCTGTTCCCCGATCCCTGGCACAAGGCGCGTCACAACAAGCGCCGCCTGTTGCAGGACGAGACGGCCCAGGCCTTCGCCCGCATCCTGAAGAAGGGCGGGACCCTGCGCTTCGTCACCGACTGGCTGGACTATGCCGAATGGTCGCTGGAGCGGCTGGAGCGGACGCCGGGGCTGGAACGGATCGGCCCAGCAGATCAGGACTGGTTCGTCCCGCCCGCGGATCACGTCGTCACCCGCTATGAGGAAAAGAAGCTGGGCGACACCACGCCGGTCTTCCTTGAATTCCGGCGCGTCGATTAGCAGCTAAGGCGCCGTTCCAACCGGACCTGACCTCCATGGCTTTTTCGATCTACGACGCCTCCGCGCCCGTCTTTGTGCGCGCGTTGAACAACCTGTCGGCTCTGCTCGACAAGGCGATTGCGCAAGGGTTCGATGGGGCCGCCTTGATGGAGGCGCGGCTGGCGCCGGACATGAACCCGTTCCCGGCCCAGGTGCGGACGGCGGCCTTTTCGGCGCGGGCCTGCGTCGCGCGTCTGGTCGGCCAGGATTGGCCCAAGACGGATGACACTGAGGCGTCGTTTGCGGAGCTGAAGGCCACCATCGCCCTGTCCATCGCCTATATCGAAAGCGTGCCGCGCGACGCCTTCGATGAGGGGGAGGGGCGCGAGGTGGTGCTGAAATTCCCCGGCGGCCAGCAGGAATTCCGAGGCGCCGACTATCTGACCGGTTTCGCCCTGCCGAACTTCTTTTTCCACGTCACCACGACCTACGCCCTGCTGCGGGCAGCGGGCGTTGAGATCGGCAAACGCGACTATCTGGGCCCGCGCTGACGGCCCGTTTGACCGCAGGGGGCTGACAACCCCTTTCGGTTAGCCTATATGGCCCCTCACATCGTTAGACCGGCGTCCAACGGCGTCGTTCCAAGCGGCGGCCCGGACGGACCGCCGCTTTTGTTTTGGATATTCGACGCTTGCGCGCAAAAACCGCCCAGGACCGCCAACTGCTTGAGCTGATCGACCCCATCGCGGAGTCGCTCGGCCTTGATGTCGTGCGCATCCGCCTGATGTCCGGCTCCAAGCGCCAGCGCCTGCAGATCATGGCCGAGCGCCCGACGGACCACGACATTTCCGTCGAACAATGCGCCAAGCTGAGCCGCGCCGTGTCCGAGGTGTTCGACGCCTCTGATCCCATCGCCGGCGAATATCTGCTGGAAGTGTCTTCGCCCGGCATCGACCGCCCGCTGACCCGTCCCCTCGACTTTGAACTGTTCGAAGGCGAAGAAGCGCGTCTGGAGACCGACCGCATGATCGAGGGCCGCAAGCGGTTCAAGGGCGTGTTGGCCGGGTTTGAAGACGACAACGTCCTGATCGACCTGGACGGCGAGGAAGACACCGCCCTGATCCCGTTCGACTGGATCAGCGACGCCAAACTGGTTCTGACCGACGCCCTGATGAAACGGGGCGCCGCCATTCGCGCCGCGCGTGGCGAACCTGAAGACGACGGCCTGCCGGAAGGCGAGCCCCTCGACACCGAAACCGACACCACGACCCCTTCTGAGGACAACGCCTGATGGCCGTCACCGGTATTTCCGCCAACCGCCTCGAACTGCTGCAGATCGCCGAGGCCGTGGCCCGCGAGAAGAACATCGACCGCGAAATCGTCATCGAAGCGATTGAAGAAGCGATCCAGAAGGGCGCCAAGTCGCGTTACGGCGCGCACCACGACATCCGCGCCAAGATTGACCACAAGACCGGCGAACTGTCGCTGACCCGCCACGTCACCATCGTCGCCGACGACTGGATGCCGGAAGACGAGCTGGAAGAGTTCAACGACAGCGCCATGGTGCGCCTGACGGACGCCTCCAAGCGCGACCCGGAAGCCGAAGTCGGCAAGGAATATATCGAACACCTGCCGCCGTTCGAGTTCGGCCGCGTCCAGACCCAGATGGCCCGCCAGGTCGTGACCGGTAAGGTCCGCGAGGCGGAACGCGCCAACCAGTACGAAGAGTTCAAGGACCGCGTCGGCGAAATCGTCAACGGCACCGTCAAGCGCGTCGAATACGGCAACACCATCGTCGACCTGGGCCGGGGCGAGGGCGTCATGCGCCGCGACCAGTCCATCCCGCGCGAAGTGTTCAACATCGGCGACCGCATCCGCACCTACATCTATGACGTCCGTCCTGAGGCCAAGGGCCCGCAGGTCATGCTGTCCCGCGCCCATCCGGGCTTCATGGCCAAGCTGTTCGCGCAGGAAGTGCCGGAAGTTTACGACGGCGTGATCGAGATCCGCGCCGCCGCCCGTGACAGCGGCTCGCGCGCCAAGATGGCCGTCCTGTCCAACGACAGCTCCATCGACCCCGTCGGCGCCTGCGTCGGCATGCGCGGCTCGCGCGTTCAGGCGGTCGTCGCCGAACTGCAGGGCGAGAAGATCGACATCATCCAGTGGAACCCGGACGAGCCGACCTTCATCGTCAACGCCCTGGCCCCGGCTGAAGTCTCCAAGGTCGTGATGGACGAAGAAGCCGGCCGCGTGGAAGTGGTCGTGCCGGACGAGCAACTGTCGCTGGCCATCGGCCGTCGCGGCCAGAACGTCCGCCTGGCGTCGCAGCTGACCGGCTGGCAGATCGATATCATCACCGAGGCTCAGGATTCTGAGCGCCGTCAGCGCGAGTTCAGCGAGCGCACCAGCCTGTTCCAGGAAGCCCTGGACGTGGACGAGGTCATCGCCCAGCTGCTGGTCACCGAAGGCTTCGCCACGGTGGAAGACCTGGCCTATGTCGACGCTTACGAAGTCGCCGAGATCGAAGGATTCGACGAGGAAACCGCCGAGGAGCTGCAGGCTCGCGCCCGCGACTTCCTGGATCGCAAGACCGCCGAGCAGGACGCCAAGCGCGTTGAGCTGGGCGTCGAGGACGGCGTGCTTCAGGTGCCAGGCGTGACCCTGGCCATCGCCGTGGCCCTGGGCGAAGGCGGCGTGAAGACGGTCGAGGATCTGGCTGATCTGGCCACCGACGAAATCCGCGGCGGCTATGAAGTGAAGAACGGCGAACGGGTGAAGGTCCCGGGCGTGCTGGAAAGCTTCAACCTGGCTCAGGAAGACGCTGAACTGCTGATCCTGCAGGCGCGTGTCGCCGCTGGCTGGATCGACGCTTCGGAACTGCCGCAGCCTGAGCCGGAAGAGTTCGAGGAAGAAGGCGAATACGCCGAGGGCGAATACGACCCGGACCAGGTGTTCGGCGAGGCTTCGGCTGAAGATGCAGACAACGCAGCCGACGACGCGGAGGTCCTCGAAGAGGACGCCTCCGAACCGTCGAACGCGTGATGGGAGACCTGGCCACACATGAGCTTGCGCGACGCAACGATCGATAGAGAACGCCGGGACCTCGTTTCACACGAGGTCATGGATGAATCTCGTCTGATCCGTTTCGTCGCCGGGCCTGATGGCCAGGTGCTTCCCGATCTGGGCAGGAAACTGCCCGGACGCGGCCTGTGGGTCGAAGCCAGCCGCGCCTCCGTCGAGGCGGCGGTCAAGAAAAACGGCTTCACCCGCTCCGCCAAAACCAAACTGACCGCTGCGGCCGATCTGGTCGATGTCGTCGAACGGCTGCTGGTGAAGCGCTGTCTCGACCAGCTGGGTCTTGCCCGGCGCGAAGGCGTTCTTATATCGGGCTTTGAAAAGTCCGCCGCGAGCATCCGCTCCGGCAAGGCCGCCTGGGTGCTGGAAGCCGCCGACGGCTCTGCCGACGGGCGTGGCAAAATCCTCGCATTGGCCCGCCATCAGACCTCCAAGATCTGCGGCGCATTCACGGCGGACGATTTGAGTTTGGCCCTTGGGCTGGAAAATGCGATACACGCCGTCCTGCTTGCGGGCGGAAGGGCCGATCGGTGGACCATTGAGGTCGAACGACTGGCCGGATTTCGGCCGCTTCGCCCCCCTCACTGGGATGTTCCCGGTGGCGAGGACGGATCGGCGGGAGCAACCCCGATAGGGGCGAGCTGAGGATTTTGACGGCCGAGGGCCTGTCTCCAAGGGCGGAGACGGGCTCACGGTCGTTCATGGGTATTGAGACGACGGCGGGCTTTTCCGCCCCTAGTAAAGCGACCGGATGAGCGACGAAAACGACAAGACCAACCAGGGCCCAGGCGCCGGACAAGGCAATCAGGGCGGCACGCCGTCCCAGTCGGGGCCGCGCGCTCCGCTGAGCCTTAAGCCGCGCGTCGCGGGATCGGTTTCGACCGGGACCGTGAAGCAGAGCTTCAGTCATGGCCGATCCAAGACGGTGGTGGTCGAAACCAAGCGCCGTCCCGGCGCTGGCGGACCCCAACGCCCGCAGGGCTTCGATGTCGCACGTCCGCAACAGTCGCAGTCGCGTCCGCAGGGACAGCGTTCGCCGCAACCCGCTGGCGGCGCACTGTCGCCCGAGGAGCAGGAAGCCCGCCGCCAAGAGAGCGCGGCCGAGCAGCAGCCAGATGCCCCCACGCAGAAGCTGCAGCTGGAGCAGATACTACTCTTTGAGTATAAGTACTAGTTTCTT
>NZ_JABAZW010000088.1 GCF_018608325.1 Brevundimonas sp. | reverse complement strand
CCCGCCGCCGATCTGGCCGACCAGAATGAGTCTGCTGTCTGTGGTCATGGCGTCTCTTCTCCTGCAGCCCGCCCCATAACAGAAAAGCAGCGCCCGTGAGGACGCTGCTTTCCCTGCCGGATTGGCCGAAAGCCTTAGGCTTCCGTGGTTTCTTCAGCCGGAGCTTCAGCGGCCGGAGCCTCTTCAGCAGGGGCTTCTTCAGCAGCCGGAGCCGGAGCGTTCTTGGCGGCTTCAGCTTCTTCCTTGGCGCGGGCAGCAGCTTCGGCAGCTTCGATCTTGGCGGCCGCTTCGGCTTCCAGACGGTCGGCTTCGCGCTGGGCGCGTTCAGCGGCGCGCTCTTGCGCCTTCTTGCCCGGTGCGCCCTTGTTCGGGTTGTTGGACTGCGTCCACTTGACCTTCTGGCTCAGGGTCTCGTCCTGCGACAGGAAGCGAGCAACGCGGTCGGTCGGCTGCGCGCCCTTGCCCAGCCACTCAGCGATGCGCTCGACCTTCAGGGCGACGCGCGGCGTGGCGCTGTCCTTGGGCAGCATCGGGTTGTAGCTGCCAACCTTCTCGATGAACTTGCCGTCGCGAGGGGCGTGCGAGTCAGCAACGACGATGTGGTAGTAGGGGCGCTTCTTGGCGCCGCCGCGGGCCAGACGAATCTTCAGCATTTTCAGTCTCTTTCTAGAAGGTCGTTATTTCTTTGAGGGGAAACCGGGCAGGCCCGGAAGCCCCCCCGGAAGTTGTCCGCCGCCCAGGCCCGCCAAACGGTCCTGCACAGCTTTCAGTTCGTCAGCGCTGGGTTCGGCCATCTTGCCGCCGCCCAGAGCCTTAAGACGCGCCATGTCCGGCCCGCCCATTCCACCGCCGCCGAGACCGCCAAGCATGGCCGCCATCTGCTGCATCTTCTTGGGTCCGCCACGCGCCATCGACTTGACCATGTCGGCCATCTGGCGGTGCTGTTTCAGAACCCGGTTCACGTCCTGCACATCGACGCCTGCGCCCGCCGCGATGCGCTTCTTGCGCGAGGCGTTCAGCAGGTCCGGCTTCTTGCGCTCGGCCTTGGTCATCGAGGAGATGATGGCTTCCTGACGCAGGATCATGCGGTCGTCGATGCCGCTGTCAGCCATCTGGTTCTTCATCTTGGCCACGCCCGGAAGCATGCCCATGATGCCCTGAAGACCGCCCATCCGCTTCATCTGCTGAAGCTGACCGGCCAGATCGTCCAGATCGAACTGACCCTTGGCCAGTTTGCGGGCCATCTTCTCGGCCTTGGCCTGATCCAGGTCCTGCGCGGCCTTTTCAACCAGGGCGACAATATCGCCTTGGCCCAGAATGCGGCCTGCGACGCGGCGAGCGTCGAAGACGTCCAGCGCATCAACCTTTTCGCCCGCACCCAGATATTTGATCGGCAGGCCGGTGACGGCGCGCATCGACAGCATGGCGCCGCCGCGGCCATCGCCGTCGGCGCGGGTCAGGACCAGACCCGTCAGAGGCAGGCGTTCATGGAAGGCCTTGGCGGTGCGGACGGCGTCCTGACCGGTCAGGCTGTCGGCGACCAGCAGGGTCTCGACGGGCTTGGAGATCTCGGCGACCTCGGCCACCTCGTTCATCAGCCCTTCGTCCAGGGTGATGCGGCCGGCGGTGTCGAGGATCAGGACATCGAAGCCCTGAAGCTTGGCGGCGGTCAGGGCGCGCTTGGTGATCTGGACCGCGCTCTCGCCCGCCACGATAGGCAGGGTGGCGACCTCGATCTGCTTGCCCAGGGTGGCCAGCTGCTCCATCGCGGCCGGACGACGCGTGTCCAGCGAGGCCATCATGACCTTCTTGCGATCAAACTTGGTCAGACGCAGCGCCAGCTTGGCGGAGGTGGTCGTCTTACCCGAACCCTGCAGACCGGCCATCAGCACGACGGCGGGCGGGTTGGCGTTGGTGTTGAGGGGGACCGGCTCTTCGCCGCCCAGCATCTCGATCAGGCCGTCATAGACGATCTTGACCACCTGATCGGCAGGCTTGACCGAACGGATGACTTCTTCGCCCGTGGCGCGCTCGGTGGCGAAGGAGATGAAGTCCTTGACGACCGGCAGGGCGACGTCAGCCTCAAGCAGGGCCACGCGCACTTCGCGCATCGCCTCGGCGACATCCTTTTCGGACAGGGCGCCGCGACCGGTGATCCGGTCGAATACGCCTGTCAGCCGCTCGTTCAGAGCCTCGAACATACACTACCTCGTTTGGCGCAGGTGAAACGGCTCCATACGACAACGGCCTCTGGCGACGATCACGTCGGCAGAGGGTTCTCGCCAGCCTCGTCCATCAGAAATGGGGTCGTGCTGGTGGAGACGCGAGGTTCACTTGCGTCGGAAGCGGCGGCTTATGAAGGAAAACAACGGAAATGTCGAATCCGACGCCGCTTTATCTTTCAACTCCTACAGCACGCCCGAACAACGGATCAGCCGCCCTGTCTGTCAGACCAGGATGTCGAGCAGGACGGCCTGAGACTTGCCCTCCTTGGCGGCCTTCTCGACCTCGCCCTTCATAACCTCTTCCAGCTTCTCCGCGATCAGCTTTTCGATGTCGCCTTCAATGGCGGAACGCTGGGCGCTGGGCATGGCCGCCAGACCGTCCTCGGTGATCTTCTTCTCAGACAGGACCTGATCGCGCAGTTTTTCCTTCAGCTTTTCCATCTTCTGGTCATGCGCCCAGGCGCGCAGACCCTTCTCGCGGATCTGCTGCAGATCGCTTTGAAGCGCAGAGGTCGGCTTATTCTGCCCAGCAGAGGGCGATGGGCCGCCCAGCGGCTGAGCCCCCAGCAAACTGCTAACTGACGAAATCGACATGACAATCGCCTCCGTTGGGCCGGCTTAGAGCCAGCCCTTCGTTAGCGGTCATGCAAGCAGGGCGCCGCAGCGCCGAACCTATTACTGTTGGGGGTCGTCCGACGCAGGCGTGTCTTCCGGTTTGGCCTTGGCACCGGGTTCGGAGACGACGATGCCTGCGGCGGGCGCCGACAGTTTCGACAGGTCGCCGCCCGCGCGCAGGACATCCAGAGCACGCTCCAGCTGATAGTCCTTGTCCTTGGGGAATTTGTCGCCGGGCGCTTCGTGCGGGACGTGGGCGCCCTTGCGCTCGGCCCCGATCGAGGAATCCAGCGCCGTGGCGTAGGCGGCCTCGGAATAGATGAAGCTGGAGCGCGAGACGATGCGGGCCTCGGCTTCCGAACGGGCGACCTCAAGGTCCGGCTCGATGCCGATCTTCTGGATCGAGGCGCCGGACGGGGTGTAGTAGCGCGCGGTTGTGATCGACAGGGCGCCGTCCTGTCCCTGACGCAGCGGGATCACCGTCTGGACCGATCCCTTGCCGAAGCTGGTCAGGCCGACGACGACGGCGCGCTGGTGATCCTTGAGCGCGCCCGCGACGATTTCCGACGCCGAGGCGGAGCCGTAGTTGACCAGCACCACCACAGGCAGGCCGCCGGTCAGGTCGCCGGGCTTGGCGGAATAACGCTGGATCTGGTCAGGCTTGCGCCCGCGCTGGCTGACGATCTCGCCACGTTCCAGGAAGGCGTCGGACACGTCGATGGCGGCGTTCAGCAGACCGCCGCCGTTGTTGCGCAGGTCAAGGACATAACCCTTTACGCCCGGCTTCTCGGTCTTGATCTTGGCGATGGCCTCGGACAGTTCGCGGCCCGTATTCTCGTTGAAGGTCGAGACGCGCAGATAGCCGAAGTCGCCTTCGACTCGGCCGGTGACCGACTGGATCTTGATCAGTTCGCGGGTCAGGACGACCTCGCGCGGCTCCTCACCGTCACGCAGGAAGGTGACCTTGATGCTGGTGCCGACCGTGCCGCGCAGTTTCTCCGACACCTGACTGACGGTCAGGCCCGAGGCGTTCTGGCCTTCGATGGAGGAGATGACGTCGCCTGCCTGAACCCCGGCCTTGGCGGCGGGGCTGTCGTCCATCGGCGAGATGACCTTCACCATGCCGCCCTCGGAGGTGATGGTCAGGCCCACGCCCGAATATTCGCCCGAGGTGCGTTCGCGCAGATCGCCATAGCTGTCGGGTGGCAGATAGTTGGAGTGTGGGTCCAGCGCCGTCATCATGCCGCTGAGCGCGGCCTCGATCAGCTTCTTGTTGTCAACCGGAACGACATAGACCTGCTCGACGATGCCCACCACGTCGCCGAACAGCTCCAGCAGGCGGAAGGTTTCGTTGCGAGGCGTCTGGCTGGACACAGCAGCAGCAGATCCGCCGAGCACCAGTGCGGCGCAGCCGACGAGGAGCAGTTTACGCATTCGGTCTCTTTCGGTGGGGCCGATCATGATGGCGCCCGATAAGGTAAGGCCCCGTAGTCACGATGAAATCATGGCGACGCAGCGTCCACTGGATAAAATCAGCGTCAGAGCAGAATTCAAAGCCCTATTGCGGGCCTCATGCCGGTTTGACGGCGATCAACGCAGCCAGGGGGCCGGATCAATGGGGCGCTCGTCGCGACGAAGCTCGAAATAGATGTCGCCGTCGGGTCCGCTACGGCCCAGAGACTGACCATCAGCCACACGGGCGTCCGGGGCCACATCGACACTTTCCAGCCCGGCGATGACGGCGCGCCAACCGGGGCCGAGGTCCAGAATGACCACCTGACCCCAGCCGTTCAGCGGCCCGGCATAGGCCACTTTGGCATTGGCGGGAGCCGTGACCTCAGCGCGGTCAGCGCGCCAGCGCCAGCCCGAGGTTTTCGACCCATAGGTCTCGCTGGGCTCGCCCTTGATCGGACTGCTGAGGCGGCTGCGGTTGGCAGGCAGGCGCGCGGTTTCCGGCTCTGGCGCCTCCGTCGTCGGCACGGCACCGCCCAGTTCGCGAATGCGGGCCTCAAGAACACGTGCGGCGCGTTCGGCGGCGCGGGCCTCGGCGCCCAGAACGGCGGTCAGGGCGGACTTGCGCGTGGTCAGGGCCTCGATCTCGCCGCGCCGGTCGCCCTGGGCGCTCTCGGTCGTCAACAGGCGTTCGGACGACAGGACGGCCAGACGCCGCACCCGCATGATCTCGGCCTGCTGCTCGCCCAAGGCGATGGCGCGCCGCTCCAGCTCCGGCGTCATGGATTTCAGCAGGATGGAGGCGCGCACCGTGTCGATGGCCTTGTCCGCCGGGACCAGCAGCGGCGGCGGCGGGCGGCGGCTCATCATCTGCAGGGCGCTAAGCAGACGGCCCTGCGCTCCACGCTCACGGGCTAGGTCGGCGACCAGAGACGCCTCGCGGTCGCTGAGTTGACGCAGGCGGGCGCGCTGGGCCTCGATCTGCAGGTCGTCGGTGTTTTCCTGAACCCGAAGCTCGGCCAGCCGGTGCTCCAGATCACCCAGTTCCTGTCTCTTATAC
>NZ_JABAZW010000033.1 GCF_018608325.1 Brevundimonas sp. | reverse complement strand
CTTTCAAGGGCCGGACTCTAGCTCCGCGTGGAGGAAATTCTCAGGGGCACGTCACGGCCGATCTTAACTCGCTTCAAGCGACCGCTTTTCATCAAGGCGAAAATGGTCGTTTGACCCAAGCCGGTCGCCTGCGCCGCTTCGGCTGGAGAGTAGGCAAGTTTGAAGCCATTATCGTTCGCCGCGCTCATTCCCAAACACCCCTTCTCGCTGCTCGGGCCTGATCCTCTTCACGTCTGTACGGATCGCCGAAATTTGTCTCTGATATAGCGAGCCCTTCGCGCACGAGGGTTCCGCCCAGGTCTCGACCGTTGACGGTGCAGACAGCGACGTTGCGACGGTATCGATCGGTTGAGGTCACGGTGCATCTGGCGCCATTGGCGGCGAGACGACGGGCGCGATGGCTGGCTCGATCTGCCGAGCCGCGGGCAACCGGCGAGCAGGCCCAGACATCGGGCCGTTGGCGGCAGCGGGTATGCGGCGCGACCTCCCCGGCATCGATCCCTGCCAGCCGCACGCGGTGGCGCTCGCCGTCAGCGGTCACGCACCTTCCTGAATCACCATCGGACATCAGAAGGGCGGTGCAGATCAGAACGGTGGAGATCATGCCTCCCTCCTGTCGGAGTTGGCGCGGGCTCTGGCTCGACGTGCGCGCTCAAGGTCTGCTCCGATTTGCCCGCCTCCAGTTTCGAAATCCTCCGGCAGCAAGCCGCCTTGGCAATGTGGACAGCATGGGGCCATCTTGCGTCCCCATGCCTTATCGAGCGCCTTCGCAGCTCGGCGGATGATCACCGACGCCAACGCCTCGCGGGTCTTGCCCTCTCGGCTGCGTGAGGCCCGCTCCATATCGGTGAAGTGACGGCAGAGGGTCATGAAGGCGTCAAACGCCTCGACCGGCTGATCACAGTCTTTGCACTCGATGCGGCGATCTCTGTCCGAATAGACGAGGTTCTTATGGCCGCATACCTTGCTTGGCTTCGCCCAGCCACGTGACAAGCGCACGTCCGCGAGAGAGATCACCGAAGCGGTTTGCTGCATATCCTTGATGTCGGATTCGCTCGGGTCGAAGAGGATACGGTCAGCCATCCTACGCCCCTCCCCTGTCAGCTTTGGAGGGAGGGGTTGGGAGTGCGATGGGCTTCCAGAGCGTCCACGTCTCTGGTTCGCAACTTTCCATGACGTGGGCCATCAGCCCCTCAGCATAGGTCCAATACCCGTCTGCACCTACGTCTATCACCACCTCAGGCGGGTAGAACTCCCACATCACGGCCTCAGGCCAATCGAACCCAGGCGAAAAGACGTGAATCACCGTCCCATCCTTCGGCGCGGTTTCAATCGGCCTCCACTCCACCAGATCGCGGATGCAGGCGGCTAAGTCTTCGATCAAAAAAGAGGCGTCACTGGCCGTGAAGTTCTCATCGCGGAGAGACGCTCCTGCCCGCTCAACCAGTTCCATAGGGTCGGTCATTGTGATTTCTCCCGTACGGCACGAGCCACGTCACGGAGGCCAATCCAAAGTGCTATTGCAATAATAATTTCACCCACGTTCGGCCTCCGTGCTTGAAAGGAAGGTGCGGATAGCCTGTCGCAACTCAGCGGCTCCAACGGCTAGGGATGACGTGAACGGATCAGTACGCTCCAACAGCCCCCTCGCCTCAGCCAGCTTGCGCTCTGCTTCGGTGGCTCGGACGGTGGCGCGGGATTCGCGAAGGTTCGACTCGGCCAGCAGCTCTCCGGTTCGTTCATCTGCACCCCGCAGCGCCGCGTTCTCTGCGATGAGGGCTTCCAGAGAGTCAGCACCGAACTCGCAGACCGTGAAGTCGCCATTTCCAAGGTCATCGCTACCCTCAAATGCGCGAAGGTTCCTCGCCAGTTCAGCATGATCGCCGGAGCCGGATGCGAGGGCGGTGCGACTGGTGACTTTCAAGCGGCCGCCCTCAGAAATGTCCTTCGGCTTGAACTCCCAGAACTTGCCTTTGCCGTCTGTGATCTCCCATGTCACGCCGGGGTTGAGTCGGCCCGTCCGAGTGAATTCACGCACGAAGAAGCCGGTCCGTGTTGGGTTGGCATCAGAAGCCCATTCGTTCTCAATTACGTCGCCGAACGACGGCTTCAGCGCCACCTTCTCGCGCGGGGTCATGGGCTGGGTCATTGGGGGGCCTCGGAAGCAGGGGTGAATCGTGGCCGGTCTTCGTGATCGCCTTTGATCGACTGGACGATTTCATAGTGCGTCAGCGCTTCACCTGGGGCTTGGTGATATGGGCCGTCTCTTCGGTCTCCGATCTCACGAAAGTTAAGGTGCGAGAAGAAAACGCCACTCCACCCCTCTGGCGATTGAGGATATCGGCCCAAGCCCAAGCACTGCTTGTACATGTAGTGCCGCTTGCGACGCGCTCCGACGAAATGAAACACCTTCACAATGTCGCCGCGTTCAATCGGGATGCCGCGCTTGTCGTAGCAAGTGGTGTGAGACGGTTCAGCCATCTACTTCACCTCCGCTTTCAGGGCGGCGAGGGCTTTGGGCCACTCCTTGTCCTTGAAGGCCTGCGGGGCGTCTCGTCCGGTGATGTCACGATAACCAACATCAATGCCCGCCTCGAATGCCACCCTCAACCCGTCGTCATCGGCGGCGGGTGTCGGGGATGGGTGGGTGTAGAGGGGTTCGACCACATCGCACGACGGCTTGAAGGTGCACACTGCCCATGCTCCGTCGCCAAACGCGTCCAAGTCTCGCCCTCGCCACGCCACAGGCTCCCCCGCCGCCCCTTCGTCCAATGTGGCGGGTGTCGGGGATGGGTGGGCTTCGTCACCGAGCGTCATGATCACCTGACCGGCAGGAAGTCCGAACGCAGGGCCGTATAGCGCCCAAGTGATCGGCCGTTCATCCACCTCGCCGGTGAACTCTTGGCGTTCTGGGTCGAACCGGCGCTGGCGCAGGATATCGCCCACACGATAGTCGCGGTCGTTCGCGCGCAACTCCCACGGCTTCAAGCCAGCGGCACGAGCATCAAACGGCCCAGGCCAGCATTTCACGTCGTGGGTGATTGGCTCTCGCTCCCCCGCCGCCCCTTCGTCCAGGGCCTCGGATCGGGCGGGGGTGGTGACTTCGATAGGTAGCGCTGAGCCGGTAGGCTTGGCGGCCTGCTTGGTTCTGATCTTCTCCACGATCTCAGGCTGGACGATGCGAGCCAGCTCCGTTTCGCCCGCGCCCATCATGTCGAGGTCGTGCGCGACACAGTAGGCCGCGAGCGTGACCATGACGCCGCCAACTTCTTGCGCCGGTTCGCCTACGGGACGGCCCCACACGTAGTCACGCAGAGCCGCGACGCGCGCCGGGTCGTAACCGCCCGATTGCAGCAACTCCAGAACCTCTTCCAACAAGCGGTCGCCCCGTTCTTGGCGATCTCCGGCGATCTCCCAGCCGAAGCAGTCGAGCAGCCACTGATGAACGCGCGGCTGGTACTTACCCTCCCCGGCTAGAGGGGCGGGGCGGATCAGGGCCTCAAAATCAATGAAGTGCGTGGGTTTCCAATCAAGGGAGCCATCGCCGCCGTCATCGGTGGCCCAATATGTTCCGCCGTAGTCGGCCTCGGCCTTCTGGGCCATCGCAACCCGCTCGCCGTCAGTGACGATGCCATTCGCCCAGACAGGGGCATCCTCAGCACGACAGACAGCGCCACGCGCCTCTCCGCTCGCCTCGCCCTGTTCCGGCTGCGGCTGGGCGCGGAGGGTGGTAGAGAGCGCAAAATCGCCATTGACGGAACAGTCAGAGCAAGAGCCCGCGCTATAAAGTCCATGAACGCACGACGATGGAGCTTCCTCGCGGGGTGGGAGGGCGGACAGCATGGCGGTCATCTGATGATTGAATGCCTGCGCCTGCTCCGCCATGTCGATGATTTCGGCGGCAGTCCGCAGGTCTTTGTGAAAGCCGGGCTCATCAGACGGAACGCCCTTCCCGATCCGTTCCGCTTCAGAGCGGAGGCTTCCGGCGATACGGGCACTTTCAAAGTGCAGCGGCAGCGTCGGCACCAGGCGCGTTTCAGTGGGAGTCATGGAGATATACAGAGGGGCGACAGGGGGTTGGGTGGTCATGCTGCGACCTTTTCATTCCGAGTGTGAGGGATGGCATCGACCTGGGCGATGCGCTCGCCAATCCAGCGCATGACGGGGACGGCCATGGAGTTGCCGAGGGTTTTGTAGCGAGGGCCGTCAGCGGCCATCCCCTTGCGATAAGGGATGAGCGTATAGTCGTCGGGGAAGCCCTGCAGCCGCTCGCACTCGCGGGGCGTCAGACGGCGGACGGCGGACTGAACAATGTAATCGCCGCCCTGGTTTCCACCCGCAGGCCCGGCAGCCATGACAGGCTGGGCCACATCAGTTTCCCGCCCCTTGAAGTCCTTGCCGCTGTTCATCGGCATGATGGAAAAGGCGACAGCTGGCGCATGAGCTCCCGCCGCAAGAGGGTGGCAAGGATCTCCAGATTTGGGGCTGCTGTAGTTTGCCGTGCTGGTTATCTGGGTGGTGCCGAACGTGACGATCGAGGCTGAACTATCCGTGCCGGTCGTGAGGGGCGCCGTGGCATCCCCTTCGCGATAGGCAGCGCCGTCACCAGCCACCCTGTACGCAACAGCCTGCACCTCGGCACGGGCCTCCAGCGTGTAGGACACACCTTCCTGAACGCCGACACCGTCAGGGCCGCTCGTCGGGTTTTCCCTTAGCGCTCCAGCCTGAATGGCGTGAGTGACGAACATGCCCGCGCCACTGTCGATGTGTTGGTTCTCAAGTCCGAGCTTCGATCCGAATGCGGCGTTTAATGTTGGCGATACATCGGCAGGCCAACGTCGTGCGATCACTCCTCCATCTAGGTCGAAGTCGGTTCCAAGCCCGCCGCCGCCTGTAGGGCGAGCGCTAATGGTGGGGGCAAGATCTTTCCGCGCTTCGCGGCGCGGCGCAGGATGCCCCGACAGGCTGTGGCGCTCAAATAGAACTGCTGCGGCACGTCGCCAGTCTCCAGCGTATCCGACAACGAACACACGGCGGCGTCGCTGGGCCACCCCGAAGAACTGAGCGTCAAGCACTCGGTAGGCGAACCCATACCCGAGTTCGACCATGCCCCCGAGAATGGCTCCAAAGTCCCGTCCGCCGTTCGATGACAGGACGCCGGGGACGTTCTCCCAAACCAGCCATCGGGGCCGCAGTCGGTCAGCCAGCCTAAGATATTCGAGGGCCAGGTTGCCGCGGTCGTCATCCAGTCCGCCTCGCAGGCCGGCGACGCTGAAAGACTGGCAAGGTGTTCCTCCGACCAGAAGGTCGATTGGCTCATATTCATCGGCGCGGATCGTCGTGAAGTCGCCATGCAACGGCACCTCTGGATAGTGGTGTTGAAGGATAGCGCGCGGGAACGCCTCGATTTCGGACAGGAAGGCGGCCCGCCAGCCCAGCGGATGCCA
>NZ_JABAZW010000057.1:478-5481 GCF_018608325.1 Brevundimonas sp. | reverse complement strand
CCCGCCATGCTGGCGACGCCCACCACGCGCTGATGGCCATCGATCTCGACCGTCTTCAGCGGCCCGGTCGGCGTCAGGGCCGCGTCGGCTGCGCCCGCGCTGGCCGTCATCATCCGTGGACGCGAGAAGCGGACTTCGTCGATATTCGGCTCGCGGCCCTGATAGACGGTGCGGAAGGCAGCGGTTTCGCCATAGACGCCCTTCCAGCGATAGAAGATGTGCGCCCCGATCTGGTTCACCTTGGCCACCGTCGACGCCCACCACGGGTGGACATAGTCGGCGTGATAATGGGTCGCCGTGCCGACCTGCTGGGCGACCTCGCCGTTCAGGGCCTTCTCGGCGACCTTGCGCGCCCGGTCCCAGGCCCAGGCGACCGGCGCCTGGGCCAGCGCGCCGTCACAGGTGAAGCTGAACTGGCAGCCCGTCGTCCGCTCCGCCCCCTCGAACACCACACCGCAGACCGTGTTGGCGTAGTTGGGATCGCGCACGCGGTTCAGCACCACCTGCGCCACCCCCGCCTGACCGGCGTCCGGCTCCAGCGCCGCCTCGTAATAGACCGCCTGGGTCAGACAGCGAAGGGCGCGACGGCGGTCTTCCGCGCTGCCCTTGAAGACAAAGGGGCGCGCGGGACGCAGCGCGCCCGCCACCACCGCCATGGCGGCGTTCAGCTTCTGGGCCTCCAGACCATATTCGCCCGGAACCACCTGCGCCTTGCCCGCCAGCAGCACCGCCTCCCAGTTGGGCGCCAGTCCGTACAGGGCGGGGATCAGCAGGGTCGGGTCATGACTTTGGGCCAGGGCTAATTGCTCCGCCGTCAGCGGCGCCGACAGCCCCCCTGCGGCCGTCGACACGGGCTTTCCGCCCACAGCCTGTGTCTGCACCTGGGCCGCCGCCGCGCGGTCGGCGTCGGGCCGTGCGGTCGACCCCGCAGACAGGGCCACGCCCAGCACGGCGCAGGCCGCCGGCAAGGCCGCCGCGCCGCGCCGCAGCGCCGCCCACATCGTGATCAGTCCGGACAGTTGCATTCAAAACCCAAAAAGCGACGCCCTATCTGATGAGGACGTCGCCATGTCCGAACCGTGCACGCGATTATGGGCGGTTTTCAGGCGCTCAACAAACCGCTGTTATCGATGCGGCATCAACGCTAACTAAAGCGCGTTGGGCGATGAGACGCCATGCATGCTCACCGCGACCGACGCCGGAACACAAGACCTGACACAGCGTTGGACAGCATTCGAACGCCGTCCGCTCGCGACGAGGCGGCTGGGGTCTGACAGAATATGAAGGCTGGGGGTATTCTGCAGCGCATTCCAAACGTCGATGAGGCCTTGCTGCGTCTGGCGCGCATCGATGTCTCGTCTCCGATGAAACAGGTCCTGGTGGGCCTGTGTTTCGCCGCCCTGGCGCTGGGCCTGCGCATTCTGCTGAAGTCGTTTTTCGGCGACATCACGGGTTTTGCGATCATGCTGCCTGCGGTGATGCTGGCGGCGTTGGCCGCTGGCAGGCTGGGCGGTCTGGTCGCCCTGACCGCCGCCCTGATCGGCGCCTGGGGCGTGATCGCCTTTGGGGCCGCCGCCGACGAGCACAGCCTGGTGCGTATTGTCGCCGTTCCCGCCACCGCCACCTTCATCTTCATCGGCCTGTTCTGCATCCTGGTCGCCGCCTCCCTGCGCAAGACCCTGACGCGGCTGGAGGCTTCGGCCTCCGCCCTGCGCCAGTCCGACGCCCGCGTGGACGAAACCGAAGACCGGCTGAAGGTCATCAGCGAATTCGCCCCCACCATGCTCTGGATGAGCGATCCCCAGGGGCACTGCGTCCACATGAACGCCGACCAGCGCCAGTTCTGGGGCGTGAAAGAAGGCAAGATCGACTTCGACGCCTTCGACTTCCGCAAGATCATTCACCCCGAGGACCACGACGCCTTCCTGGCGGATACGACCGACGCCCTGACGACGGGTCGACCGTTCGAGATCGAGGCCCGTCAGAGACGCGCCGACGGCGTCTATCGCATCGTCCGCTCGCATGCCCGTCCGCGCATCAACCGCAACGGCGACTATCTGGGCATGATCGGCGTCAATCTGGACGTCACCGATGCCCGCGCCGCCGAAAAGGCCCTGCGCGAGAGCGAAGTCCGTTTCCGGCTGACGGCGAACACCGCCCCTTCGCCCGTCTGGCTGACCAACGCCCAGGGCTCGGTCGAATTCGCCAATGAGGCCTTGGTGGAGTTCTACGGCCGCCCCGCCGACGAGATTCAGGGCCATATCTGGAAGGGCAGCGTCCACCCCGACGACGTCAGGACGGTGGCGGACGCCCAAGGCGTCGCCCGCCCGGCGCGCCAGCCCTATGGGTTCGAGGTGCGGTTCAGGCGCCATGACGGCGAATGGCGCTGGATGCGCGTCTCGGCCAAGCCCCGGTTCGACGACGCTGGCGTCTTCCTGGGCTATATCGGCATCTCCTTCGACGTCACCGCCACGCATGAGGCGCTGGACGCGCTGGGCCGCCAGGAGCGCCGCCAGACCTTCCTTCTGGCCCTGGTCGACCGGCTGCGCGACCTGTCCGATCCCGACGCCATCATGGCCATGGTCGAGAGCTCGCTGGGCGAACTGCTGGAGGCGGACCGCGTCGGCTATGGCGAGGTTGATCTGGACGCCGGGGTCATCGCCATGACCCGCGACTGGACGGCGGGCGTCGCCAGCGCCAGCGGCAAGTTCAGGCTGATCGACCTGGGCGCTGAACTGATTGAAGATCTGGCGTCCGGCCAGACCGTCCGCGTCGATGATGTCCGCACCGATCCCCGCACAGCCGCCGCCTGCGACGTGTTTGACGACATCCAGACGCGCGCCCTGATCCGCGCGCCCCTGATCCGGGCCGGCCGCCTGCGGGCCTATCTGTACGTCCATTCCACGACGCCCCGGGTCTGGACCGACGCCGAGGCGTCCCTTCTGGAAGAGGTCGCCGCCCGCACCTGGGCCGAGGTCGAGCGCGCTCGCGCCGAAGCCGAGACCCGCGAAAGCGAAGCCCGTTTCCGCGCCGTCGCCGACATTGCACCCGTCCTGATCTGGGTCAGCCGCAAGGACGGCTCCCGATCGTTCGTCAACCAGGCCTATTCCGCCTTCTACGGCGACCAGTACAAGGACGCGCGCGAGGCTGACTGGCTGGCGTCGGTCCATCCGGACGACCGCGAGCGGATGCGCCTGGCCTCACGCGAAGGCGAGGCCTCAGGCGGTCCCTTCTCGCTGGAGGCCCGCTATCTGCGCCATGACGGAGAATGGCGCTGGATGAAATCCTGGTCGCGCCCGCGCCGCAGCGGCTCGACCCTGCTGGGCTATGTCGGCGTGGCCTTTGATGTCACCGACATGCGCGAGGCCCAGGCGCGAATCGAGGAATCCGAGACCCGTTTCCGCATCGTCGCCGACAGCGCCCCGGCCCTGATCTGGATGAGCGACGACAGCGCACAGATGAATTTCGCCAACAGGCGCTACCGCAACTTCTTCGGCGTGCGGTCGTCACGTCAGTTGACCGACAGTTGGCGCGCCCTGATCCACCCGGACGACGAACCCGTGTTCAGCGCCGCCTATATGCGCGCCTTCGAGGCCCGCGACATCTTCGAGGCCCTGGCTCGCGTCAACCACCCCACCCTGGGCCTGCGCTGGCTGCGGACCGAAGGCGTGCCCCGTTTCGACGCCGAGGGTCGGTTCCAGGGCTATGTCGGCGCCAGCCTGGACGTCACCGACGCCAAACGCGCCGAAGACGACCTGAAGCGCATCAACGAGTTGCTGGAGGAGCGCGTCAGCGCCGCCCTCGACGAAAAGGCCCACGCCGAGGCTCAGCTGGCCCACGCCCAGCGGATGGAGGCGGTCGGACGCCTGACCGGCGGCGTGGCCCACGACTTCAACAACCTGCTGACCGTCGTGATCGGCGCGCTGGACATCATCCTGCGCAGCGAAGACCCGGCCAAGCGCAAGAAGCTGGGCGAGGCCGCACTGGCCGCCGCCCGACGGGGCGAAAGCCTGACGCACCAGTTGCTGGCCTTCTCCCGGCGCCAGGCCCTGCGTCCCGAGGAGATCGACCTCAACACCCTGATCCGCGAAAGCGCCCCCCTGCTGCGCCGGGCGGTCGGCGAGGCGGTCGATTTCAACCTCAGGCTCAAGCGCGGCGCCGCGCGCGTCCGTCTGGACCCGGCCCAGTTCGAGGCGGCCCTGCTGAACCTGGTCGTCAACGCTCGCGACGCCCTGGGCGACGTCACGGGCGGCCAGCGCGAAGGCGGCCAGGTCACCGTCCAGACCGCCGCCCGCCGCATAGACACGGGCGAGGTCGCTGAACTGCCGGCGGGCGACTATGTGTGCGTCACCATCTCCGACAACGGCCAGGGGATGTCGCCCGAGGTGATCGACCGGGTGTTCGAGCCCTTCTTCACCACCAAGGGCGTGGGCAAGGGCACGGGCCTGGGCCTCAGCCAGGTCTATGGCTT
Source organism: Brevundimonas sp. (assembly GCF_018608325.1). Lineage (GTDB taxonomy): Bacteria > Pseudomonadota > Alphaproteobacteria > Caulobacterales > Caulobacteraceae > Brevundimonas. Next base: position 1,010 of record NZ_JABAZW010000057.1, on the reverse strand, counting down.
CGCCCACCAGTCGGGCGGCGGCGTGCAGGTCGCGTCCACCATGGGCCAGGGCGCCGCCATCACCCTGTTCCTGCCCCGGCTTGTCGCCAAGCGGACCAGCGTGCCGACCCTTCTGCCGCCCGCGCCGGACGTGCCCTTCGCTCAGGGGCGGCGTCTGCTGCTGGTCGAGGATGACGCCGCCGTCGCCGCCGTCGCCGTCGATCTGCTGGAAAGCTTCGGCCTTGAGGTTCAGCGCGCCGAGAACGGCCCGGCCGCGCTGGACGCGCTGCGCGCCAGCCGGTTTGACCTGATGCTGACGGACGTGGTCATGCCCGGCGGCATGAGCGGGGTCGATCTGGCGCGGCGATCGGCTCAGGACTGGCCCGAGATGCGCATCGCCCTGACCTCCGGCTATGTCGGCGAGGATGTGGACCAGATGCTGTCCAACAGCCCGTGGCCCTTCCTGCGCAAACCCTATTCCGCCGAGGCCCTGCGCAATCTGGTCGAAGGCCGCGCGCCCCAGCCCGCCGAATAATAGGCTTCAGACAAAGAA
>NZ_JABAZW010000057.1:0-400 GCF_018608325.1 Brevundimonas sp. | reverse complement strand
GCGGAGGCAAATCCGCAGCGCGCCGATCTTTCGAAGAAAAACAGCCCAGGCTTAGCGGCGGGCCTTGCGGGCGGCGTAGCGCGCATCGCGCTTGGCCTTCTGCTCTTCCTTGGTCAGTTGCTTGCGCGCCTTGCGGTCGGCGCGCTTCTCGGCGTCGATGGCTTCCTGGGCTTCCAGTTCAGCCGCGAGACGTGCGGCGTCCTTTTCGGCCTTCTCACGGCGCTGGTCAGCCTTGGCCAGTTCGTGCTGCTGGCGCAGGGCTTCTTTCTCGGCCGCGCGCTTTTCAGCCAGGCGGTCGAATTCGGGGTCAGGGGCGGCGGCCTTCGGCTTGAACTTGGCGAGCAGGGCCTTCTTAGCGTCCTGCTGGGCGGTGATGCGGTCGGCGAATCCGGTCTTCAAA
>NZ_JABAZW010000155.1 GCF_018608325.1 Brevundimonas sp. | reverse complement strand
GGCAATGGTCTCTATCTGCAATGGCCCCATGTCGGCGGCAGGGGTGTCGACCATCTCACGCGCCAAAGCACAAGCGGCGGCGATGCGGCTGATCTCGGCGGCGTCGAGCCCCTCGGGGGCGACCAACCGCACCAGCGCCCTGTCCGTCCGCGTCTTGTAGCGATCGAACACATAGGTCCCGAGCAGGAAGGCCAGAGCCGCCTGTTCCGCCTGATCCGCCGCTACGTCCAGTTTATAGAGCCCGCCCGGAAGGCGCGCCGACAGACCGCGCGCGGACATGGGGTCGAAACGCTCGCCTGCGCCGACGATCACCTGATCCACGCCGCCCTCTGCGTTCGGCACGACCAGAAGCTGACCGGGCTTGCCTTCGAAGGCGTGAACATCGGCCCAGCGTTGCGCCGCCTCATCCAACTGTCCGCCCGGCCCGACGAAACGCACCGGGATCGCGGCTCCGGCGTCTTGAGCGGCGACCAGCTGGGGGTGCAGTGCGGACATGGAGGCAAACCTTTCCGGCCATTAACCAAGATTTGACGCGAACCCGCGATTCTCAGACGCAGAACCCAGGACCGTCAGGATCCACCCCATGTCGCGCATGACCGCCCGTCTCGCAACCATCGCCCTGCTGACGCTGGCCGCTTCGCCCGTATTGGCCGAGGCGCGCGCCCCTGCGGATCAGGCGGCGTCCAGCCTGCGCCAGGCGTCGTCGCCCGAAATTCGCGCCACCTATAACCGCATGGACGCCCTGTCGCGCTCGGTCTTCTGGGCCAGCGAACAGGAGGCTGTGCCCAATGATCCCGTCGCCGGGGTCAGGCTGGCTCAGGCCCTGCGCGAACTGGGCCGGTTCGATCAGGCGGTCGAGGCGGCGGAGACGACCCTGGCCATCCAGCCGACCAATCTGGACGCCATGCTGGAGCTTGGCCGCGCCCATATCGCGCGGGGGCAGGCCTTCTATGGCATCGGCCCGCTGGAGAAGGCGCGCGATCAGGCGCCGCGCGACTGGCGCGCCTATTCGCTGTTGGGCACGGCCTATGAGCAGGTGCGTCGTTTCGACGAGGCCCGCGCCGCCTGGAACCAGGCCCTGACCCTGTCGCCGAACAATCCCGATGTGCTGGCCAACGCCGCCATGTCCGCCGCGACACAAGGTGATGCGCCGGGCGCCGAGACCCTGCTGCGCCGCGCCGTGGCCCAGCCGAACGCCTCGCTGAAGGTCAAGCTGAACCTGGCCATGGTGCTGGGCCTGCAGGGCAAGATGGGCGAGGCGGAACAGATTCTGCGCCGCGAAATGCCGCCCGAACAGGCCGAGCGGAACCTGCGCTGGCTGCAGGACCGGGGCTCGCAGCGCACGCCCGACGGCACGCGCACCTGGACCTCGCTGCAGGGCGGCTGATTGAGACGTCGGTGCGATTGATCCGACCGGGGCGGACGTGCTGATAGGGGGCATGGCTTCCTCCCCCCGCTCTCCCAAGACCTATCAGGCCTTCCTGTTCGACATGGACGGCACCCTGATCACCTCGACCGCCGCCGCCGAACGGGTCTGGACCCGCTGGGCCGAGCGCCACAGCATTGATGTCGCCGCCTTCCTGCCGACCATGCATGGGGTGCGCGCCGCCGACACCATCAGGAAACAGAACCTGCCGGACATTGATCTGGAGGCCGAGATCGCCTGGGTCGAACGCGGAGAGATCGAGGATGTCGAGGGCGTCGTCGCCATTCCCGGCGCCATCGACTTCGTCAAACGCCTGCCGCCCGACCGTTGGGCCATCGTCACCTCCGCCACCGTGCCTCTGGCCCGTGCGCGCCTGACCGCCGCTGGCGTGACCCCGCCCCCCGTCTTCATCACCGCCGAGGACGTCGAACACGGCAAGCCTGATCCGGCGGGTTACCTGAAAGCGGCAAAGGCGCTGGGCGTCGACATCGCCGACTGCATCGTGTTCGAGGACGCTGAGGCAGGCGTTCAGGCAGGCGAGGCCGCTGGCGCCGACGTCGTGGTCATCACCGCCGCCCAGCAGCATCCGCTCGACACCCGCTGGCCCGAACTGGCCGACTATGCCGATGCGGAACTGAAGGTCTCGCCCGAGGGTGGTTTGACGCTGGGCCTCTGAGCCCGGTCACAGGCCCAGAAGCCCCTCGCGATCGACGACCTGCCCATCCGCGACCACCATCCGCACATCCGTCATGGCGTCGATGGAGTCGAGGGGATCGGCGCCGAGGAAGACAATGTCCGCCTCCTTGCCGACGGCCAGCGTCCCCAGGCGCGCATCCAGTTTCAGGATAGAAGCCGCGTCGCTGGTCGCCATGCGCAGCACCGCCCAAGCGGGTATTCCCGCCTGCTGATGAAGCGCCATTTCACGCGCGACACTGATGCCCGGCGCAATATACGGATTGGCCATGTCGGTGCCGATGGTCATTGGCACGCCTGCGGCATACATGCGCCGTGTAAGCTCCAGCACCTTGGGCCAGACCACCTTGGCGCGCGCATAGTCCTGCGGCTCCCATCCCGCGTCGAAACGGAAGCCCTGATCCCAGTTGGCGCGCATGTCCGGGTGAATGATCTCCACGTCGCGATCCAGCACAGCCGCATCGTCCCCCCAATAGGCCGGCTGGAATGCGATCAGTGTGGCGTCCACATGGACGCGGTGGCGCGCCAGCGTCTGAATCATGTCAACGATCTCGGGCGCATCAAAATCGGCCGCTTCGAACCATTGATAGAAGGCGAAGCCTCCCAGCTTGCGGTCTGCGACATAGTCGTCGCGTCTGTCGGCAGGCAGCAGTTCGGGGCTGATCGGCATCATATGCACCAGCGCGTCGATTCCCATCCGCGCCGCCCGGCTCCAGCTGACGTCAGACAGATGACCAATGGCAGGCAGGCCGTGGGCGTGGGCGGCTGTGATTCCCTCGCCCAGATCAGCCTCGCTCAGCGCCTCATAAAGCTTGATGTAGCGCGCCCCGCCCTCGGCCTGACGTCGTATGATCTCGGTGATCGAAAGGGTTTCTGACGGGCGCGTCACCAGACCACGGAATGGGAACGCCGAACGGTCTATGACTTCGCCCGCATGCAAGGCCTCGGGCCCCACGAGCACCCCCGCCTTACGATCGGCGTCATATCGCCGATTCAGAACGCCATCCCCGCCAGGATTGCGCACCGTCGTGACCCCATAGGCCAGCAGTCGCGCCGCATTGTGTGCAACGATGTCCGGGCGATCCAGCGCCTCAAGATAGGGCCCGTTGTCATCCGTGCCGACGCGTGATGGGCCAAGCGTGATGTGGGCATGGGTGTCGATCAGACCCGGCAGGGCGTACAGCCCCTTCACATCCTGGATGACGCCGGGATCATTGGGTCGCCCCTGCCCCACCTCGACGATCCGGCCATCCTCAACGACCAGATAGGCGTCAGGCCGCACCGTCTCAGTCGCCGGGTCCAGCAGGGTTGCGCCCAGATAGGTGGTGCGCGTCTGGGCGATGCCGGGCTCAACACCCAGCAGGAGTACGGCTGCAGCGAGAGCCGAAAACAGGCGCGGTTTCATCATCTGACCTCGTAACTAACGTTCGAGGAGATAGTCCCGCGCGGACCGCATCTCTTTCACATGAGCACTGGCGTTTTTTACCCGCTCTCGCTCACCCGCCTTCCCCCATGATCGACGCTGCGGAACTGAAGGTCAGCAGCACCGGCCTGGACATCATCCTGCAGCACGCGTCGCGAGACGAAGCCCAGCCATAGCAGGAAGACGCCCGCCACGACCCGCTGGGTCAGCCCCCTCAGGCCCTCAGGGTCCATCCCCGCGACCGACGCCCACATATAGGTCATCCACAAGAGGGAGACGGCGATGGCGAAGCGGAAGAAATCGGGCGTCAGCTTGCGCCCCTTCATCTCATAGGCCAGTTGCAGGGGCGCCAGAACGACGAACAGGCCGATGCCGTACAGGCCGTGCATCGGCCCGCCCATCTTCCAGATTCCGTTGGCCACCATCGAGACGCCGAAGACCGCCAGCAGCAGGCTGGACAGGACCACTCCCATGCCGAACCGGCGCACCATGCCGATGGCGAAGACGATGATCGACACGCCGACCAGAATGACGCCCGCATTCACCAGCCCCACGACCAGCGGGTTCGACACCAGGGTCATCTCGCTGGCCTGCTGGCGGATGGCGCTGTACCCGGGCGTAAGCAGCCCGCCCAAGGTGATCGGCACGAAGAAAAACAGAAACAGGCCCTGCGCCTGCGCAATCATCGCTCTGGTCAGGGTCACGGCCCTTGGCTCCATCCGGTTCGTCAGTTGATCGCCCTATGACCAGATCGCGCGCCCAAGACACGTGAAAAGCCTGTCATGATCTGTCCCTGATGACGCCTCCCCTCGCCCACACGGCTTCATTTCGTCGGCGACTGCCCCTATCTTCACCCCATGATCGACGACCTCTACAGCACGCGCATCCTGACGCTGGCGGCGAACCTGCCGCACGCAGGGCGGCTGGCTGCGCCTGAAGGCACGGCGGAGCGGGTCGCAAAACTGTGCGGATCGCGCGCGACGGTTGATGTCGTTCTGGACGATCAGGGCCGGGTGGCCGAGTTTGCCCAGGACGTGAAGGCCTGCGCCCTGGGTCAGGCGGCGGCAGGCGTGCTGGGCCAGCATGTGATCGGGGCCAGCGCATCCGAGATCTCCGACGCCCGCGACGCCATGTCCGCCATGCTGAAGTCCGGCGGCGACGGTCCCACCGGCCGGTTCGAGGATCTGCGCGTCCTGAAACAGGTCGCCGACTATCCCGCGCGCCACGCCTCGTCCCTGGTCGCCATCGAGGCGACGCTGGAGGCGGTCAATCAGGCGCTGGAAAAGCATCACACCGACACGCGAACTCGCCTCGCCGGCGCGGCTTGAGGCCTTGCCCGGTTGATCCCCCTGCTGTGACAGGGGATAAGCGCGGTGAACCCTCATCAGCCCCCGGCGAAGGGACGAATGTCTCTCTATGAACGCGGCGTGCGCGCGGCCCATCGGGGCTACAAGCTGACGCTGTCCCCCCTGATCGGCCAGCAGTGCCGATTCCTGCCGACCTGTTCGGACTATGGGCGCGACGCCCTTATCCAGCATGGACCGGTGCGAGGGGGATGGCTCACCGTGCGAAGGCTCTGTAAATGCCATCCCTTCGGAGGGTCGGGCTACGATCCCGTCCCGCCAGTCAAAGAAAAACGATGATCGAACTTAAATTCCCCGACGGCGCGGTGCGTCAGTATCCGCAAGGCTCGACGGGCCGCGACGTGGCTGCCGCCATTTCTCCCTCTCTGGCCAAGAAGGCGGCTTTGGTCGTCTGGAACGGCGAGCAGCGCGACCTTGACCGCGTCATCGACGGCGACGGCGATTTCCGCCTGCTGATGCGCGACGATCCCGAGGCGCTGGAGACCATCCGCCACGACGCCGCCCACGTGCTGGCGCAGGCGGTGCAGGAGTTGTTCCCCGGCACCCAGGTCACCATCGGCCCCGCCATCGAAGACGGCTTCTATTACGACTTCGCCCGCGACGAGCCCTTCTCGACCGACGACTTCGCCAAGATCGAAAAGAAGATGGGCGAGATCATCGACCGGGGCGCCCCGCTGGAGCGTCAGGTCTGGCTGCGCGACGAGGCCATCGCCCACTTCGAGAAGATCGGCGAGGAATATAAGGCCGAACTGATCCGTGACCTGCCCGAGACGGAAACCATCACCGTCTACAAGCAGGGCGAATGGGCCGACCTGTGCCGGGGGCCGCACTTCCCTACGACCAAGTTCGTCGGCAAGGCCTTCAAGCTGACCAAGCTGGCGGGCGCCTACTGGCGCGGCGATTCCAGCCGCGCCCAGCTTCAGCGCATCTATGGCACCGCCTGGGCGACCAAGGAGGATCTGGACGCCTATCTGCTGCGCATCGAAGAGGCCGAAAAGCGCGACCACCGCAAGGTCGGCAAGGCCATGGAGCTCTTCCACATGCAGGAAGAGGGCCGCGGCATGGTCTTCTGGCACCCCAAGGGCTGGGTCCTGTGGCGCGTGCTTGAGGCCTATATGCGCCGCCGTCTGGACGCCGCCGGTTACGTCGAGGTCAAGACGCCCCAGGTTCTGGACCGCAAGTTCTGGGAACAGAGCGGTCACTGGGACAAGTACCGCCCCAATATGTTTGTCTGCGAGACGGTCGAGGGCGAGACCCTGTCGCTGAAGCCGATGAACTGCCCCGGCCACGTGCAGATCTTCGATCAGGGCCAGCGGTCCTATCGCGAGCTGCCGCTGCGCATGGCCGAGTTCGGCGCCTGCCACCGCTATGAGCCGTCCGGTTCACTGCACGGCCTGATGCGGGTGCGCGGCTTCACGCAGGACGACGCCCACATCTTCTGCCGCGAAGACCAGATCGTCGAGGAGACGGCCGAGTTCATTAAGCTGGCCCGCAGCGTCCACGCCGACCTGGGCATGGAGACGGCCTACATCAGCCTGGGCACCCGGCCTGAGAACCGCGCCGGTTCAGACGAGTTCTGGGACAAGGCCGAGGCCCTTATGGCCGAAGCCGCCCGCGCCGCCGGGACCGAGCCGGTCGTCACCGAGGGTGACGGCGCCTTCTACGCGCCCAAGCTGGACTTCATCGTCAAGGACGCCATCGGCCGCGAATGGACCTGCGGCACGATCCAGCTGGACTATGTGCTGCCCGAACGCCTGAACGCGACCTATATCGCCGAGGATGGCCAGAAGCACCGCCCGGTCATGCTGCACCGCGCGATCTTGGGCAGCTTCGAACGGTTCATCGGCATCATGATCGAGAACTATGCGGGCGCCTTCCCGCTGTGGCTGGCGCCGACCCAGGCCGTGGTGGCCACCATCACCTCGGACGCCGACGGCTATGCGGAAGAGGTCACCGCCCGGTTCCGCGCGGCGGGCCTGCGCGTCGAAACCGACCTGCGCAACGAGAAGATCAACTACAAGATCCGCGAACACTCGGTCGGCAAGGTGCCCGCCATCGCCGTCGTCGGCCGCAAGGAAGCCGAAGAAGGCAAGGTCGCCATCCGCCGCCTGGGCAGCCAGGCCCAGACCATCGTCACAATCGAGGAAGCCATCGCCCTCCTCACCGACGAAGCGACGCCGCCGGACCTGAAGCGCCTTCAGGCCTGACATCCGGCCCTGAAACTGAAAAGCCCGCCCCGGACGACCGGGGCGGGCTTTTTGCTGTCAGAGCTGCAACGAAAATCAGTCGCGCAGCAGTTCGTTGACGCCGGTCTTGGCGCGGGTCTGGGCGTCGACGCGCTTGACGATGACGGCGCAGTACAGCGACGGGCCGCCCTTGGGGTCCGGCAGCGAACCCGGCACCACGACCGAATAGGCCGGCACTTCGCCGCGGAAGACTTCGCCGGTCGCCCGGTCCACGATCTTGGTCGAGCCGGACAGATAGACGCCCATGGCCAGGACCGCGCCCTCGCGCACGATCACGCCCTCGGCGACCTCGGCGCGGGCGCCGATGAAGCAGCCGTCTTCGATGATGGTCGGATTGGCCTGCAGCGGCTCCAGCACGCCGCCGATGCCCGCGCCGCCCGACAGGTGCACGTTCTTGCCGATCTGGGCGCAGGAGCCGACCGTGGCCCAGGCGTCAACCATCGTGCCTTCATCGACATAGGCGCCGATGTTCACGAACGACGGCATCAGGACGACGTTCTTGGCGATGTAGGCGCCCTGACGGACTATGCTGCCCGGCACCGAACGGAAACCCGCCGCCTGATAATCGGCCTGACCCCACTCACCAAACTTGTTCGGCACCTTGTCCCAGAAGGGGCCAAGGCCCGAGGCGTGGTCCGACGAGATCGGCAGGACCGGACCGCGCGATCCGGCGCGCATGATCTGGTTGTCGTTCAGGCGGAAGGACAGCAGCACCGCCTTCTTCAGCCACTGGTGCGTGGTCCAGACGCCGTCATCGCCGCGCGAGGCCACACGCGCCTGACCGGAATCCAGCAGGGCCAGGGCGCTTTCGACGGCATGGCGCACATCACCCTGCGTCGCGGCCGAAACATTGGCGCGGTCTTCCCAGGCCGCCTCGATGACGGATTCGAGATGCGACAGGTCGGTCATGCGGCGTCCTTGAGATTCAGGTCGGAGAGGAAGTCGAGAAGATCGGGGGCGATGATGTCGATATGGTCGCCCAGCGGTTTGCCGTGGCCGTCGCCGATCAGGATGGTGCTCATGCCCAGCGCCTTGGCCGGCTCCAGGTTCTTGGGCGTGTCTTCAAAGAAGGCGGCGCGGTGGGACTGGATGTCGAACCGCTCCAACATCCTGCGGAAAGTCGCCGGATTGGGCTTGGGCGTCAGATCCCCGTCCTCGATGGCGAAGACGCCTGCGAAACAGTCGGAAATCCCGATCCGGTCCAGCACCCGGTGCGCATAGTCACGCGCGCCATTGGTGAAGACAAAACATTGCCCCGGCAGGGCCTTGAGCCGTTCGGCCAGACGCGGGTTCGGTTCGACCGAATCCAGCGGCACATCATGCACTTCCTTCAGGAAGCGATCGGTGTCGACGGCGTAGTTGGCCATCAAACCCGCCAACGTCGTGCCGTGTTCGTCCAGGAACTGACGCTGCATCACCGCGGCCTCTTCCGGCGCCAGGCCCACGGCCTCGACCACAAAGGCGTTGATCCGCGCCTGGACCAGACGCATCAGCCCCTGCTCACGCGGGTACAGGGTGTCGTCCATGTCGAACACCCAGGCATTTACATGGTGCAGGTCGGTCAAGACGCCTTCACCAGAGTGCCCGCGCCGAACTCGGTGAACAGCTCCACCAGCATGGCGTGCGAACGGCGACCGTCCAGAATAACCACAGCCTCGACGCCTGCGCGCACCGCCGCCATCGCCGTCTCCAGCTTGGGGATCATGCCGCCGGTGGCGACGCCCGTGTCGATCAGGTTCTGCGCTTCTTCCAGCGTCATCTGACGGATGATCTGGCCATCCGCGCCCTTGACCCCCGGCACGTCCGTCAGCAGCAGCATACGCTTGGCGTTCAGCGATCCGGCGATGGCGCCCGCCACCGTGTCGGCGTTGACGTTGAAGGTCTGGCCGTCCTCAGCCACGCCGATCGGCGCGATGACCGGCACCCAGTCCTCGGTTTCCGAGGCGATCAGTCCGGCGATCAGCTTGGGATCAACCTTGGTCGGTTCGCCGACATAGCCCAGGTCCACCTCGTGCTCGATCATGCTGTCGGGATCGCGCTTGGTGCGGCGCGTCTTCTCGACCGTCAACAAGCCTGCATCCTTGCCCGACAGGCCGACGCCGCGCACGTCGGCTTCCTTGCCGGCCATGGTGATCCAGTGGGCAATCTCTTTGTTCACCGCGCCCGACAGCACCATCTCGGCGACTTCCATCGTCGCTGGGTCCGTGACCCGCAGGCCGTCGACAAAGCTAGACTTCACCCCCGCCTTGTCCAGCATGGCGCTGATCTGCGGCCCGCCGCCATGCACCACGACCGGGTTCACCCCCATCAGCTTCAGCAGCACGACATCGGCGGCGAATTGCTTGGCCACGGCGCTCTCGCCCATGGCGTGGCCGCCGTATTTGATGACCACGGTCTCGCGGTCATAGACCTGAATATACGGCAGGGCTTCGGCGAGCGTCTTCGCCGTCTCCCAGCTGCGTTCTTCGGATTGGCGCTCGGTTTCGTTCATTGCCCGCGGGGATTAGCGGGGGACGGGGGCGGTGTCACGCAGGAAGGTGATCAACGAATCCAGATCGCTTGATGCAGGCCGAGGACATCGATAGTTACCGAAGGCTTCATCAGGCCTGCCTTTGGATTTTACTAAGTGATCACGTCCTGCATCGACGGTTGGAATCTGGCCCTACCTCAAGGATCCGGCATCGCCACCTACGGACACACGTTGCTAGCCGCTCTTGAGCATCTGAATGTCGATCGCCAGGTCCTCTATGGTCCGGCTGCAAAACGGCACGCATCCGCCCTGATCGACGAGACAATGCTCATCGACGCCAAGACGGCAAGCCGACGGAAGGCCGGGGTCGCGCGCGCCGTCAGCACGCTTCTTTCTCGCCTTGGATGCACAGCCCACCCCATTCTCCCTTCCGGTCAGGTCGTCTGGCCCACGCAGGGCGCACGCCAACCTGCCGCCTCAAGCTATTGGTCGTCGCGCGACCTGTTCAACCTCGCCAACCGCGCCTTTCAACAATACGGGACCACCACCCCGGTCCGGTTCAATCCCGAGAACAGCGGCGTGCGCTGTCCAGACGTTGTACATTGGACGTGCCCACTGCCGCTTCACGCGCCGCAAGCCGCCAATGTGTTGACGGTCCACGACATAATTCCATTGAAGCTTCCGCACGCCACGCTGGATCGGCAGGACAGTTATTTTCGTCTGGTTCAGGCGGCTTGCGAGCGCGCCGACCATATCGCCAGCATATCCGAAACGACGAAAGCCGATCTGATTCAGTTTTTTGGCGTTCCTGACGAAAAGATAAGCGTCACCTATCAACCGGTGCTCGCCCCCAAGCCCAGCAATCATGAAACCGATGCAGCTTGGTTGAAGGACACGCTTGGCTTGGATTGGGAAAGCTATTTCCTGTTCTATGGTGCCATCGAACCCAAGAAAAATCTTGGCCGGGTCGTCGAAGCCTTCCTTGAAGCACGGACCGATGCCCGCCTGATTATCGTCGGTGGTAGATCATGGCTGTCGGAGCATGAGACGGGACTACTTGAAGCCGCGACTGCGAACCAAGACGGTTCGCGCATTCTCAAACTTGATTATCTGCCTCGCTCAACGCTCGAAAGGCTCTTGCGTGGCGCACGCGGGACCCTCTTCCCTTCGTTGTATGAGGGCTTTGGCCTGCCGATTCTAGAATCCATGGCCCTTGGCTCGCCTGTGCTGACATCACGCGGTGGAGCCACAGGTGAAGTGGCAGGTGACGCCGCTGTCCTCGTGGACCCCTATGACGTCGCGGACATACGAACAGCCATTGAACAGTTGGACGCCGATTTCGATTTTCGACAGGTCTTAAGGGAGCGTGGCTTTGCGCGCTCCGAGACCTTCAGCGCGGAAGCCTACGCACGACGAATAGAAGTCATTTACCGTGCGCTTCGCTTGTTGTAGCACTTTGCCCTTCTAGCGACCCGCCTCCATCAAGGTGAGCGTTCCTTCAAAGGCCACGCTCTCATTGGGACGGCCAGAATGAGAAGAATTGCTTGAGAAAGCTGATCGGCGGCTTCGCGTCTCAAGCCCGGGTCCTCCACGCCCTGGTTTTGCGTGAAATGATGACCCGCTACGGTCGCGAGGGCATCGGCTTCCTATGGTTGATCGCCGAGCCACTGGCGTTCTGTCTAGGCGTCATGATTCTTTGGACCGCCATCAAGCCTGCATATGAATATGGGGTGCGCGTCGCCCCATTCGTGATGAGCGGCTATATGTGCCTGCTTCTGCTTCGCCATCTGGTCACACATTCGCTGCACGCCGTTCAGGCCAACACCGGTCTGCTGTTCCACCGCAAGGTTCAACCGCTTCACCTATACCTGTCACGCGCTATACTTGAATTTCTTGGAACAACGCTTGCGTTTTTCGTTGTTTACGTGATCCTGATGTTACTGGGACAAGTCTCGCCGCCGAAGGACTGGCTCACCCTATACGCAGGATGGTTTATCCTAGGGTGGCTGTCTTTTGGCCTTGCCTTGGTGCTGAGCGCGCTTTCCATTCGCTACGAGGCCGTGGAGCGCCTGAACAACCTGGTGCTCTACCTTCTGATTCCTCTATCCGGGTCATTCATCATGGCCCAATACGTCCCTGCCAGTTATCGTGATTATTTCCTCTACATCCCATTCCCGCATGCGATCGAAATGGTGCGTGCGGGGATTTGGGGCGATGCGGTCATCACCCACTACACTCCCATCTATCCGATAGCCTGGGGGGGAGGATTTGTTCTGCTCGGCCTCCTGCTTTTGAATATCTACCGCAACCACATCGAGACTGAGTGACATGTCCGAACACGCTGAAATCCGTTTCATCGGACCACTCGATGGACTAGAAAAAAAATCGGCACCCCAGCCGTGGTGGCGCAAACCCCTATTTTTGTCGGTGGCTATCATCGTCGGATTGCCGACTCTGTTGGCCGCAATCTATTTTCTGTTGATCGCCTCGCCACGATACGTCTCCGAAGCAAACTTCATTGTCAGGCGGGCCGATCAATCCGGTCCGGGTGCTTTGGGTTTGGCGCTATCTGGCGTCGGCCTCTCCGCCACGGCGACCGACACCTTCATGGTTCATGAATTCGTCAAATCACGATCAGCGGTGGATTTCCTGCAATCACGGCACGATTTGGGTCGTGTCTTCTCCCCACCGCAGGCCGACCCTTTTTCGCGCGCGCACAAACCGTGGAGCTCCAACACTAAGGAAGATCTCTACAAGGGCGTCGAGGGCTTCCTGCACGTCGGCTATGACTCCACTACGGGCATCAGCACGATCCGCGTTCAGGCCTTCAATCCCAAGGACGCCAAGAACATCGCCGAAACGCTTCTCGCAGGCGGCGAGAATGTCGTGAACACCATCAATGAAAGATCATCTCAAGCCGCCGTCTCGGAGGCTGAACGGACAACACGCGACGCTGCTGCCCGGCTGCAGGAAGCCCAAACAGCTCTGACTACCTTCCGTAACCGCGAACAAATCGTCGATCCGGCCGGCCTAGCTGCGCAAAGCGCCACATTGCTGGGGCGGCTGATGGCCGAACTGGCCACGCTTGAAGCCGAACGCCGCCAGATCACCTCTGAAACCCCTTCAAGCCCGCTTTTGCCGACGCTGGATCGTCGGATCGACGCCTTCCGCAAACAGATTGAACAGGAGCGCGCCAAGATCGCAGGCGACTCTGGCTCACTCGCCCCCAAGATCGGCGCCTATGAAGCGCTCGTCTTTGAGCGCGAGATGGCCACTCGCACCCTCGCTGCAGCCAACCAGGCGTTGGAAGGCGCACAAGTGGACGCCCGGCGCCAGCACCTGTTCCTTGACCGGATCGTTGAGCCGAACCTGCCCGACAAGCCTATTGAGCCGCGGCGCTGGCTGGCTATTCTCGCCATCTTCGCCAGTTTCTCGCTTCTCTACGGGTGTGGATACCTGATGTGGGCCGGCATCCGAGAGCATCGCCACGAATGACGTCTTCCGCCCTCAACGATAAAACTCCGCTCGCTCTACGGGTGCGGAATTTGGCCAAAACCTACCCTAATGGACATTCCGTCTTCAAAGATCTGAGCTTTGATCTGCGGAAGTCCGGCCGCCTGGCCCTACTTGGGCGAAACGGACAAGGAAAATCTACACTTATCAAAATGTTGGGTGGCGCTTTGGCTCAAACCAAGGGCGGCATCGACTGGCGCTGCACCGCATCTTGGCCGATTGGCTTCGGCGGAGGCTTTCAAGGAAGCCTCTCGGGGCTGGACAACATACGCTTCCTCGCTCGTCTCTACCGCAAAGACATAGAGAATACTCTTCGCCGTGTTGATGATTTTGCTGAATTAGGGACAAATCTGACCCTGCCCGTCAAACACTATTCTTCCGGCATGCGCGCACGCCTCGCTTTTGGTCTATCTCTGGCTATTGAATTCGATTGCTACCTGATCGATGAATTAGTGGCTGTCGGCGACAGCCGCTTTCAACGAAAATGCCAGATCGAACTCTTCGAGCGCCGTCAGGAACGCGCCTTCATAATGGCGTCCCACGACATGAATTTGATTGCGAGCCTTTGCGACCGAGCACTCATCATCGAGAGCGGCAAGGCCAAGATGTTCGATGACATCAATGAAGCCGTTGATGTCTATAGCTGGCTTCGAGCGGCCTGATGTCCCGCCCTTTGCATATCTTCATTCCGCCATCCTGGCGTGCGGGCCACGCGCGTCAAGCCATTGAGGCCGCTGCCACCGCTCGTGGATTAAGCGCCCAGTTTATCGGCGACCGCGCGACAGACGCCCATGTCGCCGCGCCAGCAAGCGCAGTCAATCTTTACCAACAGCTTGATTATGTGAATCTCACACCCTTGGCCGGCGACTGGATTATCGTGCCCCCTCCTGGCAGCGAGGACTGTGTTCGCCTGTTCCAGACGTTACATCCGGAGATGGGCAGGGCATGGGCGGTCACACATGGATCGGAAGGCCTTGCCGCATCCCTCTGGTTGGCGGAACATGGCGCAGACATCGTCACGGAAGAACGGCTGTTGATTGGCGGTCACCCCGTAGGATTTGACGTCATCCAGGACCAGGATCGCGCTGGAGCCCCCGAACTGACCGCGTTCTCGGATCTGAACATCCTCGAGGGCGAAACCTCTTCCTTCACGCAAAGCCTCCTGGCCAGTTCCCCAGGGTTCCTGACAGATGCGGAAGGCTGGCATGACTTGTCAGGCAGAGCTCGCCATCTGCTTTCCGGCCCGCACATCTTTCTGCCCGCCGGCATGTGGCGCGTGGATCTGGAATTCGACGTCGATGTTCAGGAAGGAGCGCCCCGCTTATCGGTGCAGTGGGGCGGCGGCGCCCTGCAACGCACACAATTCACCACCATCGTCCGGGCATCCGGCGCCTACATCGCATCTCTGGAAAGCCACTTTGACCGTCCTGATGCCGCTCACTGTCTTGTCGCGACCGACGCGGCACAACTTCAGGGTCGATTTCGCTTCAAAGAGTGTCGATTGACACGCGTGGCCCCAGTGCACGGCTCAGATGCTTACACCACCTTGAACAACTGGGCATAGATTCGATCCAACGACCGACTTCGACCCAACCCCCGCACGTCCGGAGCAGGCGCCAGCACCAATGGCGCCGCCGGTACACGGCGAACACAGTGCCAATCTGCTAAGCGGTCGTCGTTAGCCGTGACATAAGCCGCTGGACCGTCGATTCCTGCCGTCACCAGCGCCAGCAGGTCTGCACCATGCAGCGCCGTTAAGAGAATATGGGCGCGTTCGGCAAGCATCGTCGCATATACGAACAACCCTTCATGTAGTGACATGTCATTCGCTGCCGCGATCCCTCCGACGTAAAGACCGTCGCGCCATACTCGAGACAAGTCTGATGGACCGGTGCGTATGTTCAGCACAGCCCTGCCATTCTCAACCAGGGTCGTGCGGCCCAAGCTACAGGGAAGGCTTTGTCCCGCTTCCACAACAACAAAGAACGGCTGCCTTGCCGTGAAGGCAAAGCTCAAATCCGCAGGCGACGAAGCTGTCGCTCGAGAATTCGCGTCAACTGCCTTGATCTTCAGTTGAGGAAATCGATCACAAATCGGATCGATTTGATTGCCTGGATTTAGCCATACGCTCACAACGAAATCACCCTCGCTTTCCTGGGCCGCCAGCAACGACGATAGAGTGACATCCATACGTGCGGCGACATATCCATCATCAACGCCTTGACGCACAACGACCTCCACGATCGGTCGAAGATGAGATGTCATCGCCTCCCTCCGTCTTTCTGGCCTCCATTGATGCTGTTCAACTCGGACAATATCGCATCCCAATGCCGCTCGAATCGCGCAAGGCCTGACACAGCCTCATAGACCGCGAGCGCTTGGACGCGAGATGCCTCGCGCGCTTCACCATCCTCCAATAAGCGCAACACTTCTCGAGCAAAGGCCTCAGGTTCATCAAAGCGCGGCATGTTCTGTACCGGTTCCCCCAAACCTCGCAGAGCGACATTCGTGGCAACGACTGCAGCGCCTTCAGCAAAAGCCTCAAGCGCCTTAATTGAAATACCCGTCCCTCGTTGATCGGGCAGGACGCAAACATCACTAAGTGCGCGCAGGGTCGTCAAATCATGAACATAACCAGTGAACAGAACATAGGGTTCACCTTCAAACTTAGCAAAAAGCGCGTGCGCCAGCTTACCAACGACAGACAGAATTATGCCTTTCGGTTGAAGATAGGGGCGGAACACCTCAGTGATAAACCATTCGCCTGCCTCCAGATTAGCGGCATGAGCGTCTCCCACCAGCAGCAAAGGTATCCGCTTCATGTCTTTGTACCATTCACCCCAGCCGTTCTCAGCCGCCATCTGCTCAACAGTGAATATCGACGAATTCATTTCGTTTTTTGGTACGTAAGGGATGATCAGCGTCGATGACTTAGCCGCCAGAGACAAGACCGCGTGCTCTTCCGGCGCCACGTTTATAACGTGATCGTACCGGGACACTTCTGCCATCTCGTCACCAAGCAAATCGCCAAGCGTCGCAGGCTGATCTGTGCCTGCGTTACGTAAAGGCCAATTCACCATCTGATAGGATTGAATGTCGTGTGTTTCCAGAATCATCGCACCTTTGCACCAACGATGAGCAAAGCCGCTGTGGAAGATGTGGTTCACAACTGTCAACTGCGCCTGACGGCAAAAGGCTTCAACATCAGCGTCATAGATTTCTGCCGCAGCAATTCGTTGCTGAAATTGCTCGAAAGTGGAAGCCGTCAAATATTCGTCCGAATTCTCCAGACGGTCCACGGATTCAATCGTCGCGAAAACAACACGCTGAACATTACCGCGTGTGAATTGTGAATTTTGATTTAGAATAGACCAAAAATATGAAATTACATCCTGAGGCCTTTCTGGCTTATCATGAACAAATATTTGAACAACGAAGAAACCTGCACTTAACAGATACCGAACCTGCGCCTCCATCGCGAAGGAACTTCCACAACGCCCCCAAGCCGGCATGATCACCACGGCCTTAGGACCGACACGCATCACCTCCAAAGACGGCTTCGGCATCGCGCCCAGCAAGCGCGTCACCACATCAGACGCATAAAGAGCACGCGCGCGTTCAAGCTTCGCATCCCGAGATTTTTCTTGTGCTTCATCTGTTTGTGAGCGCCAAAGCCTGAGCAGCAAACCCGGCAATTCCGTCAAGTCCGAATATACCGCAATGTCCGCATAATTTTCTGATTTAGCCAAGGTTGTTCCATCAGGAACAATGCACGCCACCCCCAAAACAGAACAATCATGCAAAACAGCGCTTACTCGCTTTTCATAGCGCTCGGCGATATAAGGCAAGATAACGACGTCACTATTAGCCAGCTCTGATATGTACTGATCGTTTTCGTCGGTATTCACAAACCGAACGTCATTGCCAAGAAAAGCTGCCGCGTTACGCAACAGGGGTAGCGAACCAGCGTGATACATAACCCGCAGGTCAAGCGGCTCGCCCCTCGCCTTAAAAAACTTCACACTCTGTTTTAGGGCCTTTAGTCCCTCTACGGTCAGGTCAGACGCGCGGACCCCGACGCGCATCTGTCGCTCCGCCAGGGCCTGTCCTTGCCGCTGCCGGCGCATACGTTGTTCATTTCGTTCACCCTTCAACGCACGAAAAATAGCGTCAAGATTGACCAAGCCATCAAATTTTCCAAACGGAAGACCAAATAGGCCTTCACATTCTTCTGAAAGTTCCGAGCACGTCGTCAAATAATACTGACGTCTAAAAGGCGAACCCGACCTCAATCTATCAACCAGGCTGCCAAAATGAGAATATGAATGATACCTATCCAAGAAAGTTCTGGCGTCAGTGGCTTCAGCACCAAAATGGAAAAGGAAGTAAGCATCAACATTTATAGTCGAATCAATTCCCAACTTCAAACTAACTTCAGATAAACTCTCCATCATTGCGGGGGTGACGGTATGAAAGAACAGGCAATCGCCCTTATCTAATTTAAGATCTACAAGAGCCTTACTCAAAGCCTCAGCATAATCGTCACGATTAAACGGAAGCGTCTGAAGTTGCGCTGCACGCACCTCACGTTCCGCAGCACACCGCGCAGCTTCACGCTTTATCGAACGCAGACGACGTTCTCCAAGCTCAACGCCGCCGCGATCATCGCTCTCCCAAGCCTTGCCTACAGCCTTTTCCCTGCTGGCCACCAACCGAGCGAAACGAGCCACCCTTCCTTTTTCGCGCAGATGCTCCGGACTTCGATCATGTCGCGAGACAATTTTGTCATGCTCATAGAAGGCATACCGGAACAGTCGATGCTCCCAAATGCCCGACAGCTCTCCGGATATGCTTGGTGAAGCCTCATTGGAAACAAGGTGGAAGTCATAACCTGCTGCTTGCGCCGACTGCGCAAATGCAACCGCGTACTGCCACTTATCCCCCTTGGTGCCATCAAAACTGGGATCGATTAATACAAATCTAGGCTTACGATTATTCATCCGTCATCACCAACGCGGATTTCAAATCCCAACAACTCAACACTTCGGACAGATCTTTGATGAACTCGAAGCTCTAATTCAGAATTGGAATTCAAAGGCGACCAGTCAATTTCAAGAGATATGTTTTTTTCTTCATCAGCACCGACTGAGGCGACAGCCGCCCCTGATGCAATCACCTTGTTCAATACCGGGCAAAAAATATCGAACAAAATCCCCCGGTCATTCTTCTTGTACTTTCCGGCCAGGAATTTCATTCTAAGCAAGACCTTATAACGACCAGGTCCCAATTTTTTGTACGGCCCATACAACGCAGTCGGCGAACGCCCTTCATCCACACCCGACACCAACACGCGATCCCCCAATTCACGCGCGATGCTGCGGTTCAAACGAAATCCCTGGAGTGTAAGGGGAGCCTCAATTCGCCCGATCTGAAGACGGTCACTCAGCACCCTATCCACAGATATAGAGGCGTAATCATCGCGCAGGCGAAAGACCTTTCGGAACCCATCCTCTAAACGCTCATCCGCGTCACCATCCACCTCGACAACTAATGATACAGCGGATCCGCTCGCCAGGTCTGAAGATAGGCGTGCGTATATTCTATCAATACGCGTTTCATAATAGTCTACCAGCGCCTGCTGGCGAACAGACGTCATTTGCAGATCGGCTCGCAACTGAGCGAGTTCTAGGCTGTTCGAAGCCTGTGCGCTCTCCAAGTCCTTCAACCTCGCAGCCATCTCTCCGCCGCGCAGCCGCCGAAATCTACGCCTTACCGCCTTCATGACACGCCGGATGTTTCGCCTCGCCGCTCTCATTGCAACCCAACCTTGCTCCTCAGAATTTCGTTCAACAATAACTTGTCTATGGGCGCCACGCCGGAAGACGGAGGAGCGAGAGCCCCACGCCGGCCCCTCGACACATCCGACACGGCCTCAACAATGGCGTCGGCCGCCTCCCAGACCTCATAGGGTTGCGCGACGCTGATAAAGCGCCAAACACCTACCGCCTCACGAAACGCCTGATAACGGCTAGCGACAATGCGCACCCCCAGATGTTCTGCTGACGCTAGAGTGCCGCTGCTCTCCCCACATGATGGATAACGCAGATTGAAGATCAAATCGCTCCGAGCAATGAGTTGCTCAAAAAGCTCAGTCGATGGGTAGTCGATAAACTCGACCGCGCTGCCAATGCTCAACTGCGAAACTAGTTTCTCCGGATCATAATCAGACTTAGGAGGTCGACGGCCGACAATCCTCAGGCGCACACGACTTCGGGTGACCGCATCCATTCGATCCAGAGCGAGCGCCAATGCTCGCAGAACGCTATCCACGCGCTTGGGAGGCGTCACCCAGCCAAAGACACCGATATTAAAATCGTCCCCATTCTTCCGGTGCTGATGGTCATTTCCTAAGACATCGGCCGTAGGATGCGCACATATACGCACAGTGCGGCATCGCGCGCCGGAAAAGTCGTTCTCAAAACGCACCCGATTGGCACCATACAAGCTATGCGCCCATAACTCGTCGCATTTCCTCAACGTCGGCCCCATGCAGTGCACGCCAAAGTCGAAGGCCTGCGGCAGCCATTCATTGATTCGAGCGACCATCAACCTTTCGCTCGCACGCCCAAGCTGACTTCTCCCCGCCTCGATCAAATCCGAAAAAGAAAACGCCCCATCAAATCGTTCCATATGCCGGTGCACCATGAACATCGACGGATCATGCAGCACCGCGACAACACGCCCCTCAGAGGCAGCTGACTGCTGAGCCAGCATTTTGTGGACGAAGACATGCTTGTCGTTGTTAGCCAAAAAATATACTCGCGTCACTTCGTGACCTGGATTCTCATCGACCTCCCGCCACGAAACGACGTCAAGGCCATGAAATTCACGAGGCATTTCACCTCCGAGCCCATCACGAGCCCATGCATCCCCATCCGTAACCACGCGCACCCCCCCGATCGCCGCTGAAACCGCTCCGATCTTCTGAGCGATCAACCGCATGTAGGATGCCGTCCCCGTCATTATTGGCGGGATAGGGGAAACAAGCTCCACTGTAGACATGTCGTTCTCAAACTTTACGGACAAAACCTATCCGGCAAGTCCACGATAAGATACGAAGGTGACTGACCACCACGGAAATCCTGCTTTCGAGCACTTTTCTTCTCGACACCCAAACGCCCCCCAACGTAAGTAGTCAACCGTATTAAATTATGGAGCCTGCGATGCTTCCGACTGTCGCCAGCATTTTCGACCCGCTCCCGCATGACGTCGACGCAGAACACCTCTTACGGCTCAGGTGCGATAGCCAGTCCCTGCACTTCTATGGCGACATCTCCCACTTCATCGCTCGACGCGTGACGGGGCCCGAGACTCTCAGCCTTTTAGATGTAGGGTCGCGGACGGGCGCTGGAACCGCCTTACTACGCCTGTTGCACCACCCAGGTGCATTTACAAGGCTGAAATTCGACCCCGTCGTCGGACTTGACCTCGATCCGACTTTGGAAAAAATCGTTAGTCACGAATTCAAGGACATAAGCGCAATTTGCGAAGACATATTCAACCTTTCGGAGAACAGCTACGACCTAGTGATTTGCAGCCACACGATCGAACATCTCCCCGAAATCGAGCCCTTTATCGCGCAACTCGAACGCATCGCGCGCCGCTACGTCGTCCTAGCCTGCCCTATCAACGAGCGCTCACCTGCCAGCGACGGGCATATCCAGATCATAAGTCCAGAAAGACTGGAAAATCTTGGCTACAAGGATTTGGAAATTTACAACTCTTTTCATTTCCACAATGGTCAATGCGGAATAGCGATCAAGAATATATAAATGAAAATTGTATTCACCGGAAATTGCCAGGCCTCTGCTCTAACGCAGCTCGTCCATTTTTTGGGGGCAAAAATAGACGTCATTATAGCCCCTCCAGTATATGACATACCCGCATTCTTGTCCGAAAAAACAAAAGAGGATATACTTTCCGCAGATTTCATATTTGCACAACGTGTATCCGAGGATCATGGTGCCGAATATATTAGGCCCAGTCAGTTGCAAAAACTGGCTTCCGGGCGGCATTTGATATGGCCCAACATATATTTTGACGGATATTTTCCCGGCATTCGCTATATGTACTCCGAAAATGGGACGAAAGTTACAGGCCCCATTAGCGATTATCATTTCGATCAAATCGAAAATTCCTGGCGCTCTGGAAAGACGACACTAGAAGCACACCGCATCTTCACATCAAAAGCAGAACCATCGAACGGCATTACCCTACCAGCAGAAGAGTCACTTTCTAGACTCAAGACCAGAGAAAGGGTTTGCGACATTACAATATCAGACTTCATAGAAGAAAGATTTAAGACCGAATCTTTATTTTATTCTATGAATCATCCGAAAAATTCAGTTCTTTTCGAGACGCTAAAGCGCATGATGAAGTCATCAAATATTGAGATTCCGATAAAGGACATAGAAAATCATAACCTTGAAAACTTTCCCTACACGCTGAATGAGATAGAACTACCAACCTTACCTTATGTATCAAGCACTTACGGTATGAAAGCGCGCGAGCCAATCACATTCAAAGGTAAAAACCTGCAACGATCACTCGCCAATGAATGGGTTTCCGGAAATGAAAGGCAGATTTATTCAAGCATGAGATTAGTTGAAGCATTCTACCAAGTGTACGATTCAATCCCCCCATCGAAATCGCATCTTGTTGAAGGCTACGATTAATTCGAACTTCATTCAAAGCCCTTAGAGAGATTATGATCAAGCCGAACAACGCACCACTTCGCGCTCGCGCACCTCTAAGACTTGGTTTTGCTGGGGGCGGAACAGATCTGTCGCCATTCTGCGATACCCATGGCGGCTTCATAATGAATGCGACCGTCGCCCTCTATGCATATGCCCATCTGACCCCGCGTAACGACGACCAAGTCTTGTTCGAGGCGCTTGAACAAAACGAGTCCTTTACTCATCGGGCGACAGAACAGTTACCCATTGATTCCACGACCTTGCTGCACAGAGGCGTCTACAACCGCGTTGTACGCGACTTCAACGGCGGCCACCCGATCCCGGTCACGGTTCGAACCACGGTAGACGTACCTAGCGGTTCAGGCATGGGCGGATCATCAGCCCTTGTTGTCGCCTTGCTTGAAGCATTCAGGGCGCATCTAGCCCTTCCTTTGGGGGAGTATGATCTAGCGCGACTGGCATTCAGCATAGAAAGAGAAGACCTCAAGCTTTCTGGCGGCAAACAAGATCAGTACGCAGCCGCCTTTGGTGGCTTCAACTTCATGGAATTTCACGACCAGGACCGCGTTATCGTCAACCCATTACGCCTCCCAACAGGCGTGATTCGGGAACTCGAGGCGTCTTTAGTTCTCTATTATACTGGCCAATCAAGATCATCGGCGCAGATAATCGAAACACAACGCGAAAAGGTGAAGATTGCTGATCAGAAATCTCTTTCGGCGATGCAGCAGCTAAAGCAGGAGGCGCTTGATATGAAAGAAGCGCTGCTGACCAGCGATTTTGACCGCATTGCCGCCACCTTGAGACGAGGCTGGGAGGCCAAAAAGGCGACGTCTTCCGCCATCAGCAACACTGAAATCGAACGTATTCTTGAACTTGCACTGACGCAGGGCGCTGTAGCAGGCAAGGTTTCCGGCGCCGGGGGCGGGGGCTTTCTGATGATACTTTGCCCCCCTGAACGTCGGCAACGTGTTGTTGATGTTCTCGAGCGTCAGGACGGCAGGCTGCTTCCGTGCAAATTCACGAAGGAAGGCGCCTTGTCGTGGCGCTCTCTAGGCGCTTAGGCGAATTCTTCATGACCTCCCCCTCCCGCCAAGCGGTCATCCTATGCGGCGGCCTCGGCAGCCGTCTCGGCGCTCTGACGCGATCAACCCCCAAGCCGCTGCTCCCGGTGGCGGGACGGCCATTCCTATCGATTTTGATCGATGAACTGGCAACGCAAGGCGTGCGTGACTTCCTATTGCTCGCCGCTTTCGAGAATGCCCAGATCCTCCAGTTCGCCGATCAGGTTAGAAACAGTCTGCCCAGCTTGGATATCCAGGTTTCAATCGAACCTGATCGCGCTGGAACCGGCGGTGCCCTTTGGCATGGGCGCGACCAGTTACATGAACAATTCTATCTGCTGAATGGCGACTCCTGGTTTGACGCTCCTATTCACGATCTCGGCCAGTGCCTCAAAAACTCGCCTGACATTCTTGGCGCGCTAAGCCTGCGTTCTGTAGCTGATCGCAGCCGATATGGAGCCATCGCCCTAAATGGCTCTCACGTCCGCGAGTTTGGAGGTAGAGCAGAGCAAAACGGACCTGGTTTGATCAATGCCGGCGTTTACATGTTTCGCCGTGAAATCATAGAACACCTGCCGCAAAACGGATCTCTTGAGCAAGATGTCCTGCCTATTCTTGCACGAGCCGGAAGATTGAGCGGTATAGAACACGACGCCTATTTCATAGACATCGGCATTCCAGACGACTTTGAACGCGCACAGACGGAAATTTTCACGCAAAGGCGCAAACCGACTCTGTTGATCGACCCGTCTTTCACTGCTGCGGCCGAATGGATCGTGGCCGGCCGCAAGAACGGATGGAGGGTTTTCGCTCTCGATATGCCTAACGCCTCATCCTTGGATCACTCCATTGGAACCATGCCCATCGATCAACTGCGAGAGGGCGTATTTGATCAGCGCTGGCCAATATTGAGCGAACACGGATTAATCGTCAGCGACAACGTCAAGGTGCTTCAACAATGCGCGGCCGCAGGCTTCAAGGTCGTCGCCGATCTCAACTCACTACAACTCTGATCCAAGGCGCAACAAATGGAAAATTCGTTCCAGACGTTTGAAGCTGAACTCCAGACGACACGTGACTGGCTGTTCGATGCGGCATTGCCTTTATGGGCCGACCGCGGCGTCGACCGACGCGACGGCGGATTTTTCGAACGACTTACCCCTCAAGGCGAAGTCATAGACGACCCTCGGCGCACGCGCCTGGTTGCGCGCCAGATCTATGCGTTCGCCACCAGTGCAGCGCTAGGGTGGAACGGTCCCGCAGCCGCCCTCGTCAACCACGGCCTCGAATTTTTCACTAAAAAGAGCCTGCGTCCTGACGGCGGCGTCTATTCTTCGGTACGCTCAGACGGCCTTGTCGCTTCAGCCGACTTCGACTTGTATGACCACGCCTTTGCCCTGTTCGGTCTCGCTGCCGTCGCAAAGGCGCAGCCGGATAGATCTGAGCTTCATGAGGCTATGGCGCTTAGCCTGCTCGATCATATGGAAGCCAGCTTCAAGCACCCTCAGGGCGGATTTGAAGAATCGTCGCCGCGCACCCTGCCTTTAAAAGCCAATCCTCATGTGCATATGCTGGAAGCCACGCTAGCCTGGCAGAGCGCAGGGCAAAGCCTCCGCTGGCAAATCCTGGCGCGTGAAATTGTCGACCTGTGCCTCTTGCGATTTATCAACCCCGAAACCGATGCACTTCACGAGTTTCTCGATGGCGACTGGAATCTGATTTTGTCGCCGCCGAACGACATGGTTGAACCGGGGCATCTGTTCGAGTGGTCATGGCTGTTGGTGCGCTGGGGGTTGATGCAAGACGATGAGAAGGCCCTGTCGGCCGGACGGCGTATGCATGATCTGGCCGAGGCTCACGGCGTGTGCCCCGATATAGGACTCGCCTTCAATGAGTTAGACAGCAGCTCGAACAAGCGTGACGGGCGGTTCCGCCTTTGGCCCCAGACCGAACGACTGAAGGCCAAGGTCGCGCAGCACCGCCTAAACACCTCCGATGTCTCCAGGGTTCGGACGTTGCAAGACGTCGCTGACGGCCTGAAGAATTTGCGCCGTTATTTCGACCATCCTGTAAAGGGTTCATGGTGGGAGCATTTCGATTCCGACGGAATCGCTCAGGAAGAGCCGGCGCGCGCAAGCAGCCTGTACCACGTCATTTGCGCCATCGCTGAAGCTGACGACCTGCACCAAGAAATTAAGTCCACCTCCGTCACCACGCCCGCTTAAAAATGACGCGCCCGGCTGTCATCCATCACACGCCCCTACCGCCCGCCAGAAACGGCATCGCGGATTATGCATGGCGCATGATGGAAGCCCTCAAGCCTTATTGCAGGCAATCGGTCGTGACCGGCACGTCAGACGGCAAGGCTCCCAAGGGAATCAGGGTTCACACACGAGCCGCACGAGCTCCGCACGGACTTAATCTCTATCAAATCGGCAACAACTGGCATCACACACAAGAGTTAAGAACCGCTTTGGTGCAACCCGGTCTGGTTTTGTTGCATGATCTGAATCTTTTATATCTCTATGAGTCCCTCGCGCTGTCTGACGATGAGATGGTCGGCTTGGCGCGACGCTCCAATCTGCGCCTTTCGCAACGAACGGCCGAACGCCTGCTGAACAAACAGCCGACCCCCAAACTGCCCTATATGCTGGCCAGCATGCTGCCAGAGCTTATCTCGCGTTCACATCGCGTGGTCGTGCATTCGCGTTACGCGAAACAGTTCATCAGAGCGCACCATGGCGACGATGCCGCTCAAAAAGTGGACGTGATACCCCATTTCGCCATGGCCGCCGATGCGCAAGACCCGCAAATGCTACGTCAGAAGCTGGGTTTCGACGACACAGACAAACTCATCGTCACAGCGGGGTTTGCCACGCGCGCTAAACGTTTTAACATCATCGCTCGCGCGGTTGGCGAATTGGCCCGCAAAGACCCCGCTATTCGGTGGATTCATGCTGGTGCCCCTGACCACGGGGATTTCAATCTGCAGGAGTTGACCCAAGCTCACTCCAGCCTAGAGGGTAGGTTTCACACGACCGGCTATCTGGATGAGCAAGCGCTTGATGACCACGTCGCCATTGCCGACATATTGCTAAACCTTCGCTTCCCCTCGGTGGGAGAGAGTTCAGGCTCCCTCGCACGCGCACTGGGAATGGGTATTTGCACGCTGGTTTCCGATACGGGCTCCTATGCGGAAATCCCGGACATGGCGGTGGCCAAGATGTCCGCACTCGGCGGTGCGGAAGAGTTGAAATTTGTTCTTTCTCATTTGCTGAACAATCCCGCCATGCGCCGCGCCATAGGCGAGGGTGCTGCGCGATATGCCGCAGACGAGCTAAATATGGGTCGATATGCGGAACGCCTTGCCCAAAGCATCAGGCAAGCGCGAAACCATGCCGCCCGTAAGACCCTGACCCAACCCTTCAAGAAGTTGACCGCATGGATGTCGCCAGAAACTGAAGTCCAGTGGATCGGCCCTCTAGGACAAGAGACGCCAAACGCCAGCTTGGCAATCGTCGGCGCTGATGCGCCCGAAGATCTGCGTTACGCCATAGATCCGTCGCCCAACCGCCCCGGCGCATACATAGGTGCCCGACACCCATGAGGCCTGCTGCTCCACGCGTCCTGATGGTGACCCCGACCCAGACCAATCCGGCGACCCAAGGCAATTCGGCGCGCATCCTGGCCTTCGGCAGAGAACTTAAGGCGCGAGGGTTCGAAGTCGATGTCCTCTATTATGTGCTCGACGATTGGAATCCCGAGATTGAAAACAGAATGCGTCGCGAATGGTCGCAACTTCATATCGTCGAGGGGCGCCCGCATGCAAAACAATCGCATGCCGCCTATTGGGGCCTGGATGATTGGTGTCCGGCAGAACTGGTTCAGAAAGTCCGCCAACTCTGCAAGGATCACGACTATCGTGCTGTCATCGTCAACTACGTCTGGCTCTCCGCCTGCTTGATCGGCATTGACCGGCCACTGCGTATTCTGGACACTCATGATATCTTTGGCGACCGCGCCCATCTGGCCATTTCCGCCGGCCTGGAGCCATCTTGGTACTTCACCAGCATCGAGGAAGAAGCGCGCGGACTAGACCGCGCAGATGTGATCATCGCAATTCAGCACGAAGAGCGTCAGCTTCTGCTTCCCAGAACCGAAGCATCCGTTCTCACTGTCGGCCATCCTGTCCATGCCCGCTTTCTGTCGCCCCGTGATGATGTAACGGCCGAACCATTCGGATACTTCGCCAGCGGCAATCCATGGAACGTCGCATCCATTCGTGCGCTGGACGCCGCTCTTACGACAACCTCTCCTCCACTGAACTGGATGATGGCGGGCTCCATCTGTCGTCAACCGATCCCCTTCCAAAGCCATCCACGTATTCTGGGCGTGCTGGACGATCCAGGCGACTTCTATGATCTTGCAGCCTGCGTCATCAATCCGATGTCCGCTGGCACTGGCTTGAAAATCAAGACGGTGGAGGCGCTGGCCTATGGCCGCCCTGTACTCGGCACCTCAGAGGCCTTTCGCGGATTGACGGCGTTTCACGAAGCCCAAACGGCTCCAACGATCACAGACCTAGCCCAGATCATGCGCAACTACCTAAGCAGTCCCTCGCTGCGCAGGGATGTCACCTCCGCATCCATGCGCACCTATATCGACTACATGCAGACTACCCAGCGCGCCTACGATGATCTTGCTCGGATGATCATCCAAACATAAGGCACCGAGTATATAAAGCTTTGAGAACATGACTGAGATTTCACCTCGCCATCAATTTCAATCACCGCTTAGAACACTGGGCGGCCTGCGCCTGCAGGTGCGAACGACCGGTCGCGGAGGACAGCTAACGCCCTATTTGCGCGGCGTGCCCCTTGGCCGCCCTGTGAACGTGGGCGATGAAGACGTTCTGGTCGAGCTTGAGGTCGAACGCCTACCTCATGTCACCCTTCCCGCGGAAATAAGAGTGGCCTGGGAAGATGGAAGCGAGGCCTCATCGCCGCTCGCCATCATCTCTGAAGCCGAAGCGGTCGCCTTGACCGGTAATGGCGCGCTGGAGGAGGTTTCAGCGACACTCCAAAACGGCATGGTGAAAGGTCGCGCCCTGAACAGGCGGAACGGCGTCGAACGTCCGGTGATCTTAGGCCGTATCAATGGCGTTCTGCTCCGCCCTGTCGAAGTCGGTCCGCCATCTGCGCATGAAGGCGGCGGCGCGATCGTCACTTTCACCATGCCGATAGAGCCTTCGGACTTTTCCGCCGAGGGTGGCGTCATCGAACTGATTCACGCCCCGGCCATGACGACCCTCTGGCGTACAGTTCTTGCGCCTCATCAAAGCGAAGAGGCCGCCGCCGTGGAAACCCGGCGCCGTCTGACCGAAACCGAACAACGGTTGGCGGGCATAGCCGCCCAGATTGAAACCCGACTGGGTCAAGAATTGCGGCGTCAAAATCAGCTTATCGAAGACGTCGTCGCCTATATGCTGGCGCTGATCCATGACCGCGCCAACCGTTCGGAAACTCCGGATGACGGTGATCGAGAACAGGCCCGCCGTTTGATCGAATCGGCGTCCACAGTCTCAGGAAGCGCGGATGATGAAACCCTGGCCGTGGTTGGCCCCCTGTCCCCCTTCATGGGTTGGGGATGGTCGGTGCCAGAGTTGAATCGCGACCGGATCGAGCTTCGTCGCATGCAAACAGCAGCGACCGTGCTCAACCCGCACCCTGAACGCAAAGTGGAGAGGATCGCCCTAACCGTGCTTGAGGGTTCGACGGTGGTCTTGAGCCAGCTTAGCGCCCAAACCGATGGTCAGACCCGCAAGATCCAGGCGTCAGAAGAGCTTGGGGCGCCCTTTACGGCATCTCTCGTCTTGACCCCGCCTCTCAGCGTGGGCCTCCTAAGCTTGGCCGCCCCGATGAGTCAGGAGGGCCTAGCCGTTCAGGATGTGCGATTCTTCTATGTTCGCGACTTATAGATTCAACAACGCCGGATCCCCGCCCTGGGCCGCAATGTTCACGCTGATGGCCTTCTCCGCCGCGTAGCGGATCAGGCTGTTGGGGCCGCCGGCCTTGGGGCCGGTGCCGGACAGGCCTTCGCCGCCGAAGGGTTGGACGCCGACGACGGCGCCGGTGATGGAGCGGTTGACGTAGACGTTGCCGGCGGGAACCAGAGAGACGACCTCATCCGCAAAGGCCTCGATGCGGCTGTGAACGCCAAGGGTCAGGCCGTAGCCGCGTGCGGCCAGCTTGCCCGCGACCGTCTTCAGATCGGACGGCGCGTAGCGGTAGATGTGAAGGATCGGGCCGAAGACCTCGCGTTCCAAAAAGTCGGGCGTGGGGATTTCGGCGATGGTCGGGGCGAACAGATCGCCCTTTTCGGCGCCCAGCGGCAGGTCGGCCCGGGCGATGATCCTGGCTTCCTTCGACAGACGCTCGACGTGGGCCTCCAGAGCGCGACGCGATTCCGGGTCGATGACCGGACCGATGTCGGTCTTGGGATCGGCGGGGTCGGCGACGGTCTGGACAGCCAGAGCGCCCTTCAGCCCCTCGATCAGGGCGTCGGCGGAATCCTTGGGCACATAGAGGACGCGCAGGGCCGAGCAGCGCTGCCCCGCTGAGCCGAAGGCCGACAGGATCACGTCATCGATGACCTGTTCCTTCAAAGCCGTGGTGTCGATGAACATGCCGTTCAAACCACCGGTTTCAGCGATGAAGGGGATGATCGCGCCGGGGCGGGCGGCGATGGAGCGGTTGATTGCGGCGGCCGTATCCGTGCCGCCGGTGAAGGCGACGCCGTCGATGACCGGATGCGTGACCAGAGCCGCGCCGACCGTCTCACCCCGACCGGGGACGAGGGCGAGCAGATCAGGATTCAGGCCCGCCTTGTGGTACAGACGCACGGCTTCAGCAGCGATAAGAGGCGTCTGTTCGGCAGGCTTGGCCAGCACCGCGTTCCCAGCGGCCAGAGCGGCGGCGATCTGACCGGTGAAGATGGCCAGCGGGAAGTTCCACGGGCTGATGCAGGCGAAGACGCCGCGTCCGTGCAGGATCAGTTGATTGGTTTCGCCGGTCGGCCCCTTCAGCGTCTCGGGCGCGGAGAAGTCACGCTCGGCCAACAGGGCGTAGTAGCGGCAGAAGTCAGCGGCCTCGCGCACCTCGGCGACGCCGTCGTTCAGGGTCTTGCCCGCCTCGCGGCTGAGCAGGGCGACCAGACGGTCTATGTCGGCTTCCAGCGCATCGCCCATGGCGCGCAGGATCACGGCGCGCTTGGCGCCGCCCTGACGGTCCCAATGAACCTGGGCATTGGCGGCGGCCTCGACGGCGGCGTCGATATCGGCCTCGGTCGTTTCCGACACATGGCCCAGCACCTGCGACCGGTCGAACGGATTGGTCACGTCCTGCGCATTGATCCCGGCGCGCAGCTTGCCGCCGACAATAGGGCCAGAGGTCAGCTTCTCACGGTCGACCAGCTGCAGCGCCTTGGCGTGGGCTTCGCGGTCGGCGGCTTGAGAATAATCGCGGCCGAGGGAGTTCTGACGATCGCCGTACATGTCTTGCGGAACCGGAATCTTGGGGTGACGGTCGGGCGCCTGCTCGACCAGGGAAATAGGATCAGCCGCAACGGCCGAGGCGGGAACACGCTCGTCCAGCAGGGCGTGGACGAAGGAGGAGTTAGCGCCGTTCTCCAGCAGGCGGCGCACCAGATAAGGCAGCAGCTCTTCGTGCCCGCCGACGGGGGCGTAGGCGCGAACGATCACCGTCTCGTCGGACCATTTCTCGATGGCGGCGTCGTACAGAGCCTCGCCCATGCCATGCAGGCGCTGGTGCTCGACGGTGACGCCACGGTCACGCGCCATGCGACGCACGGCGGCCAGAGTGTGGGCATTATGGCTGGCGAACTGGGAATAGAGAGCGGGCGAGGCCTCGATCATGGTTTTTGCACAAACTAGATAGTTCAGGTCCGTCGCCGCCTTGGTCGTGAAGACCGGATAGTCAGTGCGGCCGAAGACCTGGGCGCGCTTGATCTCGGTGTCCCAATAGGCGCCCTTGACCAGACGCACCATCAGGCGACGCCCCGAACGGCGCGCCAGATCGGCGACCCGCTCAATCGTCTCCAGACCGCGCTTCTGATAGGCCTGAACCGCCAGACCCAAGCCGGTCCAACCGCCCAGCGACGGCTCATGCGCCAGTCGATCCAGCAGCTTCAGCGACAGGGCCAGACGGTCCGCTTCTTCGGCGTCCATCGTATAGTTGATGTCGTATTTGGCCGCGATCTGGGCCAGACGCAGGATGCGGGGATACAGGGTCGCCCAGACGTCATCCTCGTGCGTCGCCTCATAGCGAGGCGACAGGGCCGACAGTTTCACCGACACGCCGTGACCGTGTTCCGGCCCCTGCCCTTTTGACGTCTTGCCCACCGCCTCGATGGCGTCGGCGTAGATCTTCTCATAGCGGTCGGCGTCAGCGACGGTGCGGGCGCCCTCGCCCAGCATGTCGAAGCTGCACAGCCAGCCTTCCTTGTTCGACCGTTTCAGCGCGCCCTGAATGGTGCGGCCGACGACGAACTGCTCGCCCATGATCTTGACGGCGGTGGCGACGGCCTGACGGATGACCGGCTCTCCGATCCGGCCCGCAATCCGCTTCAGGAAGCCGGACAGGTCGGTTTTGGCCTCGTCATCCACATCGACCAGCTTGCCAGTCAGCATCAGACCCCAGGTCGAGGCGTTGACGAACAGGCTGTCGGATTGACCCAGATGCGCGGCCCAGTCGGCGGAACCGATTTTTTCGGCGATCAGGCGGTCGCGCGTCTCCTCGTCCGGCACGCGCAGCAGGGCCTCGGCCAGGCACATCAGGGCCAGCCCCTCGCGCGTGCCCAGCGAAAACTGCTGCAGAAAGCTTTCGACCACCCCCTGCTTCTTCTGGCTGCGGCGTGCGTGCTCGACCAGGGCGACCGCTTCGTCAACCACGGCGGCGCGTTCGGTCGCATTCTGCGGGATGCGCGCCAGATTGGCGGCGACGGCCTCGCGCTCGTTCTGAAACTTGTGCGCGTCCAGGCCGTCCCAGGCGGCCAAGCTTGAAGGCGTGAAGGCTGAAGTGGTCATGGCGAGGCAAATCCTGTGGATTTAAGCCCTATATGCCGGAGTTCATTGAAGGTGCTTCGTATGATAGACGACCAGACCGAAGATCATTCGCATAAAGGGCCAGGTTTCCGATGATCGAAATCGACGCCGTCGACCGCCGCATCCTGCGCGTACTGCAAACTGACGCCCGTATCTCCAACGCCGAACTGGCTCGACGCTGTAATCTGTCGCCCGCAGCCTGTTT
The DNA here is from genome assembly GCF_018608325.1 of Brevundimonas sp. GTDB lineage: Bacteria > Pseudomonadota > Alphaproteobacteria > Caulobacterales > Caulobacteraceae > Brevundimonas. Next base: position 1,467 of record NZ_JABAZW010000155.1, on the reverse strand, counting down.
CGAGCGGGTCAAACGCCTGCGCGAAAAAAAGATCATCACCGGCTATGCCGCCATGATCGACCCGGCCCAGGTCGGACGTGATCTGCTGATCTTCGTCGAGGTCCTGCTGGACCGCACCACCGGCGACGTCTTCGAGGCCTTCGCCGAGGCCGTCCGCACCCAGCCCGAGGTTCTGGAATGCCACATGGTCGCGGGCGGCTTCGACTATCTGATCAAGGCCCGCGTCGGCGACATGGACGCCTATCGCGCCTTTCTGGGCGATGTTCTGGTGCGGATGCCGGGGGTGCGCGAAACCCGCACCTACGCCGTTCTCGAAGAGGTGAAGTCGACAACCGTGCTGCCGATCTAGCATCCGTCTCGCCATCGTCATCCGAAGCGGCTAGAAGTTCCGCTCTTGATTAACGGCTCAGGGTCCGCCCGCCTCAATGCGTATCGTTCTGGCCACCGACGCCTGGGAACCCCAGGTCAACGGCGTCGTCCGCACCCTGACCCGCACGATCGCGGAATGCCGCGCCATGGGTCATGATGTCGAGGTCATCGAACCCAGCCTGTTCAAGACCATCCCCTGCCCCACCTATCCCGAAATCCGGCTGGCGCTGGGGGCCGAGGAGGAGATTCGCGAAATGCTGCGCGCCTTCGAGCCCGAGGCCGTGCACATCGCCACCGAAGGCCCCATCGGCATCGCCACGCGCCGCATCTGCGTGGAATGGAAGCTGCCGTTCACGACCAGCTATCACACCAAATTCCCGGAATATGTCTCGGCGCGTTTCCCGATCCCGGTGCAGGTCGGCTACGCCTATATGAAGTGGTTCCACAAGCCGTCCGGCCGCCTGATGGTGGCGACACCGACGCTGCGCGACGAACTGGTCGAGCACGGCTTCAAGAACGTCTCCCCCTGGTCGCGCGGCGTGGACACCGAGGTGTTCAACCCCGATCTGGAACGCATCTACGACGAACTGGGCGGCAAGGACTGGCCGCGCCCCTTCTTCCTGAACGTCGGTCGCGTGGCGGTGGAGAAGAACATCGAGTCCTTCCTCCAGCTGGATCTGCCCGGCACCAAGATCATCGTCGGCGACGGCCCCGCTCGCGCCGAACTGCAGGAGAAATACCCTGAGGCCAAGTTCCTGGGCGCCAAGTTCGGGGACGATCTGGCCCGCTGCTTCCGCGACGCCGACGTCTTCGTCTTCCCCAGCTGGACCGACACCTTCGGCCTGGTGATCCTTGAGGCCATGGCGACCGGCACGCCCGTCGCCGCCTATCCGGCCCACGGCCCGATCGACATCATCCCCGGATCAAACGCGGGCGCGATCGACAAGGACCTGAAAACCGCCTGCCTGGAGTGCCTGAAGCTCGACCGCAAGGACGTGCGCGCCTACGCTGAGAAGTTCAGCTGGCGCGCGTCCGCCGAGCAGTTTGTCGAGAACCTGCAGCCCTATCCCGAGCCGGAACGCGGCCGCTTCTGGCGGC
>NZ_JABAZW010000031.1:15838-33917 GCF_018608325.1 Brevundimonas sp. | reverse complement strand
CAAACTGATCGCACTGGACCGCAGCCTGAAGGCCGAGGACATCCCGGAGGGCAATCCCTACCCGTACGAAAGCCGTGACACGACCCACTTCTCGGTCGCCGACGCCCACGGCAACGCGGTGTCGAACACCTATACCCTGTCCAACTCCTACGGCGCGCACGTCGCGCCGGTCGGCACCGGCATCCTGCTGAACAACCACCTGGACAACTTCAGCTGGGGCACACGCGACGAGCCGAACTCGCCCGCCCCGGGCAAGCGTCTGGGCTCGACCATCACGCCGATGATCGTTTTCAAGGACGACAAGCCCTGGCTGGTCACCGGCACGCCGGGCGGCGGCTATATCATCGCCACGATGGTGCAACTGATCTCCAACGTCATCGACCACAACCTGAACATCGCAGAGGCGGCGATGCGTCCCCGCCTGAACCAAGGCGGCGGCGATAGCCCGCTGGAGCTTGAAGGCGGCTTCTCGCCGGACGTCGAGCGCCTGTTGCGTGAACGCGGACACACGGTGCGCCCGTCCATGACCATGGGCAGCACCCAGTCCATCATGATCGAGGGTGATCGCTTCCTCGGCGCCGTGGACACGCGCCGTCCTGATGCGCTGGCGCTGGGCGTCCGCTAGGTTCGACTAAGGGGGAGACATGCCGATGATGCGCAAACTGCTGATGGCGAGCGTTGCAGGCTGCATAGCCTTCGCCGGAACCACGCCCGTTCTGGCGGCGACTGCCGCCCTACCTGCTGCGCCCGCTGTCGCATCATCGTCATGGCAGGACGGCCTCTTCGGGGTCCGTCTGGATCAGCAGAAGGCCAAGGTGGCCGTTCGCTTCCCCGCGCCACAGGCTGACGGAACCCTGGGCCGCTATCTGTACCAGCCCGGCCTGTCCGCCGGCCTTGGGATGGACGGCGTCGGTCTGGACCGCGCAGGTCTGGGACAGGCCCAGATCATCGTCTTCCAGAAGATCGGCGGCCGTGTCTTCGCCCGGTTCGAGAACACACGCTACCGCGCCGTTGATGCTGACGCCGATCAGGTGAACGCCGTCACAGCCTCCTTCGCCTCCTCCGTCATCTGGTCCGGCGAGATCACAGACACCGGCGCCGATGGGGCGGTATCGGTGGACCTGTCGTCCTTCCTTGAGCGCGATGCCGTAAACGCCGTCGCCCGGTTCAAGCGGGCGCGTCTGGGCAGCTTCAAACAGGCCCCAACCCTCAGCTACATCGACGTCGGCCAGACCCTGGTCTTCCCGGACAATGTCGAGTTCGAGACGGTCCAGACCTTCACCAGCGATGAGCCCGGCGCGGATCTGACCCGCGTGACGCCGGACCCCCGGTCGGTGACGCTGGCCGTGCGCCACTCCTTCATTCGTCTGCCTGACGAAGGCTTCCAGCCCGTCCCGCACGACCCGCGCTCCGGCACATCGGCGCAGGTCATAGTGACCGACTTCGCCGCTGATCTGGATCAGGCCGCGGTCAGCCGCCTGTCACGCCGCTTCCGGCTGGAGAAGACCGATCCAACCGCTGCCCGCTCCACGGTCAAGAAGCCGATCATCTTCTATGTCGATCGTGCGGCGCCGCCCGCCATTCGTCAGGCTTTGATCGAAGGCGGCGGCTGGTGGACTGAGGCCTTCGACAAGGCGGGCTACATCGACGCCTTCCGGGTCGAGTTGCTGCCCGAGGGCGTCCATCCGATGGATGCCCGCTACAACATCGTCTCCTGGGTTCACCGCGAGACGCGCGGCTGGTCCACGGGAACCAGCGTCAATGATCCGCGCACTGGCGAGATCGTACGCGGCGTGGTCCAGCTGGGGTCTCTGCGCGACCGTCAGGACAAGATGATCTTTGAGGGGCTGGTCGGCGCCGACCGCAGCGGCACGGGCGCAGAAGATGACCCCGACCGCCTCGCCTATCACCGCCTGCGCCAGTTGGCGGCCCACGAAATCGGCCACGCCCTTGGCATCGCGCACAACTTCGCCGCCTCGCGTTTCGAAGGTCGCGCCTCGGTCATGGACTATCCGGCGCCCTGGGTCATTGCGGACGGTGACCGGCTGGACTTCAGCCGCGCCTATACGACCGGCGTCGGGGCCTGGGACGACTATGTGGTCAACTGGCTGTACGGCGACGCGCCGGGCCAGGATGCCAACGCCCGACGCTCCGCTCTGGCAGCCCAGGCTCAGGCCAAGGGCTACCGCTTCCTGAACGACACCGACACCCGCCCGCTGGGCAGCCTGCAGCCCTACAGCGCCATGTGGGACAATGGTGAAGACCCCGTCGCCGAGTTCGCCAATGTCATGGCCGTGCGCCGCATCGCCCTGGCCCGGTTCGGCCTGAACAACCTGCCAGCAGGCGCGCCGACCTCTGATCTGCGCCGCGTCATCGTGCCGATCTATCTGTATCACCGCTATCAGACCACGGCGGTCGGGCGTCAGATTGGCGGCGTGGACTATGGCTATTCAGTCAATGGCGATGGGCGCGAGCGCGCCGACGCGACTCCTGCCGCCCAGCAACGCGCGGCTCTGGACGCCCTGATGACCGCCCTATCGCCCCAGACGCTTGATCTGCGCGATGACCTGATTGACCTGCTGTCCTCGGCACAATCGGGAACTGGCGATCGTCAAACCCAGATCGAGCTGTTCGAGGGCAAGACGGATGCGGTGTTCGACCCGTCGTCAGCCGCCGCCGCCGCCGTCGAGGTCGTGTTCGAAACCCTGCTGGCCCCAGAACGCCTGAACCGCCTGGTGGAGCAGCAACGCCGCGATCCTAACCAACTGGGCCTGACCGAGGTGCTGGATCGTGTGTCGGCCACCGTCGGCGCTGGCGCACAGCTGTCACCGCGTGAGGCCGAACTGCGCCGCGTGGCCCGCGCCCGCTACGCCGCCTATCTGGCCAACCTGATGCAGAGCAAGGACCTGTCATCCACGGCTCAGGGCGCCGTCCGCGACAGCGCGCGCCGTTTCAGCGATCAGTTGAAACGCTGCAGAGGCGACCGTCTGGAAACCGCCCAGTGCGCCTATCTGTCAGAGCCCCTGAACGGCTCACCGGATCAACTGAAGGCCTTGATCGACACCCTGCCCGCTGCTCAGCCCGTGCCGCCCGGCGCGCCGATTGGTGGAGGCGAGTGGCTTTAGCCGCGTCTCTGGCTCCATGCCGAAACGAAAAAGGCCCAGGCGAACGCCTGGGCCTTTCTTTTTACCTGAACCGAACGATCAGTTCTGGCGCGTGACCCGCAGGCTCTTGCCCGCATAGTCGCGCGGATCAACGCCGGTGATGCGCTGCACCTTGGGGCCGTCATTGCTCATGTAGGTGACTTCGACCGTCACAGGCTCCAGCGTCTTCAGTCCAAAGTGGACGGGAATGGCGCTCTGGGCGTTGTAGCCTCCGCCGGTCGGAACCTGACGCGAGGCGACAATCTTCCCAGCATGATCGTACAGGCGGACCTCGGCGCCGGGCACGATGGTGCGGCCCGTAGCGTCCAGAACCGTGACGCTGAGGCTGCGTGCGCGGGCTTCGGCGGGCAGGTCATTGCGGAACAGGAAATGTCCGCCGACCGGGCCATAACCGCGCGTCACCGACAGATCCAACGCGCCGTCGCCGTTGTAATCAATCCATTCGACGCTGTGGTCAGCGGCGTTCAGCAGGCTGTCCTTGGTCAGCACCTGCGTAAACGTGCCGTCTCCATTGTTGTGATACAGCAGGTTCAGCGGCGTCTGCGAACCCGGTTCGCCTTCATAGGTCGCGACGAACAGGTCGAGATAACCGTCGTTGTCATAGTCGCCCCAGGCCGCACCGACGGCGTGTCCGTCATTGTTCACACCCGCCTGCGCCGCAACCTCGGTGAAGGTGCCGTCGCCGTTGTTGCGATAGAGCAGGTTTGCGCCGTAAACTGCGACAAAGACGTCAAAAAGCCCGTCGTTGTTATAGTCCCCGATGGCGCAGCCCACGCCGCCCTCGCTGCGATCCCGTCCGGGCGCATCCAGTCCCAGAGCGGGCGCGACATCGACAAAGACGCCGTTTCCATCATTACGCCACAGGGCGTCAGTCGCGCCCGACTGATTAGCCAGGAACAGGTCCAGACGCCCGTCGCGGTTATAGTCGAACCAGCAGCTTCCGACGGTCGGGCGCAGGTCGTTCACCCCACCCTCACCGCCGACCTTGACGAACTGACCGCCCTCATTGCGGTAAAGCTGGTTCGGGCCTGAACGATTGGACGCATACAGGTCCAGCTTGCCGTCGTTGTCGAAGTCGATCCAGTTGGCCTGGCGGCTGACGCGCTCGGGAATGGTCAGGCCGATCTGGGCCGCGACCTCGACGAACGTCTTGCCGCCCTCGTTCTTCCAGACATAGGAGCGGTTCTGGCCCGGAACGACCGGCACGACGTTGGACCCGCCCAGCAGATCGACAAAGCCGTCGCCGTTGTAGTCGCCCCAGCTGAGGCCCCGGATTTCATCACTGCCTGCTTGAGGCAGGCCGACCTCCGCGCCGATGTTTGTGAAGACGCCGTTGTCATTGCGATACAGGCGAACCTCGCCGCTTTTCAGCGAGACAGCGAAGCCCAGACTGCCGCTGTTGTCGAAATCCGCCCAGGCGGTCGACAGCGAGCCAACGACGCCGAAGGTTTCCGGCTGGATCGAGGTGAAGGCGGGCTCCTGAGCCTGAACCCCGGTCGCCGCCAGCACCATCGGCGTCAACAGCGTGGCGCCATACAGACGCCAGTTGCGTTTGCGATCATTGCTCATCGACGGCTTCCTGCACGGGTGGGTGTGAACGGCGCGCGCTGCTCGACATGGGCCTCGACCTGTTCACGGCGCAGCCACAGTTCGCGGAACTGGCGGTCCGACAGGGCCTGAAGCTGGTCGCTGTGGTGGGTCGTGCCGGGCTGGCGTGCGTTGCCGTAGCTCATCAGGCCATAGGCCTTCACCGGGGTCGAGAACTCGATCATCGCCACCCAGGTCTCGCCATGGTTCGGGGTGCGGACACCCTGAGCGTTCAGGTCAGACCAGGTCATGACGCGGAAGGCGCCCAGATTGCCGAAGCCGCCGCTGCCCGGAACATCAACACCATCCAGAATGAAGCGGGACACATCGCCGTAGCGACGGTCGATGGCGCCATATTTCTGTTTCGTCGTGGCGATGGCGCGCTTCAACTGCTCGATCGCTGCGGCAGTGTCGCGAACACCATACGGCGTACTGATCGGACGCTGTTCCGACCACGGCACGGCGAACCCGCCCTGACCCGCGAAGGTCGGCCCGGCGAACAGGCGCGCCCATTCCTCGAACAGCAGGCCCGCACGGTTGTCGGCGTCGAAAGTGCGGTTCCAGTTGGCCAGCAGACGACCCGCCGCCTGAACCTCTGGGTCAGGATCGGCCAGAGCCGCAGGCACCAGATCCGTCAGAACCCGGTCAGCCATGACCGCATCCTGCCCCAGCTTCAGTTCCTTGAACCGGTCCATTGTGATGCCGTTGTTCTCGGCGATGGCGGTCACGGCATATTGGGCGCGCAGGGATTCAGGCGTGCGCGGGGCCAGATAGGACGGATAGTCTTCCGGCTTGATCGTCACTGGCCAACTGGCGACCCAGGGCGGATCATTGGCGTTCTGGACGAAGCCGCCGACAGGATCGGTGACGCGCGGCAGGTCTTCCAGCGGGTGCGTCTCGGTCCAGACGTAACGCGAGCTGTCGCCCGGGACGAGGCCGGACCAGAAGTTGATATCGCCTTCACTGCGCTTCGGCGCGATGCCGTTGAAGGTGTAGTCGATATGGCCGTCACGGTCGGCATAGACGATGTTGAACGTCGGCACCTGCAGACGCTTCAGCGCCGTCTCATAGGCGCCAAAATCCTTGGCCGTGACCATGTCGAAATACTGCTGGAGCATGTACGGACGATCCAGGCCCGCGACACGCACGGCGACCGCTGTGCCGTCTGCACGATCAAACACCGGACCGTGAATGCTGGAGCGGATCACCAGCGGCTTCTCAAGCTCCGATCCATCCGCTTGGCGCACGCGATAGCTGGTGCGGCGGGTCTGGAACTGGCGGACCTGACCATCATACAGATAGCCGCCGTCCTGCAGCGTCAGCTTGTAGTTGGTCGCCCCCACCATGCCGTTGACGGTATTGGTGATGCCCATCTGCTGATTGAAGGCGAAGTGCACGATGGGCAGGCCGATCTGGGTGGCGCCGTAGATTTCAAAATCCGGGCCAGTCAGATGGGCTTCGTAATAGATGAAATAGTCCGTCGCCCACGGCAGGTGCGGGTTCTGCAACAGCAGGGCGTGGCCATCGGCGGTCTTCTTGGGCGCGACGGCCCAGGAGTTTGATCCCTGCTCCGACAGATCAGGCGGATCACCCTCCCCCAGCGTCTTACCGGGCGAGGCGACATAGACAAAGTTCATCAGGCGATGGGCATGGGCCACCACATCGACGCCGGTGACCGGCAGGACCTGTCGCACATCCTCGGCGATGGCTTCGGGATGCGCCGTCGCATAGGCGTTGATGCCGGCGGCGAAGGCGTCGAGGTTGGCGCGGAAGGCAGGCGTCTGCTGATCGTACCAGGTCCTGGCGCGGGCCGGGACGCTGTTGGTCAGCAGCCAGACCGAGGTTTCTTCGTACTCTGAGCCCCAGTATTCCGAACCCTTGCCACGCGCTTCGCCATACAGGCGGATGATCGCGCTGGCGTGGCTCTGAGCCTGAGCGAAGCCGTAGCCGTAGAAGACCGCGTTCCGGTCGGTGCCGTAGATGTGCGGGACGCCGTAGGTGTCCCAGAGAATCTCATTGGTGGTCGGCTTGTAGGCCGCGACGGCGGGTGTGACGACCGCGCCAGTCGTGCGGGCGCCGGTCTGGGCCAGCACCGGGCCTGAGGCCACGCTGACCAGGGCAGCGGCGGCCAACCCCATGAAGGTGCGACGAATGATCATCATATTCTACTCTCCCCGAACACTAAGAAGAGGGGCGCAGCCGAACGGCCGCGCCCCCATTCATCACCACTTGTAGGCGACGCGGACAAACCATGATCCGCCGGTGAAGCCGAACGGCGCAAGGCCGCTGTACTGGTTGGTGCCCAGCGCCGCGGACGGCGCATCCACCTGGGTCGGGTATTTGTTGAACAGGTTGTTCACCCCGGTGCTCAACCGCACCTGCTCGTTCAGATCATAGTTGACCTGCGCATCCACGATCCACTCCGCGTCGATGTTGCGGTCCTGGGCCGGGTTGGTGGCGTTGCGCGTGACGAAGCTGTCAAAGCGCGTGGCCCGCAGGTTGGCGCTGACGCGACCCAGCGCCCAGTTGGTGTTCACCGAGACCTTGGACTTGGGCAGGGATTCCGTCAGGGCCGCACGCTTGCTGCGGTCGAACAGTTCGATATTGCCCAGGGCCGCCAGTTGAGGCGGGTTGGCGACAATGCCGGTGATCTCGGTCTTGTTGTGGTTATAGCCCAGGCTGAAATCGAACAGGCCATAACGCTCGGTCGGCAGCTTGTAGGTCACGACCAGATCAACGCCGCGCGTACGGGTGTCGATGGCGTTGGTGTAGTATTGACCGCTGATTTCCGGCGACAGGCCATTGGCGACCAGGATGTTCTGGATCTGCTTGCCGATGGTGGTCTTGCCGTCCGCCGACAGACGCGTGTCCAGCGGCGAGAAGGTCGAGGTCACCGCGATCCGGTCATCGACGTCGATCTGATAGGCGTCCAGCGTCAGGGCGAAGTTGCGCCACGGCGTCAGGGTGAAGCCCGCGCTGAGGTTCTTCGACAGTTCCGGTGTCAGCGGCTTGGCGCCCAGTGCGATGGCCTCAGACGAGTTGACCTGCAGGTTCTTCAGCAGCAGGGGAACCAGAATGCCGTTGCCGACCACGTCACGCAGTTGGCTGGTCGTCGCAGAATAGGCCTGCTGCGCCAGGCTCGGAGCGCGGAAGCCCGTATTGTACGAGGCGCGAACCGCGAACCAATCGTTGAACTCGTAACGGCCGCTCAGCTTGTAGATGGTGGTGTCGCCAGCGGAGTCGTCGAAGTTCTCGTACCGCACGGCGGCGCCCAGATAGAGCCGCTCATTCGGGTTCCAGCCCAGTTCGCCATAGACGCTGTAGTTGTTGCGGCTGACGTCGGCCTCGTCCTCAGGACGGAAGCCAGGCGTGGACTGACTGCCGGGAGCCAGAATCTGACCCGCACCGGGCTGGCCGACCGGGCGCACATAGGTTCCCTGGATCCAGCTGGCTTGGTCGCCTTGCTTGATCTGATAGTTTTCCCGGCGGTGCTGAAGGCCGAACGAAACCTGCAGGTCGCCTGCATTGTCCAGTTCGAAGCCGCGCGTCACGTCCAGGGCGTTGACCCATTCCGACGAGCGAAGCTGGCCGATGTAGAAGTGTCGCGGGCTGCTCGGACCAAGGCTGGCGTTGAAGCTGTTGTTCTCCCAGTCGGAGATGTTCGTGCCGTAGCTGGTGGACAGATCCCAGTTCCAGCCGCGCAGCGTGCCGCGCGCGCCGCCGACCAGTTCATAGTCCTCGTCCTTGATGACCGTCTGGGCGCGGAAGCCGTCGGGCGCGATTTCCGGCAGGGCCAGAACATCCGTCGCCGGGCGGAAGGTCCAGTTCAGGTCCGACACCCGCTTGCCATAGGTGCCGAAGGTATAGAGCTCGACGTCCGGATTCAGGCGGTATTCGGCGTTCAGACCGAAGACGTTCGATTCCTGCGGCATCTGGCCGTAGTTGGTGGTGACCAGACGATCGATGGTCTTCTCACGCGGGTCAGGCTGGCCATTAACCAGCGGGTACAGGCGAACCGTATCCGCAATCGGCACCGCACGGTTGGAGGCGCCGCGGTCCATATAGCTGTAGGACAGGTTGGCGAAGCCGTTCTCGCCCAGGGCGAAGCCGAAGTCGGCGTCGACGTTGACGAACTTGCCGTCCTGGCGGTCGAAGTTCTGGCCGTGGCTGACCGAAATCTGGCCGCCCTCGGCGCTCTTGTTCAGAATGACGTTGATGACGCCGGCGACAGCGTCCGAACCATACTGGGCGGCGGCGCCGTCACGCAGAACCTCGACGCGCGAAATGGCCGACGACGGCAGCATGTTCAGGTCGACGCCGACCGAACCATTGTACAGGGTCGAGACGGAGTTGATCAGGGCGGTGCGGTGACGGCGCTTGCCGTTGACCAGAACCAGCGTCTGGTCCGGGTTCAGGCCACGCAGCGATCCGGTGGCGATGACGGTGGCGCTGCCGCCCCCTGCCCGTGTCGGCAGGTTGAACGACGGCACCAGATAACGGATCGACTCGAACACGCCGGTCTGGGCGCCCTGGCTCAGTTGTTCGGCGTTGAACACGTCGATGGGGGTCGGGCTTTCAATCGCGGTGCGCGGCGCGCCGCCCCGGATGCCGGTGACGACCACATCGCCCACTTCCGCAGCCGACTGGTCCTGCGCCATGGCGGCGCCTGCCATCAGGGTCAGGCTGCTGACCGACCCCAATGCAAACAACTTCAGATACGCGTTACTGCACCGACTCGACATAGTTCTTTCCCCCAGGAATGCTCAGGCCAAATACTGATTGGCGGGAGCGTCAAATCCACACTCAAGACGAAACTTGCAACTCAGATATAACTATAAGCGCCTATAGAATTTCTACTCATGCGTAATCTTGCTGTTATGCTTGGTGTCTCGCATGAAAACAAAGATGATCAACGAAAGACCGATCATTCCTGTGACGTACCAGAAATAAATACTTTCGTTGCCGATCGACTTGAACCACAGGGCTGCGTACTCGGCGGTGCCCCCGAAGATGGCGTTGGCCAGGGCGTAAGGCAGGGCGACGCCCAGGGCGCGGATGTGCGCCGGGAACAGTTCTGCCTTCACCACAGCATTGATGGCGGTATAGCCGGACACGATCACCAAGGCCGCCAATGCAAGGCCGAATGCGGCCCAGCCATTATCGACCACCGCCAACGCCGACATGATCGGCACGGTGAACAACAGGCCCGTCACACCGAAGGCGATCATCACCGGCCGCCGCCCGATCTTGTCCGACAAGGCCCCCACGGCAGGCTGCAGCAGCATGAAGATGAACAGGGCCGCCGCGCTGATCTGGGTGGCGGACTCCTTCGTAAATCCCGATGTATTGACTAGGAATTTCTGCAGGTAGGTTGTGTAGGTATAAAACGCCAAGGTTCCGCCGGCAGTCAGGCCGAACACCAGCAACGCTTCTTTCGGATGCTTGCGGATCAACAGGGTGGCGCTGGAGCGCGGCGCGGCCTGGGTGTCCTCGGCCTCGAAGGCGTTGGTTTCATCCAGACGGCGGCGCAGCCAGAAGACCACCACGGCCAATGCGGCCCCGACAAAGAAGGGTATGCGCCAACCCCAGCTGGCCAGGGCGTTCTTGTCCATCGTCTGCTGCAGGACGATCAGCAGGATCAGGGCCAGCAACTGACCAGAGATCAGGGTCACATACTGGAAGCTGGACCAGAAACCGCGGTTCTTGGCCGTAGCCATCTCCGACAGATAGGTGGCTGACGACCCATATTCGCCGCCGACGCTGATGCCCTGAAGCAGGCGTGCAAACAGCAGCAGCGCAGGCGCGGCGAGACCGATATCGGCATACCCCGGCGTGCAGCCGATGATCAGAGAACCGGCGCACATCAGGCTGACCGACAGGGTCAGGCCCGCCTTGCGTCCCTTGCGGTCGGCATAGACCCCCATGATCCACGCCCCCACAGGACGCATCAGGAAGCCCACGGCGAAGACACCTGCCGCACTCAGCAACTGGGCCGTCGGATCTTCACTCGGGAAGAAGATCGGCGCGAAATAGAGTGCGAAGGCCGCATAGGCGTACCAGTCGAACCATTCGACCAGATTGCCCGCCGAACCGCCGACGATGTTGCGCAGGCGCCGCGCCGGGGTCATGGCGATAATCGAGGACGCGCCGCTCATTCTGGCGATCCGGTCTTGATGATGGCGGACTGAGGAACAATGGTCATGCGAAGCTTCGACGCCTTTGCTGATGGCGCGGCGTTCTCAGGCCGCTGATCGACCATCACTGTGCGCGGAAACCGCTACGCCTCGAAACAAAACTCAGCACGCCGCTGATTTTGGATGCTATATCATTGTTAAATTGACGTTTTTCGTAAGAAAACTCGCCACATTCCGGTCATAGACTGTGTGGAACGACACGCATATGCTCTCGCACACTGTGCGTATTCCCATACACATTCTGCAGCGCGCCCTGGCCGCTCGTTATCGTCTGCTGACGCTGACCGCCCTTGGACTCGCGGCGGCGGCGGCTCTGGCGATCTGGATGTCTGCGCAATGGGTTCACACAGCGGCGCAGCAGCAGACGGACGCCGCCGCACGTGATCAGGCAGAAAAACACGCCCAGATGCTGGCCAGCGAACTGCAGAAGTTCCGGCTGCTGCCGCTGGTGCTCAGCGAGTACCCCGATGTTCACGCCGCCCTGTCCAAAGGATCGCCGGGGGCCGTCCAGAGCCTGAACACCAAGCTGGAGCTTCTGGCCCAGCGCACGGACGCCGCCGCCATCTATGTGACCAACAGCCACGGAGACACCCTGGCGGCCAGCAACTGGAACGAACCAGGCAGCTTCGTCGGCGAGAACTTCAGTTTCCGCCCCTATATCCAGGGCGCGATGGCGCATGGCGAGGCTGAGCTGTTCGCGGTCGGCGCCGTGACCGGACGCCCCGGCCTGTTCATCGCCCGACGCATTGACGAGGACGGCCGGGCGCTGGGCGTCATCGTGGTCAAGATCGACTTCGCCAAGCTTGAATCTCTGTGGGCCAGAGAGAGCGGCCGCACCGCCATCGTCGAATCCCACGGCGTCGTCATCATTACCGGCCATGATCCGTGGCGGTTTCGCGCGACCCGACCGACAACGCCCGCCGAACAGGCCGAAATCCACCGCACCATGCAGTTCGGCAGCCTGTCGCTGGATCAGGTGGACCTGCATCCGAACGCAGAGGGCTATCTGACCCTGCCCGACCACGACGGCCCCTATCGGATTGCTGAAACCCCTGCCGCGCTACATGGCGCGCGTCTGGTGCATTTCGAACCGCTGGAGCCCGCCCTGACCCGCGCGGCCAGCAACGCGCGGCTGACGTTGTTCAGCCTGATCGGCGCAGGCGCGCTGGCCTTCGCCGTCTTCTGGCGCATCCACATGCGCAGGCTGGCCCAGTCCGACATGCAGCAGATGCTGGAAGACGAGGTGTCGGCCCGCACCGCCGAACTGCGTCAGGCCAATGAAAAGCTGAAGTCGGAATCCCAACGCCGGATGGCCGCCGACAGCCGCTGGCGTGCGGCGCGTGAGGAACTGGCCCAGGCCAACCGGCTCAGCACCATCGGCCAGGTCACCACCGGCGTCGCGCATGAGATCAACCAGCCCATCGCCGCCATCCGCGCCTTTGCCGAAAACACCGGCCGATTCATCGACCGCAAGGAGGTGGACCGGGCCAAGAGCAATCTGACCAGCATCGTCGAACTGGTGGACCGGGTGGGCAAGATCACCACCGAACTGCGCCGGTTCGCCCGGCGAGGCACCCCCGCCATCCAGGCCGTCAGCCTGACCGAGGCGGTAGACGGCGCCCTGCTGCTGATCGCCGACAGTCTGCGGGCCAATGGCGTGACGCTGGAATGGGCGGGTCTGGCCGAGGATGTTCAGGTCACCGCCGACCGCATCCGGCTGGAGCAGATCTTGATCAATCTAATCCAGAACGCCCGCGACGCACTGACCGACACACCGAGCGCCCGGATCGCCATTGATGTCGCCGCCGAAGCGCCAGATCGCGTCTACGTCACTGTCCATGACAATGGACCGGGCCTGCCGCCCGATACCGCCCGAACCCTCTTCACCCCCTTCGTCACGACCAAGCCTGAGGGGTTGGGGCTGGGCCTCGGCATCGCGCGCGATATTGCGCGTGAGTTCGGCGGCGCCCTGAACATCGCCCCCTCGCGGCTGGGCGGCGCCGCCTTCTGCATCACCCTGAGACGCGCATGACCGACACCCTGCCCCCGCCTGCCGCGCCCGTCCTGTTTGTCGAGGATGACGCCGAACTGCGGCGCGCCATCACCGAGGCGCTGGAGCTGGCGGACCTTGCCGTCCTGCCCTGCCCTGATGCGGAACGTGGATTGGCGACTTTGACACCCGACTTCCCCGGCGTGGTGGTGTCCGACATCCGCATGGAGGGCATGGACGGGCTTGAGCTGTTCGCCCGCATCCGCGCCATCGACCCTGAAATCCCGGTTATCCTGATCAGCGGCCATGCCGATATCCCGATGGCGGTGCAGGCGTTGCAGGACGGCGCCTTCGACTTCCTGACCAAGCCTTTCCCGCTGGAACGGCTGGTCGGCGCCGTCGGACAGGCGCTGGAGACGCGGCGCAGCGTCATGGAGAACCGCGCACTGCGGGCGGCGACCGCCACCCTGATCAATACTGACAGCCCCCTGATCGGCGACAGCCCCGTCATGGTGCGGCTTCGCGAAACCATCTCTCACGTCGCCAAGGCCGATCTGGACGTGCTGATCGAAGGTGAGACGGGCACCGGCAAGGAACTGGTCGCCCTGCTGCTGCACCGGCTGGGAAGGCGGCGCGGACGGCCCTTCGTGGCGGTCAACTGCGGCGCGGTGCCGGACGCCTTTGCAGAGGCCGAACTGTTCGGCCATGCGCCAGACCGATCCGGCTATCGCCAGCCCCAACACACGGGGCGCATCGAAGCCTCGGACAAGGGCACGCTGTTCCTGGACGAGGTCGACAGCATGAGCCCCAATCTGCAGGTCAAACTGCTGCGGGTGCTGGAGGAGCGCGAGGTCACCTCCCTAGGCGGGGGCGAACCACGTCCGGTCGACCTGCGCGTCGTCGCGGCGGCCAAGCGCGATCTGCATGAGGCGGTCAAGGAAGGCAGTTTCCGCGAGGATCTGTTCTATCGTCTGGACGTGGTGCGTCTGCGCGTGCCTGCGCTGCGGGAGCGGCGATCAGACGTCCTGCCCCTGTTCGCCTATTTCGCGGAACAGGCGGCCAAGCGGATCGGGGTCAAGGATTACGCCATGTCCGACAGCGTGCGGCGGCGGCTGGTCGAACACGACTGGCCGGGTAATGTGCGCGAACTTAGAAACTTCGCTGTCAGCGCCGTGCTGGACCTGCCTTCAGCGGGCGGCGCGCGCACAGCCCTGCCGCAAGCACCGCTGATAGAGCGGGTCGACGCCTTCGAGGCCATGGTGATCCGCGAGGCGCTGCAATCGACGCTGGGCAATATGACCGAGGCCATGACCCTGCTGGGGGTGGCGCGCAAGACGCTGTACGACAAGCTGAAACGCCACGACATCGACCCGAACGACTATCGCCGCCCGGCCAAAGGCGTTTAACGCCCCGTCGCGTGTCTGAGCGCATCCGGCAGCAGGGCCAGAGGCGCCGAGCCGTGATCGGCATTGGGGGCGATCAGCAATCGGGCGGATGAGGCCTCAGCAAAGGCTTTCGTCCTGCCGACCATATCGCGGCGCAGCTCACGTTCGCCTATGCCCAGCAGCAGGGCGTCGCCCCCCTCCAGACGCAGATCATCACGCCACCACAGGGACGGACTGATGCTGATCCAACGGTTGAACTGATCAGGCTGCTGCGCCAACGCCTCCAACACGAACAAACCGCCCAGCGAATGGCCGAACAGGGTGCGGCGGGTCGGATCAAGCGGCACATAGTCGCCGACCAGCGGCAGAACCTCGTCGCTCAGAGTGCGTCGAAACGCATCCGCACCGCCGAACGGCTTGCCGACCAGTTCGCCAGAAGGCGGCGCGACCGAGGTGTAGTCTCGCGACCGGGCGTCCGCATCCAGCCCCTGCCCGTCGCCGTGAAAGACGCCGATCACGACCATCCGCTCAACACCAGTCTTCTGGGGACGACGGCTAAGGGACGACGCGCCATCGCTCATGGCCGCAAAATGCTGCACCCCGTCCAAAACCAGAATCGACGGATAGCCTTCCACGGGCGCAGGCGCCTCAGGTGTCGAGACGACGATCCGATAACGACGCCCATCGGCCGCCACGATGTCCCGCGCCTGCTGGCGGGCGGGTTGATGGGGCGTCCAGTCGCGATTGGCGGCATGTGTCATGAGGTCGTTCTAGCCCAGACCGAACCAGTGTTGTAATGCGACGCACTATTAATCTCGTGCAGGACGGCGTCGCAGTCGATTGACCCCCATCACCGCTCATCTGACCACGCCCGCCGAAGCCGTCGCCCATCATGGCCGATTACAGGCCAAACGCCGTCTGGTGCTCGTCGCGCTGGCGGTCGGCTGCGTCGCCGCGCTGTCGCTGGACGTGATGGTCGGGCCGTCGTCCATGTCGCCGTGGCGCATTCTTGAAGGGCTGGTGCGGCCCTCGGTGCTGTCGCCGTCCGAGACCGCGATCATCTGGCAGATTCGCCTGCCCTACGCCCTGATGGCCATCATGGTCGGCGCCGCACTGGCCTTGGCGGGGGCGGAAATGCAGACGGTGCTGAACAACCCGCTGGCCAGTCCCTTCACGCTGGGCGTCTCGGCTGCGGCGGCGTTTGGCGCCTCCCTGTCCATCGTCCTGGGGCTGGGTCTGCCGTTCGTATCCAACGACACCCTGACGACGATCAACGCCTTCGTCTTCGCCTTCGGATCGGTGCTGGCGCTTCAGGCCCTGGCCAAGGCGCAGCGCGGTGGGGTGCAGAGCATTGTCCTGTTCGGCATCGCCCTGGTCTTCGCCTTCAATGCCCTGACGGCTCTGGTTCAATACGTCTCGTCGCAGGAGGCGCTGCAGCAGCTGGTGTTCTGGACCATGGGGTCGCTGTCGCGCTCCACCTGGCGGTCCGTGGCCTTCATGGCGGTGGTGATCGTGCTGACGACGCCGTTTTCAGTACTGGCGGCGCGGGCGTTGACCGCGCTGCGTCTGGGTGAAGATCGGGCCATGAGCTTTGGCGTAAATGTCGGGCGGCTGCGGTTCCTGTCGCTGCTGCGGGTCAGCCTGCTGTCCGCGACGGCGGTGGCCTTCGTCGGCGTCGTCGGCTTTGTCGGACTGGTCGCCCCCCACATCGCCCGCCTGTTGGTCGGTGAAGATCACCGCGTCTTCCTGCCCGCCAGCATCCTGAGCGGCGCCCTGCTGATGTCGCTGGCGTCGGCGGCGTCCAAGACGCTGGTTCCCGGCGCCCTGCTGCCGGTCGGGATCGTGACGGCGGTGATCGGCGTGCCGGTCTTCCTGCTGCTGATCTTCCGCAATGGAGCCAAAGGATGAGCCTTTCGGTCCAGAATCTGACGGTCGGCTATCGCGACCGCACGGTCATCGACGGCCTGTCGCTGGCGCCCATCCCTGCTGGACAGGTCGTATCGCTGGTCGGGCCGAATGGTGCAGGCAAGAGCACCCTGCTGCGCGCCATCGCAGGCCTGACGCCCGCCAAGGGCGATGTGCGTCTGAGCGACCTGAACCTTGCCGCCATGTCGATCAGCGAGCGTGCGCGCCACGTCGCCTACATGCCCCAGACCCTGCCGCAGGATGTCGCCCTGACGGTGCTGGAGACGGTGATCGCGGCGCTGGAGGCGTCACCCGTCGCCGGATCGCACGACCATTCGACTGAACTGGCCATGCAGGCCTTGGTGAAGGTCGGCGCGGCGGAACTGGCGTCGCGGCGACTGGACCGCCTGTCAGGTGGTCAGCGCCAGATCGCGGGCCTGGCGCAGGCCATGGTGCGGCGTCCCAAGGTGCTGTTGCTGGATGAACCGACCAGCGCGCTGGATCTGCGTCACCAACTGGATGTGCTGACCCTGGCGCGGACCTATGCGCGTGAGAACGACGCCGTGGTGATCATGGTGCTGCACGATCTGCAATCCGCCGCCCGCGCGTCAGACCATATCGTCGTCCTGTCCGATGGGGCGGTGAAGATCGAGGGGGCGCCCCAGCAGGCGATCACGCCCGAGGTTCTGGCCGATGTCTGGCAGGTTCAGGCCCGGGTCGAGAACTGCGGGCGCGGCCTGATTCAGGTCATGGTCGACGCGGTCATCTGAAACGCAAAAGAGGCCGGGTTTCCCCGGCCTCCTGAACCCATCTTACGGACGGATGATCGTCACGGTGTCGCCGTTCGGATCGACCGGCACGGGGGTGCCCGCAGGCGCATCACGCGGCAGGCCGCGCGCCTTGTTCGTCACATAGACAGCATTGGTGGCGCGATCGATGACGATGGTCTGGGGGAAGGTGCCGGTCGCCAGATTGGCCAGCACCGAATAGTCCGCCCCGCTCACGACCGTGACCGTTCCTGCCTGACGGTTGGAGACGTAGATCTGACCGTTGGCGGGGTTATAGGCGACGCTGAGCGCGCCCTCGCCCGTCGGCACCTTGCGGATGATTTCGCCTGTGTTGGCGTTCAGAACAGTCAGGTCACCGCTGCCCTGGCGGGCGATGAACAGGCGGCTGCCCGCCTCGTCCACGGCGACGTTGGTCGCGCGGTCGCTGCCGGTCGGATAGGTGGCGGTGGTCGCACCGGTCGCCAGATCGACGACGCCGACCGTGTTCGAGCCCATGCCAACGACATAGAGACGGTTGTGGGTGTTATCGATCGCCGCGCCGGTCAGGCTGCCGACGGTGACGTCCAGCTTGCGCTCCAGCTTGTTGGTCGCGCCGTCGATGACCCAGACCTGGTTCGGACGGCTGGCGTCGCCTGCGTCGCCGCCGACGATGGTGACATAGACCTTGTTGTTCACCTCATCGACGATGGCCTCGCGCACGTGGGCGGAGTCGTCGTCGCCGTCCTTGATCGTGGCGATCACGCGGTTGGTGCGCACGTCGATGGCGGCGACCGTGCCGGTGCGGGTCGCGGTGCCGTACAGGGTCTGGGTGCGGCTGTTGAAGCCCAGGCCGTACAGGGCGTCAGACGAAACATCGATGGATGCGCCGGGCGCCAGGGTCGTGGCGTCCAGACGTGCGATGGCGGCGCGGTTCTCGCCACGCGGGCCGACAGCGGCGACCAGCACCGTCTTGTCCGCAGGGTTGAAGACGATTTCATAGACACCGCCCGGCGCAACCTTGACCGAGCGATCAATGGTCGGCGCCGAGGTCGCAGCAGCGGCAGGCGCGCCTTGGACGGTGTAGGCG
>NZ_JABAZW010000031.1:14984-15828 GCF_018608325.1 Brevundimonas sp. | reverse complement strand
CATCAGAACGACGGCGGCGGCCGCCGTCAGCAAGCTTCTGTGGAAGGTCATGGTCGATCTCCTTGGGACAATAACGGTCATGCGGGCTTCAGGTCGGCCCAATAGTCGCCGCGGTACGGAACGGCGAGGAAGCGGGTGTTGATCTCGTCCAGCGTCGCGCGCGGATCGAGGTCACCGAACAGTTCGGGGTGAATCCACTTGGCCAACGCCTGAACGGCGACGACGTCGATGGGTGAGTTGATCAGTTGGTGCGACAGGCCGTGGACGCGGCCCTCACGCACAGCTTTCAGGGTCGAGATGCCGGGACGCGAAACGACGCGGCGCAGACCCGCCTGCGACTGTTCCGGGGTGAAGCCGGGGCCGACGACGAAGCCGCCTGCCTTGGCCAGATGCGGACCTCCGGTCGGAATATAGACGTCGGGGTCGCGCTGGATGACATATTCCAGGTTCAGCTTGCCGAACGGCTGGTTCAGCACGTCCGCGCCGATGTTTCGCCCGCCGACGAAGGCGATGTAGTCGCCGACATTGCCCTTGCCCGGCGAACTGCAGCAGTCCGGCGTGATCATGGCATGGGCCTCAAGGAAGACCGTCGGGCGCTTGTCTTCAGAGATGGTCGCAACCTTGGCGGCGATGGCGTTCAATCGCGTCTGGCGGAAGGCGTTGAAGGCTTCGGCTTCCGCCGTGCGCCCGATGATCCCGCCCAGCAGCTTCAGGCTGCGCGCCTGGTTTTCGAAGGGGTGCGAGAAGAAGTCGATGAAGGCGACCGATACGCCTGCGGCTTCCAACTGCGCGGCCTGCGCATCGGTCGGGCCGGAATCCTGCGACACCACCGACACGGCGGGCG
>NZ_JABAZW010000031.1:0-14974 GCF_018608325.1 Brevundimonas sp. | reverse complement strand
GCCTTTCTTAGTCCGCATGCCCTCCGGCAGCAGAATGGCCTCCAGATTGAACTCGCCGCCCGACTGGGCCGTCTTGGGCAGGGTCGCCAGTTGCGGTGACTTGGCCAGGAAGGCCTCATACATGTCCGGGCTGATGCGGTTGATGTCGCCCGACCACGCCGCCAGCAGCGACACCGGATCGGGGTGGATCAGCGACAGGGCGATCAGATAGCGGCCATCATCGATGGTCAGCTTGCCACCGGGCGGCAGCGCACGAACCGGGCGATCCCGCAGATCCTTCAGGGCTGCAGCCCCCTGCCCCGCCTGCTCACGGCCACAGGCCGCCAGAAAGGCCAGACCACCGAATGCGGCCAGCGTCGAACGTCGCGACAGGTTCATGAGAGCGCATCTCCGGGTGCAGGCGCCACGCCCGCAAAGGACAGAAGGGTTGGGATCAGGGAGGCCGCCAGCATCCCGCCGTGGGCCTGACCGGGAAGTTCGGCGAAGCGCACATCGACACCCGCAGCATGCAGCCGCATCGCCAGATCGCGCGTCGCTCCCGACGGCACAGAGGACCACATCGGATTGGTGCGGGTGCGGCCGCCACGGCCTGCGACCTCTTCTTCCCCCACCAACAGCGTCAGCGACAGATTGGACGGGTGCGGCTGGGTCAGGAAGGGATCGACCTCGGCCAGCACGGAGCCGTAGTTCCACCACAGGGACGGACTGACCGACACGAACCGTCCATAGGCGTCAGGCCGGGTCAGCGCCGCATGCAGCACGCACAACCCGCCGTAGGAATGCCCCCACAGCAGGCTCCGCTCCGCATCAATCCTGACATGCGCCGCGACCAAAGGGGCGATCTGGTCATGCAGCAACGTCAGAAAGGCGTCCGCACCGCCGCCGGGCCGCCCCGCAGCATCGACCACATAGGCGCCGTCCGGCGCGGGCGGCGTATAGTCATAGGCGCGGGCCAGAACATCGAACTGCCGATCGCCCTGATATCCAACCGTAACGATCACCGGCGGATCGCCGGCATTCAACTGGCCCAGCAGGGCCTCATCTATCCGCGCCATCGCGGCGTCGCCGTCCAGCAGATAGGCGACCGGATAGCCCGCAGCCCCCGCCGCCTTGCGCGGCACGCCGATCTGAACGCGATAGACGCGGGCGCCGTCCGCCGATGTGACCGAAACCTGCTCGAACCGATAAAAGGCCGAACCGGCATCCGCGATGGTCGGCCCCACGGCGCGCGGGGCCGGTTGCGCCAGCGCCGCCCCCGCCATCAGGGCGAACAGGGCCGACGCCAGAATGAAGCGTGCGCCCCGCATCAGAAGTTATAGCTCGCGCCGAACCAGTAGCGCCGTCCATCCCCCTGATAATCGTAGTCGCGGACTTCCAGCACCTTGTCGCCGACATTGTAGATGCCGAACTTCAGGCTCACATCGTCACGCACGGCCCATGATGCGCCCAGATCGATCAGCGTATAGTCGGGATAGCGGCGGCCGACCTGACGCGTCCCATCCAGCACCGGTTCGCCATTGGTTCCGACCCGCAGACCCGCGTTGATCTCTTCGCCGCGATAGGTGACCGTGCTCCACAGGTTCAGGCGTTTTGTCGCCTGATAGTCCGCCCGCACATTGGCCATATGCTCAGGCGTCCGGCCCAGCGGCTGACCGGCGTAAAGGCCGCCACGCTGCTTGGAATCGGTGAAGGTGTAGTTGCCCTTCAGCGTCAGGGCGTCAGTCGCCCGCCAGGTGCCGTTCAGCTCAACGCCCTGAATGCGCGCATCGCTGACATTATACCAGTAATAGAGCTGGTACAGAGGGTCCTGCGACCAGCGGCAGGCCGCAGCGGAGTTGGTCGGCGCACAGACCCGGTCGTCGGCGATCTTGTCCTTGAAGTCCGTCAGGAAGACAGTTGCATTCAGCGACAGGTTCGCGTTCGGCCGCCACAGGGCGTTCAGTTCATAGCTGGTGCTGGTCTCAGGCTTCAGATTGGGATCACCGATGATGACGCCGCACAGACCCGCGCCATAGTTGCAGTTGGCGCCTCCGGTCTCATAGGCATAGCCGTCAGCGACAGCGCGGACTTCCGGCGCGCGGAAGCCGGTCGAAACCCCGCCCTTCAGCGTCAGGGTTTGGCTGGGCGTCCAGACCAGATAGGCGCGTGGGCTCCAGTGGTCGCCATAGCGTTTATGGTCGTCCCAACGCAGGCCCAGCGTCAGGGCCAGATCGTCGGTCAGGCCGATTTCATCCTCAACGAAAAGCGCCCGCTGCCAGACCTCGAAGGTGGCGGCCAGATTGTTGCGGGCGCCCGGGTTCACATCAACCAGCTTGTTCTGGTTAAACTGCCCGCCAAAGACCAGATTGTGGTCGCCCAACGCCGTGCCTGTCAGCGGCACATTGAACAGGGCGTCCCAGACCGTATTGGTGATTTCAGGCGCACGCGCGCCCCGTATCAGCACGCCGCTCGCATCCGCCGTATAGGTCGCGCGCTGGGCCTCTTCGCGCATGACAGAGACTGCGCTGGTTCCCCAGCTCCAGTCGCCGTTCCAGCTCAGCGAATAGCTGTCGCGGCTGTGATCGTTGCGGACGCTGCGCCCGGTCGGCGCCACGGTCTTGCCCGCCGTGCTGGCGCGTTCGATCTTGGCCGTATCGACCTGCAGCAGCACCTCCTGCCCCGCTGTCGGGGTCCAGGCGATCCGGCCGGCCAGATTATACTCATCCGACCCCATCGAGCCGGTGCTGCTGGGCGCATTATAGATGCGGTCCTCGTCACGGTTCAGCGACCGCCCCCAGAACTGCAGACCCAGTTTTTCCGCCACCAGAGGCCCGGCCAGATAGAACTGCTCCTGATGCCAGTCGCCGCTTCTGCCGTTCTCCTGGGACACATAGTCGGCGCCGACCGATCCGCCCCAGCGCGCAGGCACCTTCTTGGTGATGATGTTGATGACGCCGCCCAGAGCGTCCGATCCATACAGCGACGACATCGGGCCGCGCACGACCTCGATCCGCTCGATGGCGCCGACAGGCGGAGTAAAGCTCTGCTCCAGCCCGCCATTGCCGTTGACGCGCGCCTCACGCGTTGACTGACGCCGTCCGTCCACCAGCGTCAGGGTGTAGGCGCCGGGCAGTCCCCGGATCAGGATGTCCTGGAAATTGGAGCCGCCGCTGACCGAAACCCCTTCGACGTCGCGCACCGCATCAAACAGGTCGACATAGGCCCGGTTCTCGATCTGCTCACTGGTGACGACCGAAATGGAAGCCGGCGCCTTGGCGACCGTCTGGGCGCGTGTCGAGGCGGTGACGACGACATCATCCACCTGCGACGCCTGCTGGCTTTGAGCGAGCGCCAGGGTCGGAGCGGCGGCGCAGGCGCTGGCGAGAAGCAGGGTGCGGAAGGTGGCGATCATAGCGTGTTCCCAGGAGAGGCGCCTGCGGTACTGCAAATGGTTCACATCTGCAACCGGTCAGATCGTCTCGCCTCCACGTGGCCAGAACACAACGGCGGTGTTGCGTTGGAATTCCGCCCGGCCTATCTGCACTTGAGTATCACTTTCACAAATGAGGTCGCCGTGAAAAGCGCAGCCAACGACTGGAACGGCAAACTGGGCGGCAAATGGGCCCAGCACCGCGCCTGGCTGGACAGTTGGCTGGAACCCTTCGGTCAGGCCGCCTTGCGCGCCGCCGCTCCAGTAAAGGGTGAGCACGTTTTGGATATCGGTTGCGGGGCTGGCGCGTCCACGGCTGAACTGGCTGAGTTCGTCGGAACAAACGGCGCGGTGCTGGGCGTCGATATCTCACAGGCCCTGATCACAGAGGCCCAGGCGCTCCATTCGGCGCCGCAACTCGGCTTCCGTCTGGCAGACGCAAGCCGTGGCGATCTGGACGATGTGGCGCCTGTTGATCTGATCTTCTCGCGGTTCGGCGTGATGTTCTTTGACGAGCCGCTCGCGGCATTCGCCCGTCTGCGAGAGCGTCTGAAGCCCGGCGGGCGGCTGGCCTTCGTCTGCTGGCAGGCGGAAGAAGGGAACGATTGGGCGCAACTGCCTCTGACCGCCATCAAGGGCATCGTCCCGACCTTGCCCAGCCGCACCGGCGTTCCCGGCCCCTTCGCCTTTGGGGACGTGGACTACGTCAATGGGATCCTGAACGGCGCAGGCTTCACCAACATCCAGATCAAGCCCTTTGAGCAGACCATCCCGTTCGGACGCGGCGCGACAAAGACCGAAGCCGTCGACAACGCCTTGGCCATGGCGTTCGAAGTCGACCCCTTGTCACGCGCCCTGAAGGACCAGCCGCAACACGTCCGTGACCGCGCCGCCGACGCCGTACGCGCGGCATTCGAGCGACGCGCCGGCCCCACCTCCGTTGAGATCATCGGCGCCACGTGGATCGTCACGGCGAACCGTCCCTGAAGTCAGATCGACAATCCTTGTTGCGTATTGAAGAGGCCCGACATGTCCGCCTACGCCCTGTTCGACATCACGCTGAAGGCCCGGCGGAACGTCAGCCCTTCACTCGCCTGTTTCACCTTCAGCGGCGATATTGAGCAGCTTACGACCTTCGCGCCGGACCAGCGCGTAAAACTGTTCTTCGGGCCAGACCGCGCCGCGCCGAATCTGGCCCAGCGCCTGGCCGGTCATGACGACTGGTACGCCGCCTATCGCGCCCTGCCGGATGACAAGCGCCCTGCCATGCGGACCTATACGATCCGGGCCGTGCGGCGCGATCCGGTCGAGGTGGACATCGAGTTTGTTCTGCATGGGGACAGTGGTCCCGCCACGCGCTGGGCGACAACCGCCCAAGTCGGCGACAGCCTGTCCATCAGCGCTCCAGTCCTGGGCGGCGATCTGGTCGGGTTCGAGTGGAAACCCTCGCCACACATCGACGACATCATTCTGGTCGCCGACGAAACCGGCCTGCCCGCCGCCATCGGCATCATCGAGGAACTCGACGCACGTCTGGTGAAGCCCCGCGTCCGCGCCGTGTTTGAAACCCCGCTGGCCAGCGACTGCCAGGACCTGCCGCAATGGATCGAGGCCCAATGGAGCTCTCGCGACAATGGTCAGACCACACGCGTCGGCCAGTCCCTGGTTGACGGCGTAGAGGCGCTGAACCTGCAGGCCGCCGCTCAACCCAACGTCTCGCCCGCAGAAGCAGACCCTGACGTGGACACCGAAATCTACTGGCTGCCCGCCACCCTGGCCGCTGAAGACCGGCTCTATGTCTGGATCGCGGCTGAGTCCGCCGTCGTGCGCGACATCCGCCGTCGCCTGGTCAACGAACGCGGCCTATCCAAACGCAGTGTTGCAGCCATGGGCTACTGGCGTGAGGGCCGCGTGCTGGAATGACCGTCTAGTACACCCCTTGGCGCCGAATGACCGCCGGAATGGTCAACAGCAGAATGGTGCAATAGGTGCGCACCGAGCGGCTCCGCACCAGGGTGACGTCCATCGCCACCCGACGCCGATACGGCACGTCATTGCGCCCCCTCACCTGCCACAGGCCCGTCAAGCCGGGGCGCACGGCGGCGTAATGACGGATGCGTCTTCCATAACGCCAAATCTCGTCCGCCACGATGGGACGCGGTCCGACCAGTGACATGTCACCGCGCAGCACGTTCAAAAGCTGGGGCAGTTCATCCAGGCTGGACACCCGCAGCAGACGCCCCAGCGGCGTCACGCGCGGGTCGTCGCGCAGTTTTTGCGTCAGTGACCATTCGATCTGCTGAACGCCTGTGCAGGTGATTATCTGATCCAGCTTCCGCTCAGCCCCCACGCCCATGCTACGGAATTTCAGACAACTGAAAACCATGCCTCCGCGGCCGATACGCGGTTGGTGATACAGCGCCGGGCCGCCATCCTGCAGTCGGATCAGCATGGCGATCAGCACCATTGTCGGAGCCACAAACACCAGCGCCAGCGTCGCAATGGAGATATCGAGCGCCCGGATCAGCACATCAGACACCACGAGCCGTGGAGGCGGCGCACCTGCGGGAACACTAATCCCTGTGCGTATCGCCCCCACCGATGGCATGTCACACCCCCTACGCTACCCCGCGCACTTCCACTATCTCATTAAGGTTGACAGACTTGCAACCTTGAGGAGGCGATTCGTCTTGCCGCTTTGCAGTCTCGGTTTGAAGTGATAGACAGAATTACACTTTAAGGTTGCATCTTGACTTCAGCCCCCGGCCCCCGTCGGCGAGATCCGCGTCGAACCGCCCAACCCGCCCCGCCTCGGCCGAAATCCGCAGGCGGTCCCAAATGGTCTGCGCGAACGACACTGTCTGTCCTGGTCGTGATCAGCCTGTTGTTATGGGTGATCATCGCAGGCACGGCCTACCTGATCGCCCGTATCGTCAGCTGATCTCAGTCTCCGCCCCACAGGCCTAACCGTGCCGGAATGCTGGCTTTCCCGACCGTCAGAACGCCGGTCAGAACCGCCGTCTGGTCACCAAGATTGCGACGCGCCGTCGCCAGGTCGCCCTGATCCAGCTTGCCTGTAAATGTGACGGTCTGACCACCTGCTGACACTCCGCTGAAACGGAAGACATCGTCGGTGATCTGATAGGTTTCCGGCCCGACGTGGACTGCGCCCTGGGCTGTCTTGAAGGTGATCGTGACCGGCGATGCGCCGCCCTTGCCCTCCTCCCATGCCTTCAGCGCAGACACCTGACCGACGAAGATGGATTCCAGTTCGGCATCGCCCAGTTGAATCGGCTGGAGAGGACGGTATTCGCCGGAGACATCACCGGACAGCGTGTGGCGATAGGCCTGTTGGGCCTCGGGTGCGGTCGCCTCATTGTCCTTATGCCCGCCGAAACGGTCACACGAAGCCGCCAACAGGGCCAGGGCCAGAACCGGCAGAATATGACGTTTCATCGGTCCAGAGCCTTATCGAGCGCGTGGAAGGAGGCGATGGCCAGTTCGCTGGCGCTGATGAAGACCGACGGCGTGATCCGCTCAAAATCATCAGACGGGCGATGATAGTCGGGGTGATAATCGACGCCCAGATACAGGAAGGGCACACCCTTCTCATGGAAAGCGGCATGGTCCGAGGCGTCGACCCAGTTGTCCTCTTCCTTGTCCTGCGGCGTGTCCTTGCCAAAGGCCAGCGACACCGCGCCATTGGCGTGCAAGGCTTCCAGTATGGGGCGCAGGGTCGGGTTCTGATACGTCCCCGTCACCCACAGATGGCCGTCCGTCTCGGCGCGTGAAATCATGTCGAAGTTCAAGTTCAGGCTCATGGCGGCCAGCGGCACGGGCGGCGAGGCCACGAACTCACGCGCGCCCAGCAGGCCTCGCTCCTCTCCGTCCAGCGCCACGATCAGGACGCTGTGCTCGGGCGGATTGGCCTTCAGCCGCGCCGCCAGTTCCAGCATGGTCGCCACGCCCGAGGCATTGTCGTCTGCGCCATTGAAGATCTGTCCGCCATTGACGCCGACATGGTCATAATGGGCGGTGACAACGATATAGCGATCCGCAACACGCGTGCCGGGGATGAAACCGATGATGTTCACGCCGTTGAAGGTCTTCACGCCTTCGCGCGTTCGGCCCGCCGCCTCGAACGGCTGCAACCGACCGAATGGCGCGGGCTGAACGCCCATCGCCTCCAGACGGCTGACGATATAGTCGCGCGCCTTCTGACCACCCGCTGATCCGGTGTCGCGTCCCTCCATGTCGTCAGCCGACAGGATGCGGACATCCGCCATCAACTGCTCATGCGACACCTCGGCGACCACGGCAGGCTGTTCGACCACTGTCAGCTTCGGCGGCTCGGTCACGCAGGCCGAAAGGGCAAGAACAGCGCAACCCGTCAGGGCCAGACGCAGGGCGGATCGTGTCATGGAGCCTCCAGAACCAATTCTGCGAACCTAGCGGCGCTGAACGGCGGCGTCAGCATACGGATCGGTCATGAAATACAGAAATCGCACGCGCGGATCGCCGGGCCTGCGCGCGCGTTCGTGCTGGTGATAGACAGGGGAAATCATGGCCAGCGCGATTCCCGACTTCATTCCTCTCAACGACCTGACGCCTCAGACGGCGGCGGACGAACTGGCCTGGCTGGCCGCAGAAATGGCGCGGCACGACGCCCTGTACACCGAAGCAACGCCCGAGATTTCCGACGCCGACTATGACGCCCTGCGCGCCCGCAATCTGGAGATCGAAGCGCGCTTCCCCGACCTGACGCGCCCGGATTCGCCCTCAAACAAGGTCGGCGCCGCCGTCTCCAGCCAGTTCACGGAGGTTCGCCACGGCGTGCCCATGCTGTCGCTGGACAACGCCTTCGACGAGGGCGAGGTGCGCGATTTCGTGGCCCGGATCGCCCGCTTCCTGAAGCTGCCGGCAGACGAGCCCATCGCCTTCGTCGCCGAACCCAAGATCGACGGCCTGTCCGCCAACCTTCTGTATGAAAAGGGCAAGCTGACCATCGGCGCCACGCGCGGCGACGGCCGCACGGGCGAAGACGTCACCGCCAATCTGAAGACCATCGCCGATGTGAAGCAGGAACTGGCGGGGGCCGACTGGCCCGACAGGATCGAGGTGCGGGGCGAGGTCTATGCCCCCAATGACGCCTTTGCGAAATTCAACGCAGATGCAGAGGCCGAGGGCCGTCGCACCTACGCCAACCCCCGCAACTTCGCTGCCGGTTCGCTGCGTCAGAAGAACGCGAAAATCACGGCAGGCCGCCCGCTGAACTTCTTCGCCTATGCCTGGGGCGAACACTCCAGCGACTTCGCCGAGACCCAGTGGGAGGCGTTGCAGAAGCTGAAAGCCTGGGGCTTCCCGGTCAACGCACGCTCGCAACGGGTCGAGGGCGCCGAGGGCCTGATCGCCGCCTATCGTGAACTGGAGCGCGACCGCGCCACACTGGGCTATGACATCGACGGCGTGGTGTACAAGGTCGACCGCATCGACTGGCAGCGCCGCCTGGGCTTCGTCGCCCGCAGCCCGCGCTGGGCCATCGCCCACAAGTTCCCCGCCCAGCAGGCGACGACCGTGCTGGAAGGCATCGACATTCAGGTCGGACGCACAGGCTCCCTGACCCCCGTCGCGCGCCTGCATCCGGTGACCGTCGGCGGCGTGGTCGTGCGCAACGCCACCCTGCACAATGAGGACGAGATCGAACGTCTGGACGTGCGGATCGGCGACACGGTGCGCCTGCAACGCGCAGGCGACGTCATTCCGCAAATTCTAGGCGTCGTTACCGAGCAACGCCCCGCCGACGCCGTTCCTTACATCTTCCCCGACAAATGCCCCGTGTGCGGATCAGAGGCCGTGCGCGAAGGTGACGAGGTCAAGCGACGCTGCACAGGCGGTCTGATCTGCGACGCCCAGATCGTTGAACGCCTGAAGCATTTCGTCGGCCGCCGCGCCTTCGACATCGAGGGACTGGGCGAAAAGCAACTGATCGCCTTCCATGCCCGCGGCTGGATCAAGGAGCCCGCCGACATCTTCCGTCTGGCCCGCGACGAAGCGCGTCTGAAGGCGCTGGAAAAGGACGACGGCTATGGCGAGACCAGCATCCGCAACCTGATCGCGGGCATTGACGCGCGCCGCACGATTTCGCTGGACCGGTTCCTGTTCGGGCTGGGTGTGCGCGACATTGGCGAACAGACCTCCATCGTCCTGGCCCGCGCCTTCGAAAGCTGGAGCGCGCTGAAGGCCGCCTGCCTACAGGCCGCCAGCGGCATACAGACCGACGCCTGGACCGAACTGGCCTCCGCCCACGCCATATCGCCCCGCGTCCTGACCCTGATGGCCGAGGCGACGCCCGCCCCCAGCGATCCATGGCCGGACGCGCCGATGGACCAGAAGATCGCCCTCGCCTTCCCCGGCATGGCCGCCCCCGCCCGGCGCTCTCTGGCGACCATGACGAACGATTGGGCTGGTCTGGTGCGGTTGGCCGGGATCGCGCGCAACGAAGGCCCGTCGGAGATGCTGAACCAGATCAGCGCCGTCACCGGCGTCGGCCCGGTCGCCGCCCTGGCGCTGGCCCACTTCTTCCATGAGCCACACAATCTGGAAGTCGTCGCCGCGTTGGAGGCCGAGATGACCGAGATCGTCGACGCGGAACGCCCCAAGGCCGACACCCCGGTCGCGGGCAAGACAGTGGTCTTCACCGGCTCGCTGGAGCGCTTCACCCGCGACGAAGCCAAGGCGCGGGCCGAAAGCCTGGGCGCCAAGGTCTCGGGTTCGGTGTCGAAGAAGACCGACTATGTCGTCGCCGGTCCCGGTGCAGGCTCCAAGCTGAAGGACGCCGAAAAACACGGCGTGCAGGTGCTGACCGAAGACGAATGGCTGGCCCTGATCGCTTAGGTTCAATCGACAGTCAGCTCAAAGCCGTCATTCCGGGGCTGCGCGGAGCGAAGAACCCGGAACCCAGGGCCGTGACCGTGTCGCTGGACGCATTTCATGCCGGATGCGGGGCTCCTGGGTTCCGGGTTCGTCCGTTGGACGCCCCGGAATGACGATCGGTGGGTTTGGCCACCTGTTTAACGATCAAGCTTAGCCGCGTAACTGCTCCAGCGCCGCCGGGTAGCGCCGCGACAGCGGGGCTTCGACAGCGCCCAGTTCCACCGTCCAGTCGCCTGATCCGTCAGGGCTAAGGCCTGTGACGCGCTCAACATTGACCAGCCATGAGCGGTGAACCCGCACGAAGCCGAACCGCGACAGTTCCGCCTCCACCGCCGCCAGCGTCGCCCGCATCAGGGGCCGTCGCCCATCCGCCAACCGGAACTCGACATAGTTCCCCGCTGAACTGGCCGCCAGAATATCGGCCAGAGGCACGCGGATGATCCGGGCGCCGTCGCGGATGTCGAAACTGACCGGCCGCACCGCCTCATTGCGCCGTCGCCGCAGATAGGCGCTCAGCAAGAAGGCGCCCGCCAGCAGCCCATAGGTCACCAGATCCTTGCGTAGTTCATAGATGAAGGCGTCGCCGAATTCGTAATCACCCGCCCCCATCAGGGCGTACCCGGCCTTTCGCATCATGACGAAACCAATGACGTGCAGGGCGGAAAACATCAGCACGCACGTCACGTGGATCAGGGCGAACCGCACCTTCGGACGCCAGCCCTCCCCCGCCGGTTCATCCGGCCGCGCCAGACTGATCGCAACCCAGGGAATCCACATGGTCGCCAGAATGCCGATGGTGCTGGACACCTCCCAGAGCATCGGCTTCCAGCTTGCGATGTTCGGATTATCCGCCTGAACAGTCAGCACATTGACCGTCGTGTCCACCAGCGTGAAGGCCAGCACGCCCAGGGCGCAGGCCAAAAAGTCACCCGGGTCGAGACGCCCCTTGATCCACGCCCAGCCGCTCGTCACGGCAGGCGCGCCGTTCGTCCCCGCAAGGCCGACATCATCCCGGCCAGACGGCCGCGCGCCCCCTGACGATTGCTGATCTACCCGCTCATCCGCGAGTACGCGGCTCATATCATTGGCCAAGGAACTCTCGCATGTCTTCACCGCCCCTGCTCGCGTCGCCGCCCGGCATAACGGGCCGACGATACGATCTGGACTGGATTCGCGTCGGCGCCTTCATGCTGCTGATCCTCTATCACGTCGGCATGTTCTACGTGCCCTGGGACTGGCATGTGAACAGCCCGCGTCAGATTGAGGCGCTGGAGCCGATCATGATGCTGACCAGCCCGTGGCGGCTGACGCTTCTGTTCCTGGTGTCCGGCTGCGCCACACGGTTCCTGGCCGACGGGTTTGAGGCACGCGGCAAAAGCGGATGGGCGCTGGCCGGATCGCGCACCCTGCGCCTGCTGCCCCCCCTGCTATTCGGCATGTTCGTGATCGTGCCGCCGCAGAGCTATTATGAGGTCGTCGAGGCCGCCAAGGGTCTGGGCATGGCCGATCCGGCGCATGGCGTCGTCCTGAAGGACTTCTGGATACGCTACGCCACCTCGACCGGCCATTGGTGCGATGCGGACGGCTGCCTGACCACCCCGACATGGAACCATCTGTGGTTCATCGCCTATCTGCTGCCCTATAGCCTGATCCTGGCGGCGCTGATCGCCATTCCTGGTGTGCGCCAGCAGCTTCTGGCCGGGGCGGAGCGCCTGTTCAGCGGTTGGGGCGTGATCGTTTGGCCGATTGCGTACCTGTTCGCGATCCGCTGGTTCCTGGCGCCCCTGTTCGACATCACCCATGCCCTGACGGATGACTGGTACAACCACGCCCTCAGCTTCGGCGCCTTCCTGTTCGGCTATCTGATCGCCCGCTCCGAAGAGGTGCGCCAGACGCTGATCCGCATTCGCTGGCCCGCCCTGATCGTCGGCCTTTGCGGCTGGGCCGGATGGGCGACCTATGCCTGGGCCTATCGCGGCGATGTCTCACCGCCCGAGCAACTGCGTCAGGCCATGCGGTTCGTCTATGTGATGGATCAGGCAGGCTTCATGGCGGCCATACTGGGCTTCGGCGCGCGCTGGCTGAACCATGGCGGGCCTGTGCTGCGCTATCTGTCGATCGGGGTCTTCCCCTTCTACATCGTGCACCAGACGGTGGCGGTCGTGGCTGCGCACAATCTGGCCCTGCTCAAGCTGCCGCTGGCGCTTGAGGCCGGTCTGGTCATCGTGATCACCGCACTGGGATGTCTGGCCGCCTATGAGATTGCACGTCGGATCGGCTGGCTCGGCCTGCTTCTGGGCGTGAAGCCAGGCTCAGCCGCCAAGACCCCACGGGTGATCACACCCTGAGGCGTCGCGAATGGCGACTGGAAACTTGACGTAACGTCCCATCATTTCGTGATTTCCGGTCGCCATTTCCGTCTTGTTTTGGACCGAAACCAGGATCAGCGTGTTCTTCAACAGGCCCGGCGCAGACCGGTCCCAGGAAAGGGAATGACCATGAAGACCAAGATCATGCTGGCCGCCGCCGCATTGGCCGCCGCACTCGCCTCGCCGGCCCTGGCTGGCGATCCAACGGGCCTGTGGCAAACGCCGACAAATGGCGGCCAGGTCCGTATCGCACAGTGCGGACAGGCCCTGTGCGGCACGCTGGTGACCTCTGACCATATCCGTGCCGATCCCAACACTCTGGATGTCCATAACCGTGATTCAGCCCAACGCGGCCGCACACTGCGCAACCTGCCTATGCTGACCGGCTTCACCGGCGGTCCGACCGAGTGGCGTGGCGGTTCAGTCTATAATCCGGCAGACGGCGGCACCTATCGCGGCACCATCACCATGACGGGCGATAACAGCCTGCGTCTGCGCGGCTGCATCGTCGCCCCCCTGTGCAAGAACCAGACCTGGACCCGCATCCAGTAGGCTGCACAGCCAGACAGACAAAGGCCCGGCCGGAGCGATCCGACCGGGCCTTTTTTCATGCCTTCTGTCCGCCGATCAGCGGTTCAGAGCCGCCCGCGCCGCCTCGGCATAGCGATGGCCCACAGCAGCCCCCTTGGGGAACACCGCTTCGATGCGCGCCAGGTCTTCAGGCGTCAGCACCAGGTCGACCGCCGCTGCATTCTGCTCCAGCGTCGCCACGCGTCTTGTGCCGGGGATGGGAACCAGATCCTCGCCCTGCGCCAGCACCCAGGCCAGAGCCAGTTGCGCCGCCGTGACGCCCTTGTCCTCAGCGATGGCTTTCACCGCGTCGACCAGATCGAGGTTTTTCTGGAAGTTTTCGCCGACGAAACGCGGATTGGTGCGGCGGAAGTCATCGGGCGCCAGATCATCGACCGACTTGATGTCGCCTGACAGGAAGCCACGGCCCAGCGGGCTGTAGGGCACGAAGCCGATGCCGAGTTCGCGGACAGTGGCGAACAGTTCGTCCTCCGGCTCGCGGCTCCACAGCGAATATTCCGTCTGGAGCGCGGTGATCGGGTGAGCGGCGTGGGCCTTGCGCAGCGTATCCGGCGCGGCCTCCGACAGGCCCAGGAAGCGCACCTTGCCCTCCGTGACCAGTTCACCCATGGCGCCGACCGTTTCCTCGATCGGCGTGTCCGGGTCGACCCGGTGCAGATAATAGAGATCGATATGGTCGACGCCGAGGCGCTGCAGGCTGCCTTCGACCGCGCGACGCACATTGGCCCGACTGCCGTCGACCAGCAGCCTTGTACGGTCTTCGTTGTAGTTGATGCCGAACTTGGTGGCGATGAAGGCCTGATCGCGCCGATCCTTCAGCGCCTTGCCGACCAGAACCTCATTGGTGTGCGGGCCATACATTTCCGCCGTGTCGAACAGGGTGACGCCCAGATCCAGCGCCCGATGAATGACCTCAATGGATTGGGCTTCGTCAGAGCCGCCGTAAAAGGCGCTCATACCCATGCAGCCCAGGCCGATGGCCGAAACTTCAGGACCGTCGCGGCCCAGCTTGCGCGTCTTCATGAAGCGCTCTCCTGTCGATGTGGGGGATCGGCGATCATGCCGACGATCAGGAGATGGGCGTCCACCCTGTGCCTGACAAGGCCCGTGGACGCTTCGAGATGGTACCGCCTCTCAGGCTTGAACTGAGGACCTCCGGTTCCACAAACCGGCGCTCTAACCAACTGAGCTAAGGCGGCCCGCTCATCGCGAGGCGCGTTCTGTAGCGAGGCCTTACGGCCCGATCAAGCACAGAGTGCGCCTTATACAAACAAAAACGCCCCGGTCGAAACCGGGGCGTTCTCATGATCTGGCGATCAGTCTTATCCGAGGCGGAAGCGAACCGTGAAGCGCGCTTGTCCACCTTGAGCCACACCATCCACTGTGCCGGGCGCAAAGCGCGCTGCACGCATGGACGAGAGAGCTTCGCGGCCGAAGCCTGCACCGGACGGAGTTTCCGACACGATGCTGCAGTTGGTCGCGGCGCCATTGGCTTCAACCGAGCACAGCAGCACCACAGTGCCTTCCTCGATCCCACGCTCTTGAGCGCGAGCCGGGAATTCCGGGCGAGGCTGACGCGACCACGAAACGTTCGTGATCGTGGCCGGGCGGGCCGGAGCCGGAGGAGCGGGCGGAGGCGGAGGTCCGGGGACGATAACGGGCGGGCCCGAAT
>NZ_JABAZW010000072.1:3086-35343 GCF_018608325.1 Brevundimonas sp. | reverse complement strand
GGATGGTCCCTACGCCTTCGCCCGTGCGGCGCGCGAACAGATCAAACAGGGCGCCAGCTGGATCAAGATCGCCATTTCGGGCGGCATTTCGGATGTTCATGGCGACATCGCCGCGGCGCCCATGACCAATGACGAACTGTCGACCCTGATCGAGGTTGCGCACCGCAACGGCGTGCGTGTCACGGCCCACAACGGCTCGCCCGAGGCCGCCATGCAGGCGCTGGAATACGGCATCGACTGTTTCGAACATGGCTATCACCTGACCGAGCCGGTTCTGCGCCGCATGGTGCAGCAGAAGGCCTGGCTGGTGCCGACCATCGTGGTCAGCCAGCCGGGGGCCAAGGACTTCTACCGCCGCATCGGTTCGCCTGACTGGTATCTGGCGCGCGTGGACAGCGTCGGCCGCGACCACTGGGCCGTGCTGCAGTCGGCCATTCGCCTGGGCGTGCCGATCGCTCTGGGCACCGACCAGTTCCCGTTCGAGGACAATGAGGGCACGACGGCGACGGTGCGCGAGGCTGAACTATACGTCGACGCAGGGATGACGCCCGTTCAGGCGCTTCAGGCCGCCACTATCCAGCCCGCCCGCATGATGCGTCGCGAAGCGGACATCGGCAGCATCACGGTCGGTAAATATGCGGACATCGTTGCAGTGCGCGCCGATCCGACCAAGGACATCAGCGCCTTGCGCACGATCGATTTCGTCATGAAGGGCGGGGACGTGGTTCGCCACGACGCGCCCGCCGCCGCGCACTAGCTGACCGCGATCCGAGTAAGCTTATGACCGCCTCATCGCCACGCACAGCGTCCTGGAAACGCTATGGCCATCGCTGGCTGTTGCTCATTCCCTTCATCTGGCAGATCGGCTGCGCGCCGTTCGTCAACTCGGCGTCGGTGCGGGTCTTCTCCCTGCCGTTGCCGCTGGTCTGGCAGATGGCGGGCATCCTGATCGCCAGCGCCCTGATCGCCCTGGTCTTCATGTTGGATGAGCGCATGGAGCGGGCGCTGGGCCTTGATGAAGACAGCGCGGATCGTGCCGCCGATGCGGAGGCGTCCTCGTGATCCTGTTCCTGACGATTTCAATAGTCGTCGCGACCATGCTGGGCGCGATGCTGTACGGCCATCAGAAAAGCCGGGCCAAGAGCGTGTCCGAATGGGCCGTCGGCGGGCGCCGGTTCGGCACCCTGATCTTCTGGTTCCTGAACGCGGGCGAAATCTACACCACCTTTGCCGTGCTGGGGATCTCCGGCTTTGCCTGGGCCTATGGGGCCCCGGCCTATCTGGCCTTCACCTCCGTGTCGCTGGCCGCCACCCTGGGTTACTGGCTGATGCCGCGTATCTGGCAGGCCGGCCGCGAGGGCGGCTTCATTACTCAAGCTGACTTTTTCGCCGCCCGTTACAAGGCGACGTGGCTGGGCTGCGTGGTGGGTCTGGCGGGCATCATCGCCATTATCGTCTATGTGCAGATCCAGATCACGGCCCTGAGCATGATCCTGCGTCTGACGCTGGGTGCGGAAGTGTCCGTTCTGGCTTCGGCGATTCTGGCGGCGGTCATCATGCTGGGCTTCGTCTATGTTGCGGGGCTGCGCTCGGCGGCTTTTGCGGCGGGCGTCAAGGACGTGCTGATGGTGGTACTGGTCGTCGCTCTTAGCGCCACGGTGGCGCATAAGGTCGGGGCGATCTCGATCCTGGATGTCTTCGACAAGGTACAGGACCAGCACCCCGGCATCGGCGTCTTCCCGGGCCTGGTTCCCGAGGCGGGTCTGACCGTGACCTGGCTGATGACCTCGGCCCTGAACGTGGCCCTGGGCACGTGGATTTTTCCGCACATGTTCCAGCTCTGCTATGCGGCAGGCAGCCGTAAGGCGATCCGGCGCAACGCCGTCTGGCAGCCGCTGTATTCGCTGTCCTTCTTCTTCATCATCCTGCTGGGCTTCGCCGCGTTGCTGGCGGGCACACAGCCGCCAGGCGGCGATGTGAATGCCGCCCTGCTGCAGTTCGTGTCTGATTCCTATCCGTCCTGGATGATCGGTCTTCTAGCAGGCACCGCCTGTCTGCTGGCCCTGGTGCCGGGTTCGGTTCTGCTGTTGACGGCGGGTTCGATCTTCAGCCGCAACGTGCTGATGCCGCTGCGCCCCGGTCTCAGCGATCAGGCAGCGCTTCGGGCTTCGCGTCTGTCGATGGTGGTGTTCGCGGGGGGCGCCGTCTGGCTGACGGTGGGGGCGACCGCGTCTCTGGTCGAGATCGGCCTGTCCGCCTATGCCGCCATCGGCATGCTGGCGCCGGGCGTGTTCCTGGCCTTCCTCTGGCCGCGCGCCAACGCTGTCGGCGTCGCCGCTGGCATGGCGGCAGGCTATGTGGTGCTGCTTGTGCCCGCGGCACAGAACCTGTTCGGCCTGATCTTCCCTGAGTGGGAGAAGGGGCTGGTCGCCATGGGCGTCAACGCCATCGTCGCCGTCGTGGTCATTCTGATCACCAGCGCGCGCGAAAAGACGGCCCAGCCCCAGCCCGTCGCGGGCTAGGGCCGACCATCAGCGGTCAGGCCGCCGTCCGCTCGCCTTCGTTTGCGCTCCAGGCCTTCAGCTTGGCTTCGAGCGTGGACAGCAGGCGGGCGGGCGCGCCGTCCAATTGGCGGCCCAGGCGGTGGATCAGGCTGACCGTGGTGTATTCCAGGCTGGCCTCATGGATGGGCCGCGCCACCAGCGAGCCTTCGGCCAGTTCCGTCGTTGCCGCGATCTTGGGCAGGACCGTCACCATCCGCCCGGCCTTTGCGGCCTCACGCATCACATAGATGGAGGTGGTGGTCAGCTTCGGCTCCAGCCAGATCTCCTCGCGGCGTTCTGCGTCCCGCAGCAACTGACGAATCCGCAGGGCGGCGTCAGGCAGGCACAGGTCGAACTGGCTGATGTCCTGCAGCGACAGGGCCTCCATCTGGGCGGCCGGGTGATGCGGCGCGCACAGCACCATAAGCGGTTGGGCCGCCGTGGCGCGCACGCGGATCTTGGGCTCGTTGCAGTCGTTAAAGATCAGGCCGCAGTGGGCGCTGTCGTCCAGCACGCGCTTGACGATGTCGGCTGTCGACAGCACGGAAATGGTGACCGACACGCCGGGATGCTGGCTCTGAAAGCCTTCGATGGTCTCCAGCAGGAAGCCCCCTAGAAACCCCTCACCGATGGAAATATCGATCTTGCCCGCCTTCAGTTGGCGATAGTCGTGCAGACGGTTCTTGAACGCCTCCTCGTTCGACATGCAGCCCTGATAATATTCATAGGTCAGCCGCCCGGCCTCGGTCAGGCGGATCGTGCGGCGTCCGCGCTCGATCAGGGCCACCCCCATTTCCCGCTCAAGCTGGGCGATCTGGCGGCTGATCGACGAGACGGCGACGCCGATCTTGTCGCTGGCCAGACGCATCGAGCCCAGGCTGGCGGCTTGATAAAAATAGTGCAGCGACGTGACCTGCATGCCGTTTGCCTCCCAACAGATGACCGGATTCTGCGTTGCGTTTGTCGCAACGATTTTGCGCATTCATACCATCTTGTGAGCGTGACGAAAATGCCGGAGACAGTGCCAAATCTATAATCAGCACTACAAAGAGGTGCTCGTTGACATCCAAGAGAATGCGCGTCGACTGGCGCGGTTACATACCCGCTATAACGACGCCGTTTGATCGCGATGGAGCGATGGACTTTCCTGCGCTTGGTCGATTGCTTGATTGGCTGCACGGTGAGGGCATGCATGGCCTTGTCGTTGCAGGAACAACCGGCGAGTGGACAAGTATAAGTGCTGTAGAGCGTCATGCGCTTTTCAATGCGGTCGGCGCCCAGATGAAGGGAAAGCTGCCGCTTATCGCGGGCTGCACTGCCTTCACGGCGGCTGAGGTCGTGGAGTTCACCATTTCGGCGGCGGCGGCGGGCTTTGAGGGCGCGCTGGTCACCCCGCCGCCCTACATCCGGCCGGGTGAGGACGAGATCGTCAACTTCTACCGCGCCGTGTCCGATGCGTCGGCCCTGCCGATCTGTGTCTACAACTGGCCGCCCGGCACCGGCATCGACATGCCGTTCAGCGTGCTGGAGCGTTTGGCGGCGCTTGAGAATGTCGTCGCCATCAAACAATCGACCGGCGACCTGCGGGCCTTCACCCAGACCTATTTCGGTCTGAAGGATCAGGTGCGGGTGTTCGGTCACAGCATGGACGACGCCGGTCTGGCCCTGCTGAAGGGTGCGGGCGGCGACGGGACCATGGGGGCGGGCGGCGTGCTTGGCCGCGCGCAGCCAGACTTCTATAACCACATCTGGGCCGGTGATTTTGACGCGGCGCGGGCGTGTGGACGCCAGGACCGGGTTATTATGGACGCGTGGTACACACCCAATCTGGTCGGACGCTTTGGCTCCGGTCCGGCCATTCTGAAGGCGGCTCTGAATGTTCAGAAACTGCCGGGCGGCCATGTCCGTGCGCCGTTGATGGATGTGTCGGACACTGATCTGGACAGCATCCGCGCGACCCTGGCCAGCCTGGGACGTGTCTAAACACGATGCGAAGCGTCGATGTTCTGGTGATCGGCGGCGGACTGGTGGGCTGCGCAACAGCCTGCCGACTCGCCGGCGCCGGGGCTTCGGTCGAACTGATCGAGGCGTCCTATCTGAACGCGGGCGCCTCAGGGGCGAATGCCGGGTCGCTGCATTTCCAGATCGAGCGCCGCTTTCTTGAGAACGGCGACGCATTGGCCGACCAGGCGGCGCAGATCCTCAGCCTGAACCGTCTGGCCATCGAAGAATGGCGCGGGTTGGAGGCTGAGCTGGGCGACAGCCTGCATGTGCATATGCACGGCGGTCTGATGGTGGGGCAGACCCCGCAGGAGGTCGCGCTGCTGGAAGCGAAGGTCGCGCGAGAGACAGCCGGCGGCCTGCCCAGCCGCTTGATCGACGGGGATGCAGCGCGGACCATTGCGCCGATCCTGTCGCCGTCCATCATCGCCGCCAGCTATCTGGAATCCGAAGGGCATGCTGATCCCAAGGCGCTGACCCTGGCGTTTGCGGCGCGGGCTGAAAAACACGGCGCCTGTCTGACCCAGGGGGCGCGGGCCGTCGCCGCGCGTCGCATACGCGACGGCTATGAGATCGCTGTGGAGACGGGACAGGGGTGCCGCCATATTCGGGCGTCCAAGGTGTTGATCGCTGCGGGGGCGTGGAGTGGCCGCATCGGCGAACTGTTCAACCTGCACCTGCCGATTTTTCCGGTCGCCCTGCTGATGAATGTGACGGAGCGCGCACCGCCTCTGATCGATCAACTGATCCAGCATGTCGGTCGGCGTCTGTCGATGAAACAGGCCTATGCGGGCAATATTCTGGTCGGTGGCGGCTGGCCGTCGCGGATGAGGCTGGACGACACGGGCCGGTTTGATCCGGGCCAGCAAGCGGACCTGATCGAGACCTCTCTGCGCGGAAACCTGGCGGTGGCGGTCGATGTGGCGCCTCAGGTGGCGCAGTTGAATCTGATCCGCAGCTGGACCGCCGTGACAGCCGTAACGGCCGATCAACTGCCCCTGGTCGGCGAAGTCCCCCAGGCGCCGGGCGTCTATGTGGCGGCGGGCGGATCGGCCTTCACGCTGGGGCCGACCTTCGCCCGTCTGCTGGCGCGGCAGATTCTGGATGAACGTGAAGACCGGCTGCGCCTGTTCTCGCCCGCCCGCATCAGCCACCTCAACAGTTTCATGGGGATGGCCGGTGCGTAGCAATCAGGGCGTGGTTCGCGGTCGTCCGCTGAGCCTGCAAGTCGATGGGCGGATGATCGAGGCCTATGAGGGGGAGACCCTGGCTGCGGCCATGCTGGCGGCGGATGCGCGCATGTTTCGCCGCGACACTCAGGACCGGCCACGCGGCCTGTTCTGCAACATGGGCGTCTGCAGTGAATGTCTGGTCGATGTGGCGCTGGCCGATCAGCCCACGCGTAGGCTGCGCGCCTGCGTGACGGATGTGCAGGCGGACATGGTGGTTTCTACGACGCGTGCCGGAACATGACGGTGCGCGACGACTATGATCTGATCGTCATCGGCGGCGGCCCTGCGGGACAGGCGGCCTGTCTTGCGCTGCAGGGCAGGCTGGGGCGCGTCGCCGTTATTGATGAGCAGGCGCGACCGGGCGGACAGATTCTGCGCCAGCCGCCGCGCGCCTTCACCGTCACCAACTGGCTGGCGGGCGGCGTGTACCGCAAGCTGAAGGCCCAGTTGCGCGCGTTCGAGGCGCTGGATGGGGTGGAATGGCTGGGCGGCCGCTCGATTCTGGATGTCCGGGCTGATGCCGACGG
The DNA here is from genome assembly GCF_018608325.1 of Brevundimonas sp. Classification (GTDB taxonomy): domain Bacteria; phylum Pseudomonadota; class Alphaproteobacteria; order Caulobacterales; family Caulobacteraceae; genus Brevundimonas. Next base: position 29,040 of record NZ_JABAZW010000072.1, on the reverse strand, counting down.
CTGGCAGGTCCTGGCTTCCGATGGCGCGAAGGTCGCCAGTTTGCGGACGCGACGGGTTCTGATTGCGGCAGGCTGCTACGACATGACGACGCCTTTGCCGGGCTGGACCCTGCCGGGCGTCATGAGCGCGGGGGCAGTGCAGGCCTTCGTCAAAAGCCAACGGCTGACGCCGGGGCGACGCATTGCGCTTGCGGGCAGTCATCCGTTGCAGCTGCTGGTCGCGGAACAGATCATTGAGGCGGGCGGTCAGGTCGCAGCCCTGGCCTTTGCTCAGTCGCTGCAATCCGCAATCGTCCAGGCGGCGCGGCGGCCGATGACTGTCCTGGCCCATGCGACCCAGTTGCTGAAGGTGGCGCTGGGCGGATTGCGGCTGGCGGCTTCGGGGCGCCGTATCAGCTTCAATGACCGCCCTGTCGAGGTCGTGGGGGAGGGGCAGGTCCAGGCCTTGCGGCTGGCGTCTGGCGCACAGATCGACTGCGACGCTGTCGCCCTGTGCTTCGGTTTTTTGCCCCAGTCGGACCTGGTGCGCGGGATGGGCTTGCGGGTCGATCAGGGGCGGTTCGGGGGGTGGTCCGCCGTCCATGATCAATGGATGCGAAGCTCTCGCCTCGGCGTCTATGTCGCTGGTGAGACGACGGGCGTGAAGGGGGCGGAGGCTGCGCGGGCCGAAGGCGCGCTGGCGGGCATCGGCATCGTTCTGGATGAAGGCCTGATCACGAAGGCGGAGGCGGAACGGCTGGCGCGTGGTCCGCGCAGACGCCAGGTCCATGCCCTGAGATTCGCCGAACTGCTGGACGCGATCGCCGACCCGTCGGTTTTCCTGTCTCAGCCCCAGCCCGCCGATACGATCCTGTGCCGGTGCGAGGATGTGACGCAGGGCGCCGTGGACGCCGCCATCGCCGCCGTTTCCACCCCTAACGCGGTCAAGCTTTCGACGCGTTGCGGCATGGGGCCGTGCCAGGGGCGAAACTGCGAGCATTTGCTGCTGCAGCGCATGAATAGTGTCGAAAAACCCCCTCTGGGGTTCCGTGCGCGCTTCCCGGCGCGGCCGGTGCGAATCGGCGACCTGACCGCCTGATATCTTTTGCGTTCAACGCAACGATCTTTGCAAACCCACTCATTGTTTGCTTCGTCAGACCGACACAAAACTATCACCAGGGAAGGCGAGCCAACTAGACCAAGGGGAAGGTTATGGCTGAGAACCACACTGCCGGGGAGGGCGGTCGACCTACGTTCAACGTTGTCGATCATGTGTCATGGACGGTTCCGGATCTGGACGCCGCACTCGCATTCTATCGCGATGTGCTGGGGGCGACGGAACTCTATCGCATGGGGCCGCTGGATGCAGCGGACCTGCCGGTCGGGGATGATGGGCGCGATTGGATGGCGTCGCATGTCGGGGTTTCCGGCGCGCGTCTGACGCTGGTCATGTTGAAGCTGAGCGACAATCTCAACTTCCAGCTGGTCCAGTACGACAAGCCGTCGGATCGGCGTCAGGACGTGCCGCGCAACTGCGATCGCGGCGGTCATCACCTGGCGTTCAAGGTCGATGATGTCGAAGCCGCCGCCGCCTGGCTGGCGCAGCACGGCTGCACGCCGCTGGAGGTGATCGAGATCGCCGAAGGCCCGCTGGCCGGCAAGAAGAACCTCTACATCCAGGACCCCTTCGGGCATCAGCTCGAACTGGTCGATTGAGCGGAGACGACCATGCCCATCACCAAGATCAATCCGCCCCATCTTTATGAAAGCGTGCCGTTCGGCTTCTCCCATGCGGCGCTTCAGGAAGGCGGCCGCACCCTGCATCTGGCGGGACAGGTCGCCTGGGACGCCCAGTGCAATGTCGTCGGCGAGGGTGATCTGGCTCTTCAGGTCGAAACGGCGCTGCAGAACCTGTCCGCCGTCCTGGCCGAGGCGGGTGCAGATGCAGGAAACCTGGTGCGTCTTCGGACTTATATCGTTGACAATACGCCCGAAAAACTCGGGATCGTGGTCGGCGCGATCAACCGTTTCTATGCCGGAGCCACGCCTGCGCCCAACACGGTCGTCGGGGTTTCCGGTCTGGCCCTGCCGGACTTCCTCGTCGAGATCGAGGCCACGGCCAGCCTCGACTAGGGGCGCAATCCTTTTCGCCCTGGGCTCTGTCCGTGGCGTCCTTCAACACACGAATATTGTTCTGGAGTTTCAGTCTTGATTTGCAGTTTCACGCGACAGCGCCTGTTGGCGTCCACCATGATCGGCGGGTTCGCCGCCATCGCCTTCGCCGCAGCCCCTGCCGCCGCCCAGACCGAAGACACGGACGGCGTCTCCTCCCTCGGCGAGGTCGTCGTTACGGGCTCGCGCATCGTCCGTCAGGACTACAACTCCACCAGCCCCATCGTCACGGTCGGTCGTGAAGACTTCCAGGCGGCGGGTTCGGTGACGGCCGAAACCCTGATGAACGACATGCCGCAGTTCATGCCGGGCACCAGCCACGGTTCGGTCAACCCCGGCAACGGCGGTCAGGCCAACCTGAACCTGCGTGGTCTGGGCACCAACCGCACCCTGGTGCTGATGAACGGCCGCCGCCTCGTGCCGTCCAACGCCAACGGCACGGTCGATATCAACATCCTGCCCGCCGCGCTGATCCGCAACGTCGAGGTCATCTCCGGCGGCGCCTCGGCAGCCTATGGCTCGGACGCCCTGGCGGGGGTGGCCAACTTCATCATCGATGAAAGCTTCTCGGGCGTTCACATCGACGCCCAGTACGGCGAGACGGAACGCGGCGACGGCGCGACCCAAAGCTACACCATCACCATGGGCGGCAACTTCAACGACGACCGCGGCAACGCCGTCTTCTCAATCGGCCGTTCGACCCGTGAAGCCATCATGAGCGTGGCGCGCGACTTCTCGGCCGTGTCGGGCCGCAACAGCGTATCGCCTCTGGGTCTGACGACCTTCGACGGGGCCAATCTGCCCAGTCAGTCGTTCCTCAACACCTATCTGAACTGCGCCAGCTGCGTCACGCCGACGGGCGAGTTCGGCTATAACCCGGACGGTTCGCTGTTCAGCTATCTGGGCGCGCACAACTTCAAGAGCCCGGGCGGCCCCGCCTATGACGCCTATCACCAGCCGGGCGTCGCCTGGGCGTTCAACACGGGCGCAACCGGCATGCTCAGCATCCCGCTGGAGCGCTGGAACGGCTATGCCGGCGCGCGCTACAAGCTGACGGACTCTGCGGAACTGTACGGCAACATGCTGTACACCCAGTATTCGTCTGACATCCGTCTGGCCGCAACGCCGATGCCTGGTCCGTCACCGACCTACGGCTTCCGCATTCCGTCGACCAACCCCTTCATTTCGAGCGACCTGCGCGCCTTCCTGAACTCGCGGGCCGATCCGAATGCGTCGTTCGGCTATAACAAGCGTTTCGACGCCATCGGCGGCCGTCTGGCCCGCGACAGCACCACGGTCTTCCAGGTGACGACCGGCGTGCGCGGCGACCTGCCGTTCCGCGACTGGCGCTATGACGTCAGCGCCCAGTACGGCCGTGTCGATAACTCGACCGAACAGTCGGGCAACGTGTCGCGTTCGGCGGTTCAACGTCTGCTGGACGATCCCACCGGCGGCGCCAACATCTGCGAAGGCGGCTTCAATCCGTTCGGCCTGACCACGCTGTCGGCGGCCTGCGTCAACTACATCAACCGCAACAGCAAGAACGCCACCCTCAGCGAGCAGTCGATCGTCGAGGCCTCGATCCAGGGCGGCCTGTTCGAACTGCCGGCTGGTCAGGTGCGTTTCGCAGCGGGCGTCCAGTATCGTGAGGACACCTTCTCCTTCCGTCCGGACTCGGGCCTGTCGCAGAGCAATCCGATCGTCGACCACCTGGGCGCCAATGGTTTGCCGGACGGCGGCAAGATCGGCGGCGTGGAAGTCGCAGGCTTCAACCCGGTCCAGCCCCTGACGGGTTCGACCAACTCGACCGAGTTCTTCGTCGAAGCCCTGATCCCGGTCGTGGCTGCCCTGCCGTTCGTGCAGAGCCTGGATCTGAACCTGGCCTATCGCTACTCGGACTACGCCACCATCGGCGGCGTCAGCGCCTACAAGGCTGATGTCGACTGGGCTGTGTTCGACGGCCTGCGCGTTCGCGGCGGCCTGCAGCGCGCCGTCCGTGCGCCGTCCATCGGCGAACTGTACGGCAACCGCGACATCGATTCTCCGCAGATTGGCGCGCCTCTGAACGCAGCGGGCAATCCGGTGTTCGGCGGCGACCCGTGCGACACCCGCGGCGCCTACCGCAATGGTCCGAACAAGGAACAGGTGAAGGCATTGTGCCTGGCGCAGGGCCTCTCGCCCGCCGCCATCGAAAGCTATGTCTTCAACAGCACTCAGATTCAGGGCTTTGTCGGCGGCAATCGCGATCTGAAGGAAGAAACGGCTGACTCCTGGACCCTGGGCGCCGTCTATCGTCCGAAGTTCGATCACCCGCTGCTGTCGCGCGTTTCGGCCTCGGTCGACTACTACAGCATCGAGATCAAGGACGTGATCGGCAGCATCACGGCCGCTAACCAGCTGCAGGGCTGCTTCAACGCCACGGGTCAGACCAACCCCACCTATGATGTGAACAACGGCTATTGCCAGCTGTTCCAACGTGACGCCGCTACGGGCAGCATCATCAACAGCCTGGGCCTGCTGCAGAACCTGGCGACGATGAAGACCTCGGGCGTCGACCTGCAGGTGGACTGGGGCTTTGATCTGGTCGATGCGGGTCTGCCCGATGTTGGTTCGCTGAACCTCAACTTCGTGGTCGGCTGGCTGGAGACCTGGGAGCGTCAGGACGCCGCTGGCGGTCCGTTCAACGTCCGCACCGGCACGATCGACTCGACCAACGGCTTCACCTTCCCGGAATGGAAGTTCCTGACGTCGGTGAACTACAAGTTCGGCGATTACGGCCTGGGCGTCCGCTGGCGCCGGGTTGGCGAAATGCAGATCTACAACACCGCCAACAAGCTGGACGCCATCGACTACTTCGACCTGATGGGCACCTGGACAGTGAACGAACGCATCTCGCTGCGTGCAGGCGTCAACAACCTGACGGACCAGGCGCCTCGCACCTGGACGCCGGGCATCCAGGCCAACACCGATCCGTCGACCTATGACACCCTGGGACGGCGTTACTTCGTGGGTCTGACGTCGCGCTTCTGATAGCGACTTCAGGCAAGGCTTGACGGCGATGATGGCCCCATGATCGCCGTTGGTCCCTCTGTGTTGCGTTTCAGAGGGAAGTGCGCGGCGTATTTCGCGCATGGCGCAGCTCCCGGTCGTCAGGGCCGGGAGCTGCATCAGTACAAAGAGGAATGGCTTATGAGACGGCGTGAATTGCTTCTGGGCGCGGCAGGCGCCGCAACGGCTGCGGTGGTCATGTCCACGCCGGTCTCGGCCGCCATTCTGGGCCAGGACGATGTCCGCGCCCGCTTCGCCCAGGTGGTCCGTGACGGTCAGCGGGCGGACGATGCGCTCAATCCGCTGGGACTGGCCCGGCGTGGAGAGCGTCCGATCGGCGACCTGTTCGTCGATCCCCTCAGCGACGCCTATGCGGCCAAGCTGGAGCAGAACAAGCGCGGCGAACTGCGCGCCCTGGCCGCGATTGACCGCGAAGCCCTGCCACCCGGCGATCAGATCGCCTACGACGTCTTCCGCTATCAGGCCGAAAAGGCGCTGGAGGATATCGACAGCGGCGTCTTCGCCATCCGTCGTATGGCTCCACTGAACGCCTCGTTCGGCCTGCATGTCGAGTTCCCTGACTATATGTCCTCGGCCAGCGGCTTCGACACGGTTCAGGATTACGAGGACCGGCTGGTGCAGCTGGACGGCTTCACCGGCTTCATGACCGCAACCGTCGCACGTCTGCGTCAGGGCATGGCGGCGGGCTATCACCAGCCGCGCATCGTGGTCCGAAATGTTCTGGGGCAGGTCGAGGCCTTCCTGTCCCTGCCGGTTGATCAGAGCCCGCTCTATTCGCCGGTCACCCGTTTCCCGGCTTCTGTTTCAGAGGCGGACCGCTCACGTCTGGAGGCGGCCTATCGTCAGGCCGTGGAGCAGCGCGCCTATCCGGCCTATGCCGTGTGGCGCGACTTCCTGCGTGATGAATACCTGCCCACCGCCACCGAGGGCGCGGGCCTGTGGGCGATGAAGGACGGGGCTCGGGTCTATGCCTCCGATCTGGTCCGCCACACCACCACGACCATGGCCGCCGAGGACATTCACCGCGTCGGCCTGAAAGAGGTCGCCAGCATTCGCGAAGAGCTGGAAGGCGCCCGCCGCGCCGCCGGTTTCCAGGGCGACCTGTCCGCCTTCTTCGAGCACGTCCGCACCGAGCCCAGCTTCTATTACACCAAGCCCGCCGATCTGATTGCTCACTTCGAACGCATCGAGGCCAAGGTCTGGCAGAAGATGCCCGAACTGTTCTCGCGGCGGCCCAAGGCGGCGTTCGAGGTGCGTCCCCTGCCTGCGCTGGGCGACCAGAGGGGCACGGGCTACTATCGTCCCGGTCCGCCTGACGCGTCACAGCCGGGCGTGCTCTATTTCAACATGGCGATGCTGAACACGCGTCCCATTCCGACGCTGGAGACCCTGGCGCTGCACGAGGGCGTGCCGGGCCACCACTACCAGATCTCGTTGGTTCAGGAGGACGCCAGCCTGCCGGACCTGTTGCGTTTCCGTCTGGCGCCGGCGACCGCCTACAGCGAGGGCTGGGGCCTGTACGCCGAGTCTCTGGGCAAGGATCTGGGCCTGTTCGCCGACCCCTATCAATGGTTCGGTCATCTGGACATGGAGATGCTGCGGGCCGTGCGTCTGGTGGTGGATACGGGCCTGCACGCCCTGCGTTGGGACCGTCAGCAGGCCATCGACTATATGCTGGCCAACACCTCGATGGCCGAGCGTGACGTGGCCGTCGAGATCGACCGTTACATCACCAACGCCGGTCAGGCCTGCGCCTACAAGATCGGCGAACTGAAGATTCAGGAACTGCGTCAGCGCAGCGAACAGGCGCAGGGCTCCGCCTTCGACATCAGGCGTTTCCACGACCAGATTCTGGACACGGGCGCCCTGCCGCTGGACGTGCTGGAAGCCAAGATCGACCGCTGGCTGAGCGAAGCCTGATGGACGTGCGCGGCGTCGGACGGGGAATTGGGGCATGAACCGGCGGCAGATGCTGGCAGGCGTCGCGGCGGCGGCTGCGGCGACGGGGATCACGGGTGATGCGGCGAGGGCGGCGGGTGCAGCGGGGCCGGACGACACCCGACTGGCCGCCATGCTGGATCGGCATTCGCTATCGCTGCGAGCGCTCGGCGGGGATGACGACGGCCCTGTCGGCGATCGGTCACTGGAGGGCAGGGCGACCGCCCGCCGCAGCAACACTCAGCGGATGGCTGAGCTGGCGACCGTGTCGCGCGACAGCCTGTCAGTGACCGCCCGGATCGACCGCGACACCGCCGCCTTTGTCTACAGCGTGCTGGACGATCAACTGGCGCGGCCCGGCACGATCGATCTGGACCTGCGTCCCAGCCCCTATGTGGTCAGCCAGATGAACGGCGCCTACTACTGGCTGCCGTCGCAACTGGGCGCGCGGTTGAAGCCGGACGATGCCGCCAGCCGCAGCGCCTATCTGGACAATATCGCCGCCCTTGCGCGGGGCGTTGATCAGGAAAGCGAACGCATCCTGCACGACGGCGGGCAGGGTGTGATACCGCCTGATTTCGTCCTGGCCTCGACCCTGACACAGGTTCGGGGATTGCGTGACAGCGAGCCTGCCGCCAATCCCCTGCTGTCGCGCGCCGTCTCTGCCGATCCTGAACTGGCGGCGCAGGCCGTGCAGCAGTTCCGCCAGCTGGTCGCGCCTGCGCTGGATCGTCAGGCGGCGGCGCTGCAGACCCTGACGACGCACGCCGTCTCGACGGCGGGCGTCTGGGCTCAGCCGGACGGAGAGGCCAACTACGCCTCATCCCTGCGGGCCAATACGACGACCAGCATCCCGCCCGCAGACTTGCACCGGATGGGCCTGGGCTGGGTGCGCGATCTCAGCCACGAGATCGACCACGATCTGCGTGCCGTCGGCCTGACCGAAGGATCGGTTGGAGAACGCATCGCCGCCCTGAACATCGACCCGCGTTTCCGTCAGCCGGATACGGATCAGGGTCGCGCCGCGGTCAAGCAACAGGCCGCGGCTTATCTGGCGGCGGCGCGGGGGCGTCTGCCACGCGCTTTGAGCCCGCTGATCGACACGCCGGTCGAGGTGCGGCGCATGCCGCGCACCAGCGAAGACAGTTCGCCCGTCGCCTTCTACAACGCCGGCCATGACGGGGCGCCGGGGGGCGTGCTGCTGAACCTGAAGACGCCCAGCGACCTGCCGTCGTGGCGCCTGCCGACCCTGATCCACCATGAGGGCGTGCCTGGACACCACACCCAATCGGCGGTGATGCGCGACGCGGGCGCCCTGTCGGCCTTCCGCCGTACGGCGCGCTTCTCGGCCTGGACAGAGGGCTGGGCGCTCTATGCCGAACATATGGCCGATGAGATCGGCGCCTATCAGGACGATCCGTTCGGCCGCATCGGCTATCTGCAGGCCCAGTTGTGGCGCGCGGGGCGCGTGGTCGTCGACACGGGCCTGCACCACGAACGCTGGAGCCGCGATCAGGCGGTCGCCTATATGGTGGATGTCGTCGGCGAGTTGCCCGGCCCGACGGCGCGAGAAGTCGACCGTTACTGCGTCTATCCGGGGCAGGCCTGCTGTTTCATGGTCGGCAAGCAGCAACTGGTGGCGTCGCGCGAAACGGCCAGGGCTGCGATGGGCGGTCGGTTCGCCCTTGGCGACTACAATAATCTGATCCTGCGTTCCGGACCGCTTCCGATGGAGGTTCTGGACGCCATGGTGCGACAATGGAGTGCTGCGTAATGCGTCGTCGTGATCTTCTGGCCGGTGCTGCGGCGCTGGGTGTTCTGACGCCGTTGTCGGCTTGCGCCAGCACGGGCGCCGCTTTGGGCGACGCGTCCGCCGACCGCCGTCTGGCAGCGATGCTGGAGCGTCATGCTGAAGCCCTGAGCGAGCAGGACGGGGGATCGGATCGTCTGGGCGACTATTCTCTGGCCGGGCGGGCCAAGGCGCGTCAGGCCAATGCCGCGCGTCTGGCGGAACTGCGTACTGTGGACCGTGCGGGCCTGTCGCCTCGCGCCGCCGTCGACTACGACACGGCCCTGTTTGTCTATCAGGCGATGGACGATCAGTACGGGCGCTACGGCTTCTCCGACATCAACCTGCGCCCCAGCCCCTATGTGGTCAGCCAGATGAACGGCGCCTATTATTGGCTGCCCGAAGGTATCAGTTCGCGCTCGCCGATGGCCACGGGGGCGGACGCCGACGCCTATCTGGCCAAGCTGAACCAACTGGCCGTGGTGCTGGATCAGGAAACCGAACAGATCGTCCATGACGCCGGTCTGGGCGTCATCCCGCCCAGCTTCATCCTGGCCAAGACGGTGGCGCAGATCGGCAAGCTGCGCGACACGCCGACGGACGAAAACCCACTGCTGGCCTCGGCGTTCGAACGTGCGCGTTCTGCCGGTCTTAATGATCTTCCGACCCGCGCAGAGGCCGTGTTCCGCGCCCGGATTCAGCCCGCCCTGGCACGCCAGATCGACGTCCTGTCGGCCCTGAAGCCGCGCGCCACGGATCAGGCGGGCGTTTGGGCCAAGCCGGACGGCGAGGCCTATTATGTTTCGGGCCTGCACTCGAACACGACCGCCAGCTACACCCCTGCGGAACTGCACCAGTTGGGCCTGAAATGGGTGCGTGACCTGTCGTCAGAGATCGACCGGTTGCTGCGCGAACAGGGTCTGACCGAGGGCAGCGTCGGCGAACGCATGACCAAACTGGACCAGGACCCACGCTTCCTGAAGCCGGATACAGAGGCGGGTCGCCAGTCCATTATCGATGCCGCCAATGCGCGTCTGGACGTGGTGCGCGCCTGCCTGCCGCGCGGCTTCACGGTTATTCCGAACGATCCGGTCGTGGTTCGGCGCGTCTCGCCCGCCATCGAAAATGGCGCGCCGGGCGGCTTCTACAGCGCCAGCAACGACCCGGCCCAGCCGTCGGTCATCTTCATCAATCTGCGCTCGGTCGAAGAAAACGCCCTGTGGCGCATCCCGACCCTGCTGCATCACGAAGGCATTCCGGGCCACCATTTCCAGTTCAGCGCTTTGAAGGCCGCTGGCGAGTTGTCCCTGTTCCGCCGCACGGTGCGGTTCTCGGCCTGGACCGAGGGCTGGGCGCTCTATGCCGAACAGCTGGCCGATGAGATCGGCGCCTATGAGAACGACCCGTTCGGCCGCATCGGCTATCTGCAGGGGCAGTTGTTCCGCGCCTGCCGCGTGGTCGTCGACACGGGCCTTCACCACGCGCGCTGGACGCGTGATCAGGCCATCGACTGGATGGTCGCCAATGCGGGCGAACACCGCGACGCCGCCGAACGCGAGATCGACCGCTACTGCGTCTATCCGGGTCAGGCCTGCAGTTTCATGGTCGGCAAACAGGGTATCCTGGCCTCACGCGAAAAGGCCCGCGCCACGCTGGGCGATCGTTTCGACCTGCGCAAATACAACGACCTGATCCTGGCCTCCGGTCCTCTGCCGGTCGATGTGCTGGACGCCATGGTCGCACAGTGGGCGGCGAATGGCTGATGACGCCTTCATTATGCGTTGGGCGACTTGGGGTGGCTGAGAATAGGAGAGGATTACAGGCACCGGTCTAGAATTCGATCCTTAAGAGAGAATCGACGAGGCGCAGGCGCGTTGATAAGCAACATTAGAGGGTGACTTTCGGAGAGAAATGTCTCCGGAATCACATTGTTTGTTCTCGCCGAGCGGAAAAAGCCGGGACAGCGCTTGCACCATTCGATGTGAGCCGCTACAGACCCGCCCTCGCCGCGAGGCAGACGCACCCGTAGCTCAGCTGGATAGAGCACCAGACTACGAATCTGGGGGTCAGGAGTTCGAATCTCTTCGGGTGCGCCATCTCTCCCAAAAATATGTTCGACCGGCTTCGAGCCGTGCTGCGTCTGTCCGCTGACGGCGTCTAACCGATAGCGCCGCCTAGAACCGGCCCTCGGCCTTGGAGCGGGCGCGGTTGGCGGCGCGGTCTTTGCGGCGCTGGCGGCGGGCGGAGATTTTCAGGCGGTCGTCAAGCAGCAGGAAGGCGAGAACTGCGCTGGCCGTTACGACAAATCCGATCGCCAAGATAAGCACGCGCGCTCCGAAGGACGTTACTTTGAGGGTATGGCGCGATCCTAGGATCGACGTTGATCTCGCTGTCCGGGACAACTCGCCAGTGAGTTCGCGGGGGTGTTAACCATTAGTGACATGAAACTCAAATTCACGTCGTATGGCTTCGGTGGATAAAGATGATGGAGGCCCGATCCTCCAATGGCTCGTCGCCCGTCTGCGCTCTTAAAGAGCTGGCATCAGGCCAGTTGGGCGCGGGGATCGCAAGGCCCACATCTCGCCGTTCTTCGCTCTTATGCGGCAAAGTGACGCGCAATTAAGCGCGGCCGCTCTATAGATGCTGCATGTCCGATCCTTCGCGCGCTGATCATCACGAACCGTCCGTGTTTCTGGATGCGACGGGGCGGCGCGCGCGGCGGCTGCGGTGGGCCGCGGTGGCCGCCGCCTGCCTGGCCACGGTGGTGCTGGTCAGCTTCATCGCCAGTCTGGTGATCCTGCCGCGTTTGACGGGGGTTTCGTTCACGGCCCCGGTGCAGACGGCCTTTGCGCAGCACCTGCATGGGGCCGAGCATGCCCTGTTGCGCCACATCTCTGTCGAGGATCGCCGCAAAAAGCCGGTTTCAGCCGGACAGGACGCCGCCATCGCAGGCGCCTGGTTCGCGCCGTGGGAAGACGGGGCGCTGGATTCCTTCGTGCGCCATGCCAAGAACTTGACGCACGTCTATCCGACCTGGATCCAGGTGCGGCCGGATGGTCAGGACATCCTCACGTCGGACTGGAACCCGCAGACCAGCCCGACGACCAACGCCCTGGTCGCGGCGGCCCGCACCAATGGCGTGCGCATCGTTCCGGTCGTCAGCAATGCGACCGAAGGCCAGTTCGACAGCGCCCGCATCGACCAGATGCTGGCCCCAGAGAACAGCCAGCGCGTGATGGATCGTCTGGTCGGCTTTGTGCAGACCAACCAGTACGCAGGCCTTCAGATCGACTTTGAACTGCTGACGCCCAGCCAGATCGCGCGCCTGACGCCATGGCTGGCCCAACTTCGCAGCCGCCTGAACACCCAGGGCAAAGAACTGTCGATCGCGCTGGAAGTCAGCATGAGCGACCATGACATCAGGGCGCTGGCTGATGTCGTCGATTACGCCCCCATCATGGCCTATGACGAGCATGGCGAGGACAGCCAGCCGGGACCGATCTCGTCCATCGGCTTCGTGCACAAGGCGCTGGAGCGGTTCACCAGTCTGGTGCCAGCGGATCGGCTGATCCTGGGCATCGGCGTCTATGCCTATGACTGGCGCGATGACGGTTCGTCGGCGGAATCCCTGACGACCACGGCGGCGCTGGCGACGGCGCGCGGTTACCGCCCGGACGATGATCCGGCCAAGGTCATGGACTTTGACGACCAGGCCCTGCAGCCGACCTTCCGTTACACCGATGATCAGGGGCGCAAGCACGAGGTCTGGCTGCAGGATGCGACATCTGTGGCCAATGCCATGACCATCAGCCGGGGCAGGGGGCTGCGCGGCGCCGCCCTGTGGGCGTTGGGAGAGGAAGACCCGACCACCTGGCATATCTTCGGCCGCAACGCCGTGCCGCAGGCTCAGCTGGCCTCAGCCCTGTCGAACGTGACCCTGAAGCAGCAGATCGCCTTCACCGGTCAGGGAGAGTTGCTGAACGTCATCGACACCCCGCACCCCGGTCAGCGCAACATTGAGGTCGATCCGGCCAGTGGTCTGATCGTCGACGAGGTGTGGAAACGCTGGCCATCGGCCTGGACGGTGCGGCGCACCGGCGCGCCCGATCACACCCTGGCCCTGACCTTTGACGACGGCCCCGATCCGCAGTGGACGCCCAAGGTTCTGGATATTCTGAAGGCCAAGGGGGTGAAGGCGACCTTCTTCATGATCGGCGGCAATGCGGCGGCCAATCCCGATCTGGTGCGGCGCGTCTATGCCGAGGGGCACGAGATCGGCAACCACTCCTTCACCCACCCCAACATGGCCCATGTCGATGACCAGCGGGTGCAGTTGGAGCTGACGGCGACGGATCGGGCGCTGGAGAGCATTCTGCATCGTCAGATCACCCTGTTCAGACCACCCTACAACGCCGACTCAGAGCCTGAAACCTATGGCGAAATCCTGCCGATCGCGGTGGCGTCGCGGCTGGGCTACACCACGGCGGGCGAGTCTATCGACCCCAACGACTGGAACCTGACGCGGATCGGACCGGATGGAAAACCGCGTCGCCTGCAGCCGCAGCAGATCATCGATGACGTCCTGGCCCAGGCCAGCGCCGGGCACGCCGTGCTGCTGCATGATGCGGGCGGGGATCGGTCGGCGACGGTCGCAGCCCTGCCTCAGTTGATCGACGCCCTGCGTGCACGGGGCTATCAGTTGACGACAATCGGCGGACTGGTCGGGCAGACGCCGGAACAGACCATGCCGCCTCTGCCGGCCAATGAGCAGTCGCTGATTGCGGCGGACTCAGCGGCCTTTGGCTTCTCGCACTTCATGGGGGTGGTGCTGTTCTGGGGCTTCACCCTGGCGATTGCGCTGGGACTGGCGCGGATCGTGCTGATGCTGGCGCTGGCGTCGCGCCGTCGTCGCCGCCCGCCGGAACCGGTCGAGGGCGCCGCCCCGCCCCGCATCGATGTGCTGGTCGCCGCCTATAACGAAGAGACGGTCATCAACCGCACTGTCTCCAGCCTGTTGAGCAGCGAGGGCGTGGATGTGCGGGTCATCGTCATCGATGACGGGTCGAGCGACGGCACGCTTCAGGCGGTGACCTCGGTCTATGGCGCCGATCCGCGCGTGTTGATCCGCACCAAGCCGAACGGCGGCAAGGCCTCGGCCCTGAACCTGGCCTTGATGGAGGCGACTGCCCCGGTCGTGGTGGGCGTGGACGCCGACACCCAGCTGTCCATCGATGCCTTGGCGCGGCTGGCCGCCTGGTTCGTTGATCCCGCTGTCGGTGCGGTCGCGGGCAATGTGAAGGTGGGCAACCGCCGGGGCCTGGTTACGCGCTGGCAGTCGATCGAATACATCACCAGCCAGAACATCGACCGCCGGGCGCTGGCCCTGCTGAATGCGGTCACCGTGGTGCCGGGCGCTATCGGCGCATGGCGCACCGAGGGGCTGAAGGCGCTGGGCGGCTATCGTTCCGACACCCTGGCTGAGGACATGGACCTGACGTGGCGGGTGCGTGAGGCCGGTTGGGTCATCGCCAATGAACCGGAGGCTTTGGCCTTCACCGAAGCCCCGTCCAGTCTGAACGGCCTGTTGAAACAGCGTTTCCGCTGGAGCTTCGGCACCCTGCAATGCCTGTGGAAGCACCGGCGGTCGCTGTTCCGTCACGGCTGGTTCGGCAAGCTGGCCCTGCCCAGCCTGTGGCTGTTCCAGATCATGGGGCAGGTGCTGGCGCCGCTGATCGACCTGCAGATGCTGCTGGCGTTGGTGATTCAGGGGCTGACGTGGCTGTCGACGCTGCAGCATTCCGACGTCAGCGCCGCGCCCAATCCGATGCTGTGGTTCACCCTGGCCGTCTATGTGGCCTTCACCGGGCTGGAGCTGCTGGCGGGCTGGATCGCCTACGGGTTCGATCGTGAGAAACGCGGCGACCTGTGGCTGCTGCCGACCCAGCGGATCGTCTATCGCCAGATCATGTACATCGTCGTCTGGCGCGCCCTGACGCGGGCGGTGTCGGGGCTGGGACAGGCGTGGGGCAAGCTGCACCGCACCGGCGATGTGACCCTGCCGAACGGATAGGGCCAAGAATATCCTGCGTCATTCCGGGGCGTCCGAAGGACGAACCCGGAACCCAGGAGGCCCACATCTGACGTTGAATGCGTCTGGTGGCGCGACCGTGATCCTGGGTTCCGGGTTCCTCGCTCCGCTCAGCCCCGGAATGACGATCTGGGGAGGTCGCAACGAATGCCGGTTGAACCCGGGCCGTCGTGTCACGTCGCGGCGATCAGCGGTGCTGGATCGCTGCGGTCGCCACGGCCTTGACCTTCAGGTCGGGAACCTCGGTGAAGACCAGATCGGTGACGCCGAAATATTCGGACTGGTTGGTCGCGCACCAGTCGTTGGTGACGATGCGGATCGGACCCGTCGCAGGGGCATCCAGCGTCGCCCCATAGACGAAGTCGCCCAGACGGTCGGCGAAGGGGATGGGCCGGTCCTGATTGGCGCGACGCATCAACTGGGCCAGACGCTCGGGCGTGACCTCGGCGACCATCAGCTTGCCGTCGAAACGGACGATGGCGTCGAAGGCGTAGCGTGAGACGGGACCGTCAGGCAGGCCGGTGCCCAGTGTGGTGTGGCCGATGAAGCCTGCCTGTGCGCCTGCGGCCCGCGCCAAGGCGGCGGCGACGGCGCGTCCGGTGTCGCCCAGCGACAGGGCGGCGGGCGACATGCCGATCACGGCGGTTTCTTCCGGCGTCAGGGTCGTGGCCAGGGTCGAGGCGATCAGGTTTGCGATGCGCGGCGACGGGGCGGCGGTTGCCGAAACCGGCGTGGACGCAACCTCGCCCGTGCCATCGGTCCGCAGGGTCAGGGTCGTATAGGCGGCGGCCCACGACCCAGTGTGGGCGTACAGGCTGCGGCCCTGGCGATGCTGGAACAGCAGATGGTTATGCCCGCCGATCATGTGTGCGCCATCGGGCAGCAGGGGCAGGATCTCGCGGTCCTTGGACACGCCCGCGTGGCTGAGGACCAGCACATGGTCCGCACCCTTTATGGCCTCGGCCAGATTGGCCCGCGCCCATTCGCCGGGAACGGGGATGTTCAGGCTGGGGCGGCTGGCTGCGGGATAGGTGTTGATCGAGTTGGTGCCCACGCCGACGACGCGCAGGGTCCGGTTTGGCCCGAACGGAACATCGACGGCGGAAGGTGCGAACAGGGCGCCGGTGCGGGTGTCGATGATGTTGCTGACGACCGTGACGCCCAGTCCCTGCAGGCGGGCGACGACCTCGGCCAGTTCCGGGGTGATGTCGTTGTCGTGGTTGCCGATGTTGAAGACGGTCGGCGCGATCCGGGGTAGTTCGGCCAGAAAGGCCCAGTCGATGACGCCGCCGGAACGGACGGTGACGACATTGCCGTGTTCGAAGCTGTCGCCGTCGATGGCGATGATGTGCGGCACGGGCTGGGAAGCGACCTCGGCCTCCAGCGCGGCCAGAAGCGGCCCCAGACGGTCATAGGCCGAATGGATGTCCGACATCGCCAGAATGCGGCCCATGACAGGGGCTGTGCTGACAGGGGGCGAATCCGCCTGAGCTGTGTGGGCGATGACGGGGGCGGCGAAGGCGGCTGCGGCCAGCCCCTGCAGCAGGCGTCGGCGGTGGGGCAGGGGGGCAAAGCTTGGCACGGCCGAGTTTATTTCCATCATTTTCCCCGTGGCGCAACGCTGCGGGCGTGGATTGCGCGAACGGAACGACTGTTTTCCGCGGCCTGTGGTCGCGTCGTCAAATCTTCATAAAAGAACACTGTTCATACATGGAGGTTCGGTCGCGCCGCGCCTAGAGGGAGCCGCTTCTTCCCCGGGGATACTCATTTCATGTCACATCGTCTCACCGCGCTCGCCGTATCGGTCAGCAGCTTTGCCCTTCTTCTTGCCGCTCCGGCTCTGGCCCAGTCGGCCGATGCGCCGTCGAACGCCGCCAACATCGACGACATCGTCGTCACCGCTCAGCGTCGCAGCGAGAACATCCGTGAAGTGCCGTTCGCGGTCACGGCGATGAATCAGGAAACCCTGACGACCATCGCTGCTGGCGGCGCAGACATCTTGTCGCTGTCGGGCCGCGTCCCCAGCCTGCAGATCGAAAGCTCGAACGGCCGTTACGCTCCGCGCTTCTACATCCGCGGCCTGGGCAATGTGGACTTCGACTTCACCGCCTCGCAGCCGGTTTCGGTCGTGCTGGACGACGTGGTGCTGGAAAGCGTCTACCTGAAGGGCTTCCCGATGTTCGACGTGCAGCAGCTGGAAGTGCTGCGCGGTCCGCAGGGCACCCTGTTCGGTCGCAACACCCCGGCAGGCGTGGTCAAGATCGACACCGTCAAGCCGTCGGACGACCTGACGGGCTATGGCTCGCTGACCTACGGCAACCTGGGTTCGACCCGCGCCGAAGCCGGCGTCACCCTGCCGCTGTCGGACACTCTGTCGATGCGCGTGTCGGGTCTGTGGAACCACCGCGATGACTGGGTCAACAACGCCTATGACGCGCCCTTCGCCAAGAAGGACGGCAAGGATCTGGGCAACTTTGACGACATCGCCGGACGCGTTCACGTCGCCTGGACCCCGACCGAGCGCCTGTCGGCCCTGCTGACCCTGCAGGCCCGCGACTATGACGGCACCGGCACGATGAACCGCGCCAACGCCTTCACCAAGGGCTCCAACAAGCTGAACGACAACTTCGACCGCAAGACGGTCTGGTACGACGGCGGCCGCAACAACTTCCAGCGTCAGAAGACGACCTCGGAAACCCTGCAGGTCAACTATGACTTCGGCCCCGCGACCCTGACGGGCGTGGTCGGCGCCTACCAGGGTTCGTCGGCAGGCGATGGCGACATCGACGGCGGCGTGGCCTCGGCTCCGGCGGGTTCGCCCTACAAGACGCCGTACAATGTCGAAAGCGGCACCCTGTCCAGCGACCTGCAGCAGAACACCTATGAACTGCGTCTGGCTTCGAACGGCGACAATCGTCTGGGCTGGCAGCTCGGCGCCTTCTACTGGCAGGAGCGCATCAACCTGGTCTCGGGCACCTTCAACGGCGTTGGCGGTCTGATCCCGACCAAGGTGACCGACATCACCCAGAAGTCCGACTCCTGGTCGGTGTTCGGTCAGGCCAACTACCGCGTGACCGACGCCCTGAAGGTGACGGCGGGCGTTCGCTACACCGAAGACAACCGCGACTATCTGGGCCGCATCACCATCGGCTCGCCTGCGAACGGCCAGGGCGCGATCTCGGTCGGCGACGAGCAGGTCAGCTGGGACGTCAGCGCCCTGTATGAAGTCAACGATGCGGTGAACCTGTTCGCCCGCGTGGCCAAGGGTTACCGCGGTCCGTCGATCCAGGGCCGCAACCTGCCGGTCCTGACCACGGCGAACTCGGAAACGGTGATGTCCTATGAAGCCGGCTTCAAGAGCCGTCTGTGGGATGGCCGCGCGCGCCTGAACGGCACGGCCTACATCTACGAAGTCGACGACATGCAGTTCACCGCCATCGGCGGCGCCGACAACTCCAACCGCCTGATCAACGCCGAGAAGGGCGAAGGTTATGGCCTGGAATTCGACGGCGACGTCTATCTGGGCGCAGGCTTCAGCCTGTCGGCTGGCGCGGCGTGGAACCACACCGAGATCAAGGACAAGAACCTGCTGGTCGCCATCTGCACCGGCGGCTGCACGGTCACCGATCCGATCGTCAATGTCGCGGGCCAGAACCGCGCCAAGATCGACGGCAACCCGTTCCCGCAGGCGCCGGAATACACCGCCAACCTGACGCTGAACTACGTCCGCGCGCTGGGCAACGACACCGAGCTGTTCGCCTCGACCGACTGGGTCATGCAAAAGGACTTCAACCTGTTCCTGTACAACGCGGTTGAGTTCAAGGTGGACACCAGCTTCGAAGGCGGCCTGCGCGCAGGCTGGCGCGACCTGAACCGCGGTCTGGAAGCCGCCGTTTACGTCCGCAACATCACCGATGAAGCCAATGTCATCGGCGCCATCGACTTCAACAACCTGACCGCCTTCGTCAACGAGCCTCGCACCTACGGCGTTCAGGTCTCCAAGCGCTTCTAAGACCAACGCGCTTTTCCAAGACTAAAAAGCCCCCGTCGATCTCATCGACGGGGGCTTTCCTTATGGGCCGCTCGGCGGTGAAGCCGCGTCAGGTTCAAGGGCGATCAGCCCTCGACACGATCAGTCCCCAACACGTCCGGGCGGAACGTTCACGCCCCGCGACTTCAGGAACACCTTGATGTTGCGCGCGGCCTGACGGATGCGCTGCTCGTTCTCGACCATGGCGATGCGGACGAAGCCTTCGCCGTTTTCGCCGTAGCCGACGCCCGCCGCGACCGCGACCTTGGCGTGGACCAGCAGCTGTTTGGAGAATTCAAGACTGCCCAGGTGCGCCAGCGCGGGCGGAAGCGGCGCCCAGGCGAACATGGAGGCGGCAGGCTTGGGGATTTCCCAGCCGGCGCGGGCGAAGCTGTCGACCAGCACGTCGCGACGGCGGTGGTACAGTTCGCGGTTCTTGTCGACGATGTCCTGCGGTCCGTTCAGCGCCGCACAGGCCGCCGCCTGAATGGGCGTGAAGGCGCCATAGTCCAGATAGGACTTCACCCGCGACATGGCCGCGATCAGCTTCTTGTTGCCGACCGCGAAACCGATGCGCCAGCCCGCCATGCTGTAGGTCTTGGACAGGGAGGTGAACTCGATCGCCACGTCCTTGGCGCCCGGCACCTGCAGGATCGAGACGGTGGGCTTGCCGTCGTAATACAGCTCCGAATAGGCCAGATCGCTGATGATCCACAGGTCGTTGGCCTTGGCGAAGGCGACGGCGCGTTCATAGAAGGCCAGATCGACCGTCTCCGCCGTCGGGTTCGACGGATAGTTCATCACCAGGATCTTGGGCCGAGGCACGGTGAAGGCCATGGCCCGCTCCAGCGCCTCGAAATATTTCTCATCGGGCGTGGTCGGCACGCTGCGGATCGTGGCCCCGGCGATGATGAAGCCGAAGGTGTGGATCGGATAGGACGGATTGGGCGCCAGGATCACATCGCCCGGCTCGGTGATGGCGGTGGCCAGACTGGCCAGACCTTCCTTGGAGCCCATGGTGACGATGACCTCGCTCTCGGGGTCGACGTCGACGCCGAAGCGGCGGCCGTAATAGTTGGCCTGGGCGCGGCGCAGGCCCGGAATGCCCTTGGACTGCGAATAGCCGTGGGCGTCAGGCTTGCTGGCCACCTCGATCAGCTTGTCGATCACGTGCTGGGGCGGGGGCAGGTCCGGGTTGCCCATGCCAAGGTCGATCACGTCCTCGCCCGCCGCTCGTGCCGCCGCTCGCATCGCATTGACTTCAGCAATGACGTAGGGCGGCAACCGCCGCATGCGGTAGAATTCTTCGGACATTGGGTAAGCTCGTGACCAGATCGTATCTGAGCGTGAGGGCAAGGTCAGACACTGCGCCTGACGGCCAAGACCCTTCTATAACCGCGACGCCGAACGCAAGCGGCCAGTGCGTCGAAGATGCGATTAGCGCACGATCGTTTGGCCGGAACCGCTGTGGGGTTCCGGCACAAGCATGAAACATGCGTCCGCTTTAATCCGGGGGCTGATTTGCGGCGCCTGAACTGAAACGCGGCTTGCCATACAGGCGCGGCGTCGGGCAGGAGGTCCGGTTGATGGGCCGGTCTATGGGCGGACATGCACGAACTTGATTTCCAATCCTGGGGTCGCACGGACGATCCGGCGGTCGTGATCTGCACGACTGAGGCGGACAGCGCCGACTGGCGCGCGTGCGCCGAGGTTCTGGCGGGGGCGGGACGCCATGTCCTGATGCCGCGTCTGGTCGATGCGGTCGATGTCCT
The DNA here is from genome assembly GCF_018608325.1 of Brevundimonas sp. GTDB lineage: Bacteria > Pseudomonadota > Alphaproteobacteria > Caulobacterales > Caulobacteraceae > Brevundimonas. Next base: position 8,203 of record NZ_JABAZW010000072.1, on the reverse strand, counting down.
GCCGCGTCTGCGTGAGGCGCTGGCGGGGCTGCCTGCCCGACCCGTGCTGGTGGCGGCGGGGGCGTGGGCGGCTGAGGCCCTGAAGCTGTTTTCTGACGTCCAGACGCCGCTGCTCAGTGGTCTGGTGCTGGTCGATCCGACTGGCGCGGCGGATGCCGAGGTTCAGATCAATACCCCCTCGCTGGTGGTCGGGCAGGGGGCGCAAGCCGCCGCCTTCGCCGCTGTGCTGAAGGTCGAACCTGTTTCGTCCAGCGATGCCGTCGCGGACCTGAACGGGCCAGACGCGCTGGCCGCCGTGCTGCTGGGCTATCTGGAACAGTGCGCGCCGCGTCAGGCCGTGCATTACGAGGCCGGGTCGGACGCGCGGGTGCTGCGCGACGCCATGGGCTGTTTCGCCACCGGGGTCACGGTGGTCACGACGCGAGACGAGAACGACCAGCCCATCGGCCTGACCGCCAACTCCTTCACCTCGGTGTCGCTGGACCCGCCCTTGATCCTGTTCTGTCTAGCCAAGGCCTCGGCCAGTCTGGAGCGGTTCCGCGCGGCCCCTCACTTCGCCGTCAATGTGCTGCACATCGGCCAGCAGCCGACCTCCGGCGTCTTCGCTCGCCCGTCGTCCGACCGGTTTCAGGGCGTCGAGTGGGAGACGTGGGACAGCGGCGCGCCCATCCTGTCCAACTCGCTGGCCAGCTTTGAGTGCGACGCCGATCAGGTGGTGGATGCGGGCGATCATCTGGTCTTCATCGGCCGGGTGACCCGCGCGCGGTTCGAGCCGCATCGCGACCCGCTGCTCTATTTCCGTGGCAAATACAGGCGGCTGCATTTCTCCTGAGCCCTCGCGGTTCACACGGGCCTGACGGATCGCTATCTGTCCCTCAAAGATAAAGAGGAAACCGTCATGGCCAACGCCGATCCCGTCGTCATCGTCTCCTACGCCCGTACACCGATGGGCGGGTTTCAGGGCGTGCTGGCCGACGCCAAGTCCACGGATCTGGGCGCGGTGGCGGTGAAGGCGGCGCTGGAGCGGGCCGGTCTGGACGCCGCCAAGGTCGAACAGATCATCATGGGCTGCGTCCTGCCCGCCGGTCTGGGCCAGGCGCCTGCGCGTCAGGCGGGCATCGGCGCGGGCCTGCCGGTCTCGACCGAGGCGACCACCATCAACAAGATGTGCGGCTCAGGCATGCAGGCGGCGATGATGGCGCATGATGCGCTAGCCGCCGGTTCCGCCGACGTGATCGTGGCGGGCGGCATGGAGTCCATGACCAACGCCCCGTACCTGATGCAGAAGCACCGGGGCGGCGCCCGCATCGGCCACGACGTCATTTCCGACAGCATGTATCTGGACGGGCTGGAGGACGCCTACACCCCCGGCAAGCTGATGGGACAGTTCGCCGAGGACACGGCCAAGGCCTATCAGTTCACGCGCGAGCAGCAGGACGCCTACGCCATCGAAAGCGCGGGCCGGGCCAAGCGCGCGCAGGACAGCGGCGGCTTCGATGCTGAAATCACCCCGGTCGAGGTCAAGACCCGCAAGGGCTCGGTCACCGTGGACCGCGACGAACAGCCGACCAAGTCCGACCCGTCCAAGATCCCCAACCTGCGCCCCGCCTTCGGCGCTGACGGCACCATCACCGCGGCCTCCGCCGCCTCGATCTCTGACGGCGCTGCGGCTCTGGTCATGATGCGCCAATCGACGGCCGAGGCGCTGGGTCTGACGCCGGTGGCGCGCGTGGTGTCACAGGCCGCCCACGCGCACGAGCCGCACCTGTTCACCACCGCCCCGGTCTTCGCCCTGCAAAAGGCGCTGAAGAAGGCGGGCTGGAGCGCCGAAGACGTGGATCTGTGGGAGGTCAACGAGGCCTTCGCCATCGTGCCGATGATCGCCATGCAGGAGCTGGGCATCCCCCACGACAAGATCAACGTCAACGGCGGCGCCTGCGCCCTGGGCCACCCGCTCGGGGCTTCAGGAGCGCGCGTCCTGACCACCCTGCTGTCCGCCCTGAAGGCGCGCGGCAAGACCAAGGGCATGGCCGCCCTGTGCATCGGCGGCGGCGAAGCGACCGCGATGGGCGTGGAGCTGGTCTAGAGAGGGCTGCGGGTCTCCACAGCAGACGTTGCGAGCGTCCGCCAAGGGTGGGAAGCGGATGTCAGCCTAGGAGACGTGGTCCTCGCGCCAGAGGACTTCATCTCTCCAGTATCGGATCAGCGGAGGGGCATCTTCGAAGCGAAGCTCAAACCAGAACTGATCGCCCCAAAGTGCCACGCTGCCATCGGTCGTGCCGCTTAACACCGTTGCTCCGCTGGAGAGCTACGCCGACTAGGCAGGCCAGTATCCAGAACGGCGCCGCAACGGCGTAGATCATGATCATCAGCGGCACTCCATTGGAGTGATGACTAGATCACAGGGCGGCCGCAATGTCCGCAACGGAGGATTTACGAAGTTGGCGTCCCGCCGAATACCGGACATTGGGCTGATCGCTTTCAGGCGGACCTGCCCAGCGTCTGAGAAGGTAGTTAGCCGCCCTTGATAGGTTTCAACGCCGCTTCTGACGCAGCCAAGCGACTTGGCGCGCGGTCATCCTGATACCGAACCACAGCACCTGCGCACTTACTCCGGTGAGGGCGATGCCCTGCATCACCTCCATCGAGGTCATTGCGTGGCTCCCTGACACCAAGTCAGGCCAATGAGTGATGACCTGCCACAAGAGCACCCCCGGAAACGCCGCACCAAGTAAGGTGATCATCGTGCCGTTCAGCAGTCCGGCCCAAGCGCTTTCAATATTGTCAGGGTCTTCCATACGGCAATTATATCGGCGTTCTCAATGTCCGCAACGGGTCGAAAAGCGACATCGCTTTCCGGGCTCGCATAGCGTCAGGCGAATGCGCTACGCCGCGAAGGCGGGGATCATCGGCTCGACGTTGCTGACCGGGCGTTTCACCGGCAGGTCGAAGCTGACGGTGGTGCCGACGCCGGGTTCGCTTTCCATGGTCAGTTGGCCGCCGTGCATTTCGATCAGGGACTTGGTCAGGGCCAGGCCCAGGCCGGTGCCTTGCGTGGTCTTGGAGTGCTGGCCCTCGACCTGTTCGAACGGGCGGGCCAGACGGACCAGATCTTCGGGGGCGATGCCGATGCCGGTGTCGGCGCAGGCGACGCGGATGCGGTCTTCGCCGTCCAGTCCCTCGAACCGTTTCAGCGACACGGTGATAGAGCCGCCTTCGGGTGTGAACTTCACGGCGTTGGAGATCAGGTTCAGCATGATCTGTTTCACGCCGCGGTGGTCGGCGTCGATCTCGGGGATGTCGCGCGCCTCGACATAGATCTTCAGCCCGGCGTCCTGAACCTTGCCGCGCATCAGGCGCACCGCGTCCTCGCAGATCTCGGTCATCGACACGGCTTCGTAGTGCAGGGTCATCTTGCCCGCCTCGATCTTGGCCATGTCGAGGATGTCGTTGATCAGGCTGAGCAGGTGCTGACCCGACTTCAGGATGTCGCCAGCATAGCCCTTGTACTTCTCGTTCAGCGGCCCGAACAGTTCGCCGGCCATGATCTCCGAGAAGCCGTTGATGGCGTTCAGCGGCGTGCGCAGTTCGTGGCTCATATTGGCCAGGAACTCGGACTTGGCCTGATTGGCGGCCTCGGCGCGGGTCATGGCGACCTCGTACTTGCGGGCCAGCAGGGCCAGGTTTTCCTGGCTGCTTTCCAACTGGATCACCATCTGGCGCAGGCTGTCGGCGGCGCGGTGCAGTTCGACTTCCTGACGCTTGATGGCGGTGATGTCGGCGGCGGTGACGACCGAGCCGCCTTCCGAGGTGAACCGCTCGGACAGTTGCAGCCAGCGCCCGTCGTGCAGTTCGACCTCGCGCAGGCCTGCACGGCCGTCGGCGGGGGCGTGCTCGGCCTTGATGGCCAGGGCGGCGATGCGGTTCAGCTCATCCTTCTGGGCGCCGCGACGCACGACGCCGGGGCCAAAGCCGAAGGCGTCCTCGAACGCCTGGTTCCACAGGATCAGGCGGCCCTGCCGGTCGAATAGGACGAAGGCGTCCGAGATGCTTTCGACCCCGTCACGCAGGCGGCTTTCGGCGGCCTGGGCGGCGGCCTTGGCGCGGCGGGCCTCGGTGATGTCCAGGGCCACGCCCAGAATGGCGGTATAGCCTGTGTCGCCGCGTGCGCCGCGCGCCTGTCCACGGGCGTCGATCCAGCGCGTGCGGCCGACCTCGTCGGGGACCGGGAAGGTGACGGCGAAGGCGCCATAGGCGGCGGCCTGGCGCAGGGCGTGTTTCACCTCTTCGCGGAACCGGGGATGGATGCGCGCCAGCACCGTTTCGGACTTCACCGCGCCGCCGCTCTCAAAGCCCAGCAGGGTGGCCATATAGTCGGACAGGGTGACTTCCTCGCCCGCCAGGTCCCATTCCCAGACGCCGCATTTCGCAGCTTCGACGGCGACGCGGAAGCGTTTCTCGGACGAGGCCCATTCGCGGCTCATCCGCGCCTGCGACACGCGCTGCAGCAAGACCAGCAGCAACATGCCAATGCCCAGGAACAGCGGCACGGCCAGTATCCAGGCGTCGTTGATCATGGCGCGCCCGCCCGTCAGCGGGGCGGGCGATGCGGCGATGGCGATCAGGCCATGCCGGTCCAGGGCCTCGGCATAGACATCCGTCGTCCTGTCCCCGCGCGTGATCGACCGGGGCTTGGCGTCCGCCAGCAGGCCTTCATGCGAGAGGCCGACCACGTCCTGAACGCTCTGGCCGACCTCTGCCGTCGTCGGCGAGGCCAGGATGACGCCGTCTGCAGACGCCAGACGCAGGCTGGCGATGTTGCGCTCGTCTGCGGGCGGATTGATCTGTGCGATCAGACGTCGGCCCTGGGCGGCAGGGCCGTTCAGCAACAGCGACTTGTCGGCGGACAGACGCAGGTCGCCGTCGGTCGCGTTCAGGCCGGATGCGAAGGAACGGGCTTCGGCCCCGGCGGACGCCAGCACGGCGCCGTTTGCGCCGATGACGCCGAAGGGAATGCCGGGCGCGGCGCGGCGGGCGGCGTCGAAGGAGCCCGCGGAGATGCGCGTGTCGCACGCCTGCGTAGCTTAGGGTTAGGGTTAGGGTCTAGGGTTAGGGTT
>NZ_JABAZW010000072.1:0-3076 GCF_018608325.1 Brevundimonas sp. | reverse complement strand
GGCGGCGTCGACGACATCGCTGGGCGCGGCATTGGCGGTCAGGGCGGCGGTTGCGGCGCTCAGGCCATTGTCGGCTGCGCTCAGCCGGGCCTGTAGATTGGCGACATAGAGGCGCGCGCCCTGCTGCAGCACCTGATCGCGCAGGTCATGGATCTCACGATCGGGGCGCGTCACCTCGCGGCTGACCATCAGCGCATAGGCCGCCAGACCGAACGTCAGGGCCAGAATTGTGATGCGCAGCCAGCCGGGCATGCCTGCTGGACGGCCCGGGGCGCGATCCGAGGCGCGGCGCCCCGGATTATTCTCGCGCCGCTCCGTGCCTGCCAAAACTGTCTCCCGAACAAATCAGTTGTGGGGGGAATCTAGGCTGCGTCGCAGATTCCTGTCGAGATGTGGTTAATGAAATCTGAAATCAGGCTGCGGCGGCGGGCGAGGCGAAGCCTTCCGGCGCCTTGGCCAGCACTTTCGACACGTTTCGCAGTATGGTTCGGGCGCGCCCGGCCAGTTCCAGCACGGCGGGCGGGGCGTCTTCGGGGCTGTCCGCTGTCAGGGCCATGATTTCTTCCGCCAGCTTCATCAACTGCGGGGCCGCAGCGATCAGGCGGGCCTGGTGTTCGATCAGGCCGGGATCACGATTGTACTCGGCGCCCGGCACGCGCCAGCCGCCCCAGTCCGCATCGTCGGTCACCACCACCGGATAGGTGCCGGGGTGGGGGTGATGCAGGCAGTCTTCCAGCAACTGCCACTTGTTGCGGGCGCGCATCAGCCGCCATTCTCCGCTGGCGAGAGCAGACGGATCATCAGCCGCCAGCATCAGCTCATGGGCCAAGAACTCGCGACCCAGGCCCACGTCATAGGTGACGCGCACCGGCTCGTCGAAACCCTTGGCCCAGACGGGCTGGACCTGTTCGATGGCCGCCCAGGCGCCGACGCACTCGACCCAGACCTTCTGGCCCTTCTGGAACTGCGCACGAGCCATTCCATCTTCTCCGACGAAATTCAGTCGGCCAGAATGAATGGCGAAGGTTGAAAACCGGTGTGGGGGCGCGGTTACCCGGACCTTAACGCGAGATGCTCTCCAGCGCCTCACCCGCGTACTTCTCTTTCACGCGGATCGACAGGTCGCCCAGAGACACCACGCCGACGACGCGGCCGTTCTTGTCGACCACCGGCGCACGGCGGATCTGTTTGGACGCCATCAGGTCCAGCACCACCTTCAGGTCGTCCGTGTCCAGCACGGTCTGTGCGTCGCGGCTGATGAACTCGATGACCGAGGCGGTGGGCGCGGCCCCGGCGGCCAGGGCGCGGACCACGATGTCGCGGTCGGTGATCGTGCCGATCAGCCGGTCGCCGTCCGCCACCGGAATAAAGCCGAAACCGCCCTTGGCCATACGGCTGGCCACGTCCTGAATCGTATCGCCGGGGTGGGCGAGGTGGACATCCTTGGTCATCACGTCACGAATCTTCACGGCGGGTCTCCTGATGTGTGCTGGGCTGGAGAACCCGCCGCGAAGACTGCGGTTCCGCTTTAGGGCGTGCGACGCTCCGGCAGGGTCTGGGCCGCGCGGACCAACTGGACGAACTCGGCCCGTTCGCTGAAGGGGTCAGAGCCGCGTGCGCCCTGCGCCTGTTCGATGATCTGATCCCAGCCGTAGGCCTGGTTCATCCACGGGTCGTTGCGCAGCTTCTGGCCGAAGGCGGCGACGGCGATGGCCCAGCGCAGGGCCTCGGGCGGCTGGGCGCTGACGCCGCCGGATGCGCGGTTGGTCAGGGGCTGCTGGATCAGTTCGGAGGTGCTGGCCCCCGGCTGTTTGTAGCGGACCTGGATGAAGCCGATCTCGCCGTTCGGATCGCCGCCGCCCACGCCGACACGGTTGTCGGCATAGCGCCTGTCCGGGATCTGCGTCGGGCCGCCGACGGGGGTGATCTCATACAGTGCCGTGACGCTGGCGCCCGATCCGACCTCGCCCGCGTCGATGCGGTCGTTGTTGAAGTCTTCCTCATTCAACAGCCGGGTTTCGTATCCGATCAGGCGCCATTCGGCGACGCGGGCCGGGTTGAACTCGACCTGAATCTTGACGTCGTCGGCGATGGGGAAAGCCCCCTTGTCGAACGCCGGGCCGAACAGGCGGCGGGCTTCGTTCAGGCTGTCGACATAGGCGGCGGTTCCGTTGCCGGCCTGGGCAATGGCCTGCATCCGCGCGTCCTGATAATTGCCGCGCCCGAAGCCGTAGACGGACAGATAGATGCCGGTCTGCCGCTTGTCGGCGACATAGTCCTCCAGCCGCTTGTTGTCGGTGACCCCGACGTTGAAGTCGCCGTCGGTGAACATCAGGATGCGGTTGACCCTGTCGCGGGCGAAGTTGGCCTGGGCCTGATCATAGGCGTTGGTCATGCCGGTCGCACCCGCCGTTCCGCCCGAGGCATAGAGGCTGGCCACCGCGCAGCGCATCTTCAGCTTCTCCGTGCCGCGCGTGGGCGCCAGACGCGTGCCTGCCCCTTCTGCGTAATAGGTGACGGCCAACGTATCCTGCGGGCGCAGGCGGTCGATGATCAGGTTCATCGACTTCTGGGCCAGTTCCAGCTTGTCGGCGCTGCCCATCGAACCGGACACATCGACCAGGAAGGTCAGGTTCAGCGGACGGCGCTGGGCCTCTGGCAGTTCATAGCCCTGCAGCCCGATCTGCACGATCTGTCGACCTGTCGCCCAAGGCGAGGCAGCGACGCCGGTGGTGATGGCGAAGGGCCGCGCCAGCGAGGTCGGGCGCGCATAGCCATAGTCGAAATAGTTGATCAGCTCCTCGACCCGCACGGCGTCGCGCGGCGGGGTGCGACCCTCGTTGATGAACCGGCGGACGTTGGCGTAGGCGGCGGTGTCCACGTCGATGGAGAAGGTCGAGACCGGCTGGTCCGCTGTCCGTTTGACCGGGTTGGGCGTGGCGTCGGGATAGCGTTCGGTATCGGCGAGCGGCGGCGTCGTGCCCGGCAGCACGCGCGATCCCGTGACGACCACATCGTTCAGGGCCGCCCTCACTTCGGCCTGCGAGGTTGTTACGGCCGGTCGGGACAGCGGCGG
>NZ_JABAZW010000062.1:27443-35591 GCF_018608325.1 Brevundimonas sp. | reverse complement strand
CGCGCCGGAACCAGCCCGCGCAGAGAGACGGCGCCGGTCTGGCGCAGGCCCGCTTCCTGACGCCTCTGCCAGACCACTACGGCGGGATAGGCGACGCCGTCCGCCACATCGATGACGGCGACCTCGGGCGGCAGGGTCGTTCCCCGATCCAAACGCAGCTTCATGCCGCCGTCCGACAGGTCAACGATGATGCAGGCCATCTCCAGACTGGGCGCGGACACCACGCCCCGGACGTTGACCAGTTTGCGCGGGTGCAGACGGCGATCCGCGCGAGCCGTTTCCCCGCGCCCGAATTTCAACCCGAACAAACCACATACTCTGAAACGCTACAGACGGCCGGTAATGGCGACCGGATGCCGGTCAGGGTCAAGCGTGGCCGTGAAATCAGCCGCGATTCCGCCGTCCATCATGTGCCGCGTCAACCGCTCGTAGAAGCGAACGAAATCGGCGATGGCGGCGCGACGTTCGGGTGGCAGACTGGTCACGCCCAGAAGCCCGGCCTCCTGTTCGCTACGCCAGTCCAGCACCCGTGCGAAATCGGGCGCCTGCAGGAAAACCAACCTGTCCAGACGTGCAGTCAGGTCCGCATAACCCCCAGCCAATCCATCATTGATTTCACCCCGCCAGCGCCCGTCCGCGTCCTGGGTCCGCTCCAGTTCATTGATCGGCGACGCCAGCATGGCCTGCGTCTGGGGCTGCGCACCCAGGCACCAGCCCTCCAGAATGATGGCGACGGGCCGCCCCGGAAACACCGGCCAGTCCGCTTCGGGTTTCCGGTCATCTGCAAGCTTGTCAAAGCGCGGCAGGGGCGTGGCGTCGCCTGGTCCGGCGCTGCGCAACTGATCCAACACCCGGTTCAACAGGCCCAGGTCGTGGGTGCCCGGCGGACCGCGGGTGGCGAACAGCGGATGGACGCGGGCCGCAAGCGCCTGACGTTCGGCCCTGGCCAGATAGACGTCATCCAGTGACAGGGCCGCACACCCGAACCGTTCGGCGACAACATGGGCCAAAGTCGATTTGCCCGAACCCTGCGACCCGGCGATGCCAAGTATGGGGGGCGGGCCCTTCGCGTCCGCCCGTTCGATCCAGCGACCGATGATCTCGACTAACCCGGGATCGACCCGGGCCATGTCAGTGCTGGTTTTCGGGCAGACGCACGACCAGGCCATTCAGCGCATCCGAGACACGGATCTGGCACGACAGGCGGCTGTTCGGCTCGACCTCTTCGGCGAAGTCCAGCATCGACTCCTCCATGGCGCTGGGCTTGCCCGCCGCCTCGCGCCAGGCTTCGTCCACATAGACATGGCAGTTGGCGCAGGCGCAGGCGCCGCCGCAGTCGGCGTCGATGCCCGGCACATTGTTGCGGATCGCGCCTTCCATGACGCTGAGGCCGTTCTTGACCTCGACCGCGTGCTCGGTCCCGTCGTGTTCGATGTAGGTGATCTTGGCCATGTCGGGGCTGCTAACACAGGTTGAAGGCGCGGCGTAGATCAGGCCGCAATATAGACCCAGGCTTCAAGCCCGGAGGCCAGTTTCACGCTGACGCGGTGATAGTCATCGACTTCATAGGCGTCGGCGGCGCGCAGTTCGTCTTCGCTGATCCGAAAGACCGTACCGTCGATCCGCTCTGACAGGTCGTCGCTGGGCCGCACGATGGGATGGTGCGTCAGGCCGCTTTCAGCGACCACCTTGGGATCGGTGATCTCGACCAGAGACCGCTCGAACCCCACAAGCTGATCCGCCGTCCCCTCCAGCAGACGACCGAAATTGGCCATCTGCACCGCCGGATCCTGAAGCGTCCCATACGAGAACAACAGCACCGGCGTCATGGAGGAAACGGGCGAAACGATCAGGCCGCCTTCTTGCGGCTGGGCGCGACCATCAGCTTCTTGGTCTCGGCGATGGCCTTGGCCGGGTTCAGACCCTTGGGGCAGACCTGGGCGCAGTTCATAATCGTGTGGCAGCGATACAGCTTGAAGGGGTCTTCAAGGTCGTCGAGGCGCTTCTGGGTCGCGTCGTCGCGGCTGTCGGAAATCCAGCGATAGGATTGCAGCAGCGCCGCCGGGCCGAGGTACTCTTCCTGGTTCCACCAGTAGCTGGGGCAGGAGGTCGAGCAGCAGGCGCACAGGATGCACTCGTACAGGCCGTCCAGCTTCTCGCGCTCAGCTGGGGTCTGCAGACGCTCCTTCTCGGGGTCCGGCTCATCCGATTGCAGATAGGGCTGGATCGAGTCGTACTGGGCGTAGAACAGGCTCAGGTCCGTCACCAGGTCCTTGACCACCGGCTGGTGCGGCAGGGGGGCGATGGTGATGTTGTGCGAGCTGCACTCATCCCAGCCCTTGGTGCAGGCCAGGGTGTTGCGCCCATCGATGTTCATCGAGCAGGAGCCGCAGATGCCTTCGCGGCACGAACGACGGAACGACAGGGTCGGGTCGATCGTGTTCTTGATGTGGATCAGGGCGTCCAGCAGCATCGGGCCGTGGTCGCCGGTCGGCACCTCATAGGTGTCCCAGCGCGGATCGGCGTCGACCTCGGGGTCGTAACGATAGACCTTGTAGGTCTTGACGTCCTTGGAGCCGGGCGCGGCCTTGTGGACCTTGCCCTTGGTCGGCTTGGAGCCCTTGGGGAGAGTGAGCTGAACCATCTTAGTAAACCCGCGCCTTAGGCTCGATGTACGAGACTTCGTCGGTCATGGTGTATTTGTGCACCGGACGGTAGTCGATCTGGACGTTCTCGCCCGGACGCTTCCACGCCAGGGTGTGCTTCATCCAGTTGACGTCGTCACGGTCCGGATAGTCCTCGCGGGCGTGGGCGCCGCGCGATTCGGTGCGGTTCAGGCCGCCCTCGATGGTGACCACAGCCTGAGCGATCAGGTTGTCGTACTCCAGCGTCTCCATCAGGTCCGTGTTCCAGATCAGGCCACGGTCCGTGGTCTTGATGTCGGAACCCGCTGCGTCGATGGCGCGCAGCTTCTGCACGCCTTCTTCCAGCGTCTTGCCGGTGCGGAAGACGGCGGCGTCGGCCTGCATGGCCTGCTGCATCGCCAGACGCAGCTCAGCGGTCGGGGTCGAGCCGTTGGCGTTGCGGAACCGGTCCAGACGGGCCAAGTGGGCGTCGGTCTGGGCCTTGGAGGCCGACGGAACAGCCGAGTTCTTGTCCACCACCTCGCCGCAGCGCAGGCCGACAGCGCGACCGAACACCACCAGGTCGGTCAGGGAGTTTGAACCCAGACGGTTGGCGCCGTGCACCGAGACGCAGGCCGCTTCGCCCACAGCCATCAGGCCCGGAACCACGCTGTCGGGGTTGCCGTCGCGCAGCGTCAGAACTTCGCCGTGATAGTTCGTCGGTATGCCGCCCATGTTGTAGTGTACGGTCGGCAGGACCGGGATCGGCTCCTTGGTCACGTCGACGCCAGCGAAGATCTTGGCGCTTTCGGAAATGCCCGGCAGGCGCTGGTGCAGGATCTTGGGATCCAGGTGATCCAGGTGCAGGAAGATGTGGTCCTTCTTCGGACCCACGCCGCGGCCTTCACGGATTTCGATGGTCATGGAGCGCGAAACCATGTCGCGCGGGGCCAGATCCTTCACGGTCGGCGCATAGCGCTCCATGAAGCGTTCGCCTTCAGAGTTGGTCAGGTAACCGCCTTCACCGCGTGCGCCCTCGGTGATCAGGCAGCCGGCGCCATAGATGCCGGTCGGGTGGAACTGCACGAACTCCATGTCCTGCAGCGGCAGACCGGCGCGCAGCACCATCGCATTGCCGTCACCGGTGCAGGTGTGGGCCGAGGTGGCGCTGAAGTAGGCGCGGCCATAGCCGCCGGTCGCCAGAACCACCATCTTGGCGCGGAACTGGTGAAGCTGGCCGGTGTCGAGTTGCAGGGCGGTGACGCCGGTGCAGACGCCGTCCTGCATGATCAGGTCCAGGCCGAAATATTCGACGAAGAACTTCACTTCGCGACGGACCGACTGGCCGTACAGGGTGTGCAGGATGGCGTGGCCGGTGCGGTCGGCGGCGGCGCAGGTGCGCTGCACCGGGCCTTCACCGAAGTTGCGGGTCATGCCGCCGAAGGCGCGCTGATAGATCTTGCCTTCCTCGGTGCGCGAGAACGGCACGCCCCAGTGTTCCAGCTCGTAAACCGCCTTGGGCGCGTTGCGGACGAGGTACTCGATGGAGTCCTGGTCGCCCAGCCAGTCCGACCCCTTGACGGTGTCGTACATGTGCCATTGCCAGCTGTCCTCGCCCATGTTGCCGAGCGAGGCGGAGATGCCGCCCTGCGCCGCGACAGTGTGGCTACGTGTGGGGAAGACCTTGGTCACGCAGGCGACCTTCAGGCCCTGCTGAGCGGCGCCGAGCGCGGCGCGAAGGCCCGAGCCGCCAGCGCCGACGACGACGACGTCGTACTCGTGGTCGATAAGTTCGTAAGCAGCCATTACTTGATCAGGCTCCGAAGCCGGCAGGCAGCGGCGCAGAACCCAGCGCCAGCCGCGTGATGAAGAAGATGCTGGCCGCTGCAAGCACCAGGAAGATCAGGTTCAGCAGGATCACCAGCGCATTGCGCAGGCCCGGATTGGGGACATAGTCCTCAAGGATCACCTTCCAGGCTAGGCTGGCGAAACCGAAGAAGACCACCACCGTCGCGCCCAGCAGCACGGCGTTCAGCGTGCTGGAGAACCAGGCGGCGACCACGCCATAGTCAGCGCCGGTCAGGGTGAAGGCGGTCGAGGCCAGCCACAGACCCAGAGGGATCAGGGCCGCAAGGGCGATACGCTCGTTCAGCCACTCGCTGGCGCCGTGGCGCTCGGAGATCTTGACGTTGTTCTTGAACTTGGCGGCGCCGCTCACAGCGAGACCCTCCCCGTGGTGAACAGCAGGACCCAGAACAGCACGGCCAGCGGCACAGGGGCCCAGACTGCGATGTTGGACAGCAGGACCGCCGACTTCAGCGTCAGGCCCCGGCCCGTGTCATTGGTCAGGTGGCGCGCGCCGTTCAGGATGAAGGAGAACAGCACCACCGTCAGGCCGAAGCCGACGAACAGGCCCAGCGGCGAGGCGGCGCATTGGGACACGCAGGCATAGACCTCAGGCCCGAAGGCCAGGGCGGCCAGCCAGCCGATCAGGATCACGGCGCCGACCGTCGCCGCGATGATCGTGGCGCGGAACAGGATCGAGGCCGTCATCGTGACGTGCCAACGCCAGATGCTCATGTGCGGCGAAAGGGGGGTACGGTGTCCGTTCGGCTGGGTGACGAAACGGCCGGTATGGTCGTCGCGCGCATCCCCCGAGTTCGGGCTGGGATGAGTCATGCGAATCGTTCTCAAAAGCGAATGAATTCAATCGCCGTGTGCGGTTGCGAAGGCTTTAGTGACCGGCAAGCGTGGGTGTCAACAAACGGCTTCAACAAGTGTTGCAATGTGGCCTGCAGGGATCGCTTTCGAACCCGATCACGATTGCGCGCTTTGCAATCCGAGACTTTGCCCTTGAGGCCGGGGTTTGGCAGGGTAAGCCCATGATCTGGCTCGCCTTCGCCTCAGCCCTGACCATCCAGGCGACCTACGGGCCGCTGGACGCGACGCCGGAAACCTATCAGCCCCCGGCCATTCGACCTTTTGAACCGCCCTCCGACTTTGGTCGGACCCCGGCGCAGGGCGATGGCGAGACGATCCGACATCGCGCCCCCCTGACCCAGCCCGTGACCGTCGACGCCTATGCCGCCAGCTATGAGGTCAGCCCGTCAGACACAGAGACTGCCTATGATCAGGGCGTGGCCCAGGCCGAACTCGACACCGACCGCCGCATGGGTCCGCTTGACGGTCGCTGGCGTGTGATGGGCGCGGACGGCAAGCCTCTGTTGTCCCTGGCCCTGACGGATCGGGGTGAGGGGCGGATGATCGAGGGCGCCTGGACCCGCCTCGACAGCCAGCCCGGTGTTGAACTCAGCGGCCCCGCTGGTCCCGCCACAACCGATGGCCAGACGGTCGTGGTGCCGATCACCGGGGGCGAACTGCACCTGCAACAGGCGGGATCGGGCTGGACCGGAGCCCTGGTCCAGAAGGGTCGTCGCCATCCGGTGACTGTGGCACGTCCCGGCTAGGCCTACGCCGCGTTCGTGATCCGCGCCAGAACCGCCGCGCGCTGCTCGGGCGCATAGGGTTCAGCCGGTCCCCGCCCCCAGACCGGATCGGGCCACAGGCTGTCGTCCCGACGACGCCCGACCACATGAACGTGCAGTTGGGCGGTCACATTGCCGATGGCCCCGACATTCAGCTTGTCGATAGAGCGACCACTTTCGCCTCCCAAGGCCCGGACCAGATCGCCCGCCCGCACCGTCTCCTCCATCAACGCCGCCCGCTGATCCGCCGTCAGGTCGGATAGTTCCACCACCCCTTCGATGCGAGGGATCAGTATCAGCCAGGGGAAGCGGGCGTCATCCTGAAGACGGACATGGCACAGGCCCCATTCGCCCGCAGCGATGGAGCCTGCCTCGAACGCAGGATCGACAGAGAAGGTCATTCAGATCAGTTCAGGCTGTAGATGATGCAGGCGCTGTCGCTCAGGGTCTGGAGCGGCGGCTGCAGGGCCAGACGCGCGGCCTCGATCTGATCTTCACTGGGCGCACCGCCCGCTGCAGGCGCTGCTGGCGGAGGAGGCGGCGGAGCGAAACTCGCCCGTTCCATCACCTTCGAACCGGTGACCACAATCTCATCCACCGAGGTCGCCGGACCAGAGGCGGCATAGGAGGGCCAGCCCGCCAGCACGTCCGTCTGACAGACCCGCCCGGACGGATCGATGATCCGCACCCGGCCCAGGGTCGCGCCTGCATTCGTCGCCGCCGCCTCTGCGCGACGGCGTGCATCCTTCATCGCCTCGGCGGCCAGATTGGCCTTCCAGCTGTTTTCCGGGTCCAGACTGAAGCTGACCTGCCCAATGGCCGTGGGGCGCGAGGCGACGATGGTGGCGTAGACCCGCTCGATCAGGGCGACATCGCGCACGGTCACGCGCACGGCGGCATCGGCCTGATAACGGGCGATCCGGTCGGCGCGGGTGTTGTCGCGCATGACACCGTCCGCATCGCGATACTGGTCATAGATGGGGCGGGTGGTGACGCTGGTCTCGACCCGCACCTTGTCGGCGCCATAGCCCGCCAGTGCCTGGCTGAGCGCGCGCACCTGATCGGCAGCAGCGCGCGAGGCATCGTTCACGCTGCGCTCCACCGACTGGAAACTGGCGGCGACAAAGGCGCGGTTGGCCTGAAGCTCGACCTTCACATTGCCGACAGAGGCGATGACCGGATCGCGCATCCACCAGGGCGCGGGGATATAGCGGTCGCCAATGGTCGCAGGCGGCGTCTGAGCCAGGGCGGGCGCTGCGACCGCCGTTGCCAGCAGGCCAATGGTCAAGCTCAGGCACAAGCTCGGGGACAGAGAAGCGCGCATCGAAATCCTCCTGTTACAGGCGAACCTTCGCAGGCTGGGCCAAACGCGTAAAGCGAGGTTCTTGCGACAGCCGCCCGAGGGGTCTAGACCGCCGCCACGATTTGTATCCTTTCGCACACGCAACAAACGGAGACATCCATGGCTCGCGCGAAGATCGCCCTTATCGGCGCCGGCATGATCGGCGGCACCCTGGCCCACGTGGCCGCCCGCGAAGCCCTTGGCGACGTGATCCTGTTCGACATCGCTGAAGGCACGCCGCAGGGCAAAGCCCTGGACATCGCCGAAGCCTCGGCCGTCTTCGGCCAGGACGTGGCCCTGAAGGGTGCCAACGACTACGCCGACATCGCGGGCGCAGACGTCTGCATCGTCACCGCTGGCGTGCCGCGCAAGCCGGGCATGAGCCGCGACGACCTGATCGGCATCAACCTGAAGGTCATGAAGGCCGTCGGCGAAGGCATCAAGGCCCACGCCCCCAACGCCTTCGTCATCTGCATCACCAACCCGCTCGACGCCATGGTCTGGGCCCTGCAGAAGTTCTCGGGTCTGCCCAAGGAGAAGGTCGTCGGCATGGCTGGCGTTCTGGACTCGGCGCGCTTCGCCTACTTCCTGGCTGAAAAGACCGGCGTGTCGGTGCAGGACATCCACGCCTGGACCCTGGGCGGTCACGGCGACGACATGGTGCCGATGGTGCGTCACTCGACCGTCGGCGGCCTGC
>NZ_JABAZW010000062.1:0-27433 GCF_018608325.1 Brevundimonas sp. | reverse complement strand
CCGTCGCCGCTGGCCTGCTGAGCCAAGCCGATCTGGACGCCATCGTCGACCGCACCCGCAAGGGCGGCGGCGAGATCGTGGCCCTGCTGAAGACCGGCTCGGCCTTCTATGCGCCGGCTGAATCCGCCATCGCCATGGCCAAGTCCTACCTGCTGGACCAGAAGCGCGTCCTGCCTTGCGCCGTCTGGCTGTCGGGCGAATACGGCCTGTCGGACCTTTACGTCGGCGTTCCCGCCCTGATCGGCGCGAACGGCGTCGAGAAGGTGGTCGAGTTCACCACCAACGACGAAGAAAAGGCGATGTTCGAGAAGTCGGTCGCCTCGGTCCAGGGCCTGCTGCAGGCCTGCAAGGACATTGATTCCTCGCTGGCATAAGAGCCAGCGGGCGCTATCGCGCGGCTCGCGGAGCCGCGCTGCTTGAGCGCCTGATGTCTATGGAAAGGGCCGTGGAGCGATCCACGGCCCTTTTTCTTTCCCTTTCCCGACGGGAGAGGGATCAAGACTACTGCGGCGTCAGGCCAACATGGGTGGCGAACAGCGGCAGCAGTTGCAGCCACACCGCCAGCGGGTCCGTCAGTTGCTCCATCCCCTGCCCCGGCACGGTCAGCACATCATACTGGGCCGTAGCCGTTGGGGCCTTGCCGTCCGCGCCCGCCGTATAGAAGGCCTTGAGAAAGCGGTTCTCGCGGTTCCAGGTGTTGGTGACATCAAGCGTCACCGCCGGGCTGGCCACGACGGCGCTGAACTGCACGTCCTGACACAGATCGCCCTGACAGCTGTTGAAGAAGACCGCCCAGGTCAGGCCCGCATTATTGACTGCAAACCAGGTCTGGCCGTCCGCCGTCTGCACCGGCCCGACCTGTCCGCCCAGTCGCGTCAGCCAGGCGCTGACATCGGCCGCCCGCAGGCCGCTGGACGCAGGTGCGACAGCCGGGGTCTGGGCCAGCGCCGGCGCCGCCGCCACAGGCGCGACAGTCATCAGAAGGGCGGCGGTCAGGGCGAGGCGGCGCATCGGGAACTCTCCGGTTGAGCCCTCACCCTAGCCGTCAATCGCGAACGTGCGCCAGCCAGTCCTTGCTCTGCATTTCGTTGAAGCGCGACACGGTGCGTTCGAACTCGAATGCGCCGACGCCCTCGGTATAGAGGGCCTCAGGCTTGGCCGCCGCCAGCACGATCAGCTTGGTCTTGGCCTCGTAAAGCGCGTCCACCAGGGTCACCAGACGCCGCGCCTCATGGTGGTTGGCCGAACTCAGGATCGGCACATCTTCCAGAAACAGCGTGTGGAACCGCTGGGCGATGGCCAGATAGTCCTGCGGGCCCAGCGGCTTGGCGCACAGGTCGTTGAAGGTCGCCCGCGCCATCGATCCCACAGTGCGGTCAACGACCACATCGCGGCCCAGCACGGTCAGATGCGCCGGTTCTTCCGGCTCTCCGCCCTTCAGTTCGCGCCACAGGTCGTCGAAACCCGCGCGGTCATCCGGCGTGTGCCAGACCTGGGCCGAGGTCATCCGGTCCAGCCGCCAGTCGCGCGCACCCGCCGTTTCCACCACCACGCAGCGCTGGCGGATGATGTCGATGAAGGGGGTGAACAGCTGGCGATTGATGCCGTTCTTGTACAACTCCTCCGGCGCGCGGTTGGAGGTGATGGCCAGCACCACCCGGTCCTCGAACAGGGCCTCGAACAGCCGCCCCAGGATCATGGCGTCGGCGATGTCTGTGACCTGCAGCTCATCGAAACACAGCAGCCGGGCTTCCGAGGCGATCAGCTTGGCGATCGGCGGGATCGGATCGTCGCCCTTATGCGTGCCGAACACGGCCTTGCGCGTCCTGGCGTCGCCCTCGCGCCACTGTTTCACCAGATCGTGGATGCGGGCCATAAAGGCGTGGAAGTGGGCGCGCGTCTTTCGCGGCTCGGGCGTCGCCGAATAGAACAGGTCCATCAGCATCGACTTGCCCCGTCCGGGCGGTCCCCACAGATAGACGCCGCGCACCTCTGGCGGCTTACCGAACAGGCCACGCTTGCCCAGATCGGTTTCCAACCGCTCCAACGCGGTGATGACGTCGGCCTGGGCCGGATCGGGCGTCAGAACGCCTTCTTCCACGCGGATATCGTAGGCGTTGCGGATACGGGAGGTCATGGCGGCCCTGCTTAAAGTCCCCCGCGCCGAAAAGCGATTGCTTCGCGGCTGCGAACGCCTAAATGCACAACACACCATAAATCGCGCTCAAGCAGCGAGGCTCCGCTGAGCCGAGCGTTAGCGCGTCCGAAGGACAAGCATCATGGGTTATCGCGTCGCCATCGTCGGAGCCACGGGCAATGTGGGCCGCGAAATGCTGAACATCCTGGAGGAAGTCGAATTCCCCGTGGATGAGATTCACGCCATCGCCTCGCGCAAGTCCAAGGGCGTGGAAGTCTCGTTCGGCGACAAGACCATCAAATGCCAAGACATCGAACAGTTCGACTTCTCCTCCGTCGATATCGTCCTGATGTCGGCAGGCGGTGCGGTGTCCAAGGAATGGTCCGAAAAGATCGGCAAGGCCGGTCCCATCGTGATCGACAACTCCTCGGCCTTCCGCAAGGACGCCGACGTGCCGCTGATCGTGCCGGAGGTGAACCCGGACGCCATCAAGGACGCGACCAAGAAGAACATCATCGCCAACCCCAACTGCTCGACCATCCAGCTGGTCACGGCGCTGAAGCCGCTGCATGACGCGGCCAAGATCAAGCGGGTGGTCGTCTCGACCTATCAGTCGGTGTCCGGCGCCGGCAAGGAAGGCATGGACGAGTTGTGGAACCAGACCAAGGCCATCTACGGCCTGGGCGATGCGCGTCCCAAGAAATTCCCCAAACAGATCGCCTTCAACGTCATCCCCTACATCGGCTCGTTCCTCGAAGACGGTTCGACCGACGAAGAGCAGAAGATGTCGGACGAGACGCACAAGATGCTGGACCCGAACATTCAGGTCACCGTCACCTGCGTGCGCGTGCCGGTCTTCGTGGGTCACTCCGAGGCCGTGAACGTCGAGTTCGACCGCCCCATCGCCCCGGACGAAGCCCGCGCCATCCTGCGGGAGGCGCCGGGCGTGCTGGTCATCGATAAGCAGGAGCACGACGGCTATATCACCCCCGTCGATGCGGCAGGCGAACACGCCGTCTATGTGTCGCGCATCCGCAAGGACCCGACCATCGAGAACGGCCTGAACCTGTGGGTGGTGTCGGACAACCTGCGCAAGGGCGCGGCCCTGAACGCCATCCAGATCGCCCAGCTTCTGGACGAGACGGGCGTCATCAAGTCCTCGTCCGGCTATCGCTCCATCACCATCTGATCTCCAGCTTTCGTCATCCTTCGGCAGCGCCTGCGCGCGGCCCGGAGGATGACGAGCCCGTTGCCCGCTCTACGTTCCTCCCCGGACGAAACGAAAGCCTGCCGCCATGAGCGCAACCGCCACAGCCACGCCTACAGACGGCCGCGCCGTCGGCACGGCCATCGCCTGCTACACCCTGTGGGGGCTGCTGCCGCTGCTGTTCATGGCCATGGCGGCGCATGGGTTCACGGCGCCTGAGATACTGGCGCACCGGGCGGTCTGGTCGGTGTTCATCGCCGCCATCGTCCTGCTGCTGGCGGGCCAGTCGGCCGAGGCGCGCAAGGCCCTGTCCAATCCGCGCATCTTCGGCTGGCTGATCGTATCGGCTCTGCTGATCGGCACGAACTGGAGCCTCTACGTCGTCGCCACCACCCACCATGCGACGCTGGAAGCCAGCCTAGGCTACTACATCAATCCCCTGCTCAACATGGCGGCGGGGGCTGTGCTGTTCCGTGAGAAGATCGACCGGCTCAGCGGTCTGGCCATTGGGCTGGCGGCTGTGGGCGTCGTGATCCAGACCATTGCGCTTGGCCATGTGCCGATCATCGGCCTGACCCTGGCCCTGACCTTCTGCGCCTATGCGGTGATCCGGAAACGGGTTCAGGCCTCGGCCCAGACCGGCCTTTTCGTCGAATGTCTGGTGCTGCTGCCCATCGGCGCGACCTTCCTGGGCTGGCTGGTCACCCATGGGCAGGCCGTGGGCTTCTCGTCACCCACGGGGCTGGCCTGGGCCCTGTTCAGCGGCCCCGCGACCGTGATCCCTCTGGCCCTGTTCGCCTGGTCGGCGCGGCGCCTGCCCCTGTCGACGGTGGGCTTCATCCAGTTCCTGGCGCCGACGCTTCAATTCGCCTGCGGCGTCTGGGCAGGCGAGAAGCTGACCCTGCTGCGGATCATCTCCTTCGGCTTCATCTGGGCCGGGGCAGGCGTCTTCGCCGCAGCCGCTTTCCGCCGCAGCCGCGCCGCCCGCGAGGCCATTCGCGCGGTGGAGACGGTCTAGAGGGCGGCGTAAACCGCCTCCAGCAGGCGCCGGGGGCGGGGATCGCCGATCAGGTGGGGCGACTGGCGCGTCATCACATAGGCCGCCGACAGCCGCTGCGACGGGTCCGCCATCGCCATCGACCCGCCCCAGCCGTAATGGCCCCAGGCCTCGTTCGGGCCAAAGACGTTCAGCCCGTCATTGCGCATCAGGCCCGCCGCCCAGCTGATGACATAGGGCAGCACCTTGTCCTGACCGTGGATGCGTTCACGGGTCAGCTGCTCCAGCGTCTGGCCCGACAGGATCGAACGGCCGTCCAGCCGTCCCTCATTGGCGACCACGCCCAACAGTTTCGCCAGCCCCAGCGCCGTGCCGTGCAGATTGGCCGATGGAATCTCCATCCGCCGCCACTCTGCAGAACCCCGACCGGCCGGCGCCGAGCCGCGATCCAGGAAGGCCGCCTGTTTGATCGGGTCGATGGTCCCAAGGCTGGGCGCCGCCGTCGGCTTTCGCATCTGGGCGACGCGGCCATGCTCGCTGTCAGGCAGGCCGATCCACAAATCCAGATCGGGGAAGTCTTCGCGCAGGGTCTGGCCCATGGTCCGGCCGGTCGCACGGCGGAACACCTCATTGGCCAGATAGCCCACCGTGATCGGGTGATAGCCGGACGCGGTTCCCGGCGCCCACATCGGGGCCTGCGCCGCCAGCTTGTCGACCACAGCCTGAGCGTCGAACCAGATGGAGGGTTCAACCGCCTCTGAGAAGCCCGGCAGGCCGGACTGGTGGCTCAGCAGTTGCGCCACGGTCACATCCTGTTTTCCCGCCGCCCCGAACTCGGGCCACAGGGAGGCGACCGCCTGGTCATAATCCAGTTCACCCGCCTCGACGGCGGTTGCCGCCAGCAGCGCCATCACCGCCTTGCCGGTCGAAAACACCGAGGTCAGGGTCGTATCCGTGAACGGCGTCGTCTTCGCCGTATCGGCGTGCCCCGCCCACAGGTCCACGACCGCCTCGCCTTCGATCAACACGCTGAACCGCGCCGCCTGTTCGTTCAGCCCCTCGGGCGCATCGGTGAAGTTGGCGGCGAAGGCCTCGCGCACCGCATCAAAGCGCGGATCGTTCTGGCCGTGGATTTCGAGGGCGTCGGTCATGGACTTGGTCCTAACCCGGCAAGCGCGCACGAAAAAGGCCCTGTGCCGGAGCACAGGGCCTCAAATCGTTTCGATCCTTAAATCAGGATCAGGCCGCGGCGACCTCGGCGGCCTGTTCGGCCAGGATGGTCAGGCCTTCGCCGTTGACGTCGGCGAAGCCGCCCTTGACGTCGTACTGGGTCTTGGCGCCGCCGTTATAGACAGTGACCAGACCTTCGCGCAGCGCGGTCATGAAGGGGGCGTGGTCCGGCAGGACGCCGAAGTCGCCCTCGACGCCCGGTGCATCGACCTGGTCCACGAGGCCCGAGAAGACCTCGCGTTCCGGCGAGACGAGAGAGAAGTTCAGCTTTCCAGCCATGATCAGGCTTCCGCAGCCATCTTCTCGGCCTTGGCGACGGCCTCTTCAATGGCGCCGACCATGTAGAAGGCCGATTCCGGCAGGTGGTCGTACTCACCAGCCACGATGCCCTTGAACGAGCGGATCGTGTCGGCCAGCTCGACGAACTTGCCGGGCGAGTTGGTGAACTGCTCGGCCACGAAGAAGGGCTGCGACAGGAAGCGCTGGATCTTGCGGGCGCGCGAAACGACCAGCTTGTCCTCTTCCGACAGCTCATCCATGCCCAGGATGGCGATGATGTCCTTCAGGCCCTTGTACTGTTGCAGCACTTCCTGGACCGAACGGGCGACCTGGTAGTGTTCTTCGCCGATGACCAGCGGGTCCATGATTCGCGAAGTCGAGTCCAGCGGGTCAACAGCCGGGAAGATGGCCTGGGCGGCGATGTCACGCGACAGCATGGTCGTTGCGTCCAAGTGGGCGAACGAAGCAGCAGGCGCCGGGTCGGTGGGGTCATCGGCCGGGACGTAGATGGCCTGGACCGAGGTGATCGAGCCCTTCTTGGTCGAGGTGATGCGCTCTTGCAGGTTGCCCATCTCGGTCGCCAGCGTCGGCTGATAGCCCACGGCGGACGGGATACGGCCCAGCAGAGCCGACACTTCCGAACCGGCCTGGGTGAAGCGGAAGATGTTGTCGACGAACAGCAGAACGTCCTTGCCTTCTTCGTCGCGGAAATACTCGGCCTGGGCCAGACCGGTCAGGGCGACGCGGGCGCGGGCGCCGGGAGGCTCGTTCATCTGGCCGTAAACCAGGGCGCACTTGGAGCCTTCGGTCGAGCCGTTGTTCTTGGTCGGGTCCACGTTCACGTTGGACTCGATCATCTCGTGATACAGGTCGTTGCCTTCGCGGGTGCGCTCACCCACGCCGGCCAGAACCGAATAACCGCCGTAAGCCTTGGCGATGTTGTTGATCAGTTCCTGCATGGTGACGGTCTTGCCGACGCCGGCGCCGCCGAACAGGCCGATCTTGCCGCCCTTGGTGTAGGGGCAGATCAGGTCGATCACCTTGATGCCCGTGACCAGGATTTCAGACGAGGTCGTCTGTTCCTCGAAGGTCGGAGCCTCGCGGTGGATCGGGCGGTATTCCGTGGTCTGGATCGGACCGGCTTCGTCGATCGGCTGGCCGACGACGTTCATGATGCGGCCCAGCACGCCCGGACCGACCGGGGTCTGGATCGAGGTGCCGGTGTCGGTCACGGCCTGGCCGCGCGTCAGGCCTTCGGTCGTGTCCATCGAGATGGTGCGGACCATGTTCTCGCCGAGGTGCTGAGCAACTTCCAGCACCAGGGTGAAGGGCTCGCCCGTCTTCTGGTCAACGTTCTGGGTGTGCAGGGCGTTCAGGATCGCCGGCAGGGCGCCGGTGAACTCGACGTCAACGACGGCGCCGATGACCTGGGCGATGCGGCCGGTTGCGGTGGCGCCGGTCGCAGCCGAGGCGGCGGGCGCCTTCTTGGCGGCGGGTTTCTTGGCAGCGGGTTTCTTGGCGACGGTGTCGGTCATGGCTGGGGTCCGTATCGGAATGTCTGTGCGGTCGGGATCAGAGGGCTTCGGCGCCGGCGATGATCTCGATCAGTTCGGTAGTGATCTGGGCTTGGCGCTTGCGGTTGTATTGCAGCGTCAAGGCATTGATGAGGTCGCCCGCGTTGCGCGTGGCGTTGTCCATCGCCGCCATCTGCGAACCGAAGAAGCCCGCCTGGTTCTCGTACAGAGCAGCCAGGATCTGGGTCGTCAGGTTGCGCGGAAGCAGGGTTTCAAGGATTTCCTCTTCCGACGGCTCATACTCATAGACCGCGCCGTTCAGGTCGATCGGCTGCGCATCGCCCTCGACCACGGCCGGGATCAGCTGCTTGCCGGTCGGAACCTGTTGGATCACCGACTTGAACTGGCTGTAGAACAGAGTGACCACGTCGGCCTGACCGTCCTCGAACGCCGTGGCGATCATTTCGGCGACCGGCTGGGCCGAAGGCAGGCCGATTGTCTTGTGCGCCGACAGTTCGAAGGTGTGGATCACCTTGTCTGCGTACAGACGCGTCAACTGGTCACGCGACTTGCGGCCCACAGCGATGATCTTCACGTCCTTGCCGGACGCGATCAGGCTGTTGATCCGTTCGCGAGCGGCGCGGATGACGTTGGTGGAGAAACCACCCGCCAGACCCTTGTCCGCCGTGGCGACCACGATCAGGTGACGCTTCTCATCGCCCGTGCCGGCCAGCAGCCTGGGCGCATCAGCGCCCG
The DNA here is from genome assembly GCF_018608325.1 of Brevundimonas sp. Classification (GTDB taxonomy): domain Bacteria; phylum Pseudomonadota; class Alphaproteobacteria; order Caulobacterales; family Caulobacteraceae; genus Brevundimonas. The sequence continues at coordinate 19,313 of NZ_JABAZW010000062.1, read as the reverse complement.
AGACGCCAGCGGCCAGGTTGGCGATGACCGAGGCCATCTTCTGCGCATAGGGACGGGCGCTTTCGGCCTGATCCTGGGCGCGTTTCAGCTTGGCCGCGGCGACCATCTGCATGGCTTTCGTGATCTTCTGCGTGGCTTTCACGCTTCCGATCCGATTGCGCATTTCCTTGAGGCTGGCCATCCGGCGCTACTCTCTCAGCTATCCGGCGGGGTTCAGGCGAAGGTCTTGACGAAGGCGGCCAGGATTTCCTTCAGCTCGGCTTCGAGGTCCGAGGTCAGGTCCTTCTTAGTGCGGATGCCTTCGAGCAGCGAGGCGTGGTTCGCATGGATGCGCGCCAGCAACTCCTTCTCGAAGCGACCCACGTCGCCGACGGCGATGCCGTCGATATAGCCGCGCGTACCGGCGTAAACCGACACAACCTGCTCTTCCATCGCCAGCGGCGAGTATTGCGGCTGCTTCAGCAGCTCGGTCAGGCGGGCGCCGCGGGCCAGAAGCTTCTGGGTCGAAGCGTCCAGGTCCGAGCCGAACTTGGCGAAGGCGGCCATTTCACGATACTGGGCCAGCTCGCCCTTGATGGTGCCGGCGACCTTCTTCATCGCCTTGGTCTGAGCCGACGAACCCACGCGCGACACCGAGATGCCGACGTTCACGGCCGGACGGATGCCCTGATAGAACAGGTCCGATTCCAGGAAGATCTGGCCGTCGGTGATCGAGATCACGTTGGTCGGGATGTAGGCCGAAACGTCGTTGGCTTGTGTTTCGATGATCGGCAGAGCGGTCAGCGAGCCCGAGCCGTAGTCTTCGTTCAGCTTGGCCGAACGCTCCAGCAGGCGGCTGTGCAGGTAGAAGACGTCGCCCGGGTAGGCTTCACGGCCGGGCGGACGGCGCAGCAGCAGGGACATCTGGCGATAAGCCACAGCCTGCTTGGAAAGGTCATCATAGATGATCAGGCCGTGCATGCCGTTGTCGCGGAAATACTCGCCCATGGCGGTGCCGGCGAACGGCGCCAGGAACTGCAGCGGCGCGAGCTCGGACGCGGTCGAGGCGACAACGATGGTGTATTCCATCGCGCCGGCTTCTTCGAGCGCTTTCACGATCTGCGCAACGGTCGAACGCTTCTGGCCGACGGCGACATAGATGCAGTACAGCTTGGCCGATTCATCATCGGTCTTGTTGACGGCCTTCTGGTTCAGGATGGTGTCGACGGCGACGGCCGTCTTGCCGACCTGACGGTCACCAATGATCAGCTCGCGCTGACCACGGCCAACGGGGATCAGGGTGTCGATGGCCTTCATGCCCGTCTGCATCGGCTCGTGAACCGATTTACGTGGGATGATGCCCGGAGCCTTGACGTCCACGCGGCGGCGCTCGGTGAACTCGATCGGGCCCTTGCCGTCGATCGGCTCGCCCAGCGGGTTGACGACGCGGCCCAGCAGACCCTTGCCGACCGGCACGTCCACGATTTCACCCAGGCGGCGAACGTCGTCGCCTTCGGCGATCGCGGCGTCAGCGCCAAAGATCACGGCGCCCACGTTGTCGCGCTCCAGGTTCAGGGCCATGCCCTTCACGCCAGCCTTGGGGAACTCGACCATTTCACCGGCCTGGACGTTGTCCAGACCGTGGATGCGGGCGATGCCGTCGCCGACCGACAGCACGCTGCCGACGTCGGAAACGTCGGCTTCGACGCCGAAGTTGGCGATCTGCGACTTGAGGATGGCCGAGATTTCAGCGGCGCGGATGTCCATGACGGGCTCTCTGTTCTTCAGTCTTTGCGGTTGCGCCGTTCAGGCGCGCTACATTCTTGTGGATCGGGGCGGGGCTTAGGCCCGCTTGAGGGCGAACTTCATCTGGTCGAGCTTGGTCTTCAGCGAGGCGTCGAACAGCTTCGAGCCGACCTTGACCTTCAGGCCGCCCAGGATCGACGGATCGACGCGGGCGGTCAGTTCCGGCGCCTTGCCCAAAGCCTTGGACAGAGCAGCGGTGATTGCGGCGACCTGCTTGGCGTCCAGCGCCTGGGCCGACACGACCTCTGCGGCGACGATGCCGGCGTGCTTGGCGTAGCGGGCGTCGAAGCCAGCGATCACGCCCGGCAGATCCTTGGCGCGATGGTTCTGCGCCAGCAGGCCCAGGAAGTTGGACGTGGTCTTTTCGAACTTGGCCTTGGCGGCGATGGCGACCAGCCCCTTGGCCTGATCCGCAGCGGCGATCACCGGCGAGGTGGCCAGGCGGCGCAGGTCTGCGCTGTCGATCCAGGCCGCCTTCAGCGACTGCAGGTCGGCGCGGACAGCGTCCAGACGGCCAGTTTCCAACGCCAGATCAAACAGCGCCTGTGCGTATCGATCGCCGACTTCCGTCGTTCTGAAATCATCAGCCACTGATTAGGGTCCGAGGTCGTTGTGTCAGGGTCGCGACCGATTGTGAGGATCACACCGGTCAGAAGCTTGAAATGCTTAGGAAAAGCACGACAGAGGCCGTATCCGTGAATACGCCCCCTTCAAGCCGGGCGCCTGATAGCACGGGGTTTTGCTGCTCGCAACATTGTGTGATGGCCCACCAAGGTCGATGCCTGCGCGATAACGCCGCGCGTCAAGGCTGTGCGCCCCTGTCTCACGGCTGGGTGCGACCATAACGCCGCACCCGCCCGCTTGATCGGAACCAAGCGCGGCCCTAGCGATTTCGCTTCACGTTTTCCCCCTAGGACCCCCAACCTCAATGCTCGACAGCATCATCCCCCTGTTCTCCGATCCGGCCGCCTGGGCCGCATTGGTGACCCTCATCGTGATGGAGGTGGTGCTGGGGATCGACAACCTCATCTTCATCTCGATCCTTTCGAACAAGCTGCCGGAGCACCAGCGCTCCAAGGTGCGGCGCATCGGCATCGGCCTGGCGCTGATCATGCGGCTGGCGCTTCTGTCCATCATCGCCTGGCTGGTCGGCCTGGTTCAGCCGGTCTTCACGGTCATGGGCAATTCCTTCTCGTGGAAGGACCTGATCCTGATCGCAGGCGGCCTGTTCCTGGTCTGGAAGGCCACCAAGGAAATCCACCACAGCGTGGACCCGACGCCTTCGCCCGCCGTCCTGGACAAGAAGGACGTGATGATCACCAACGCGGGCGCGGCCATCTTCCAGATCATCATTCTGGACATCGTCTTCTCGATCGACTCGATCCTGACGGCTGTCGGCATGACCGAGCATCTGCCGATCATGGTGGTGGCGGTTTTGGTCGCCGTGACCGTGATGCTGCTGGCCGCGGATCCTCTGGCCAACTTCATCAACAAGAACCCGACCGTGGTCATGCTGGCCCTGGGCTTCCTGCTGATGATCGGCATGGTTCTGATCGCAGACGGCTTTGGCTTCCACGTGCCGAAGGGCTACATCTACGCTGCCATGGCCTTCTCGGCCGGTGTCGAGGCGCTGAACATGCTGAACCGTCGCTCCTCCACCAAGAAGGAGTTGGCGGAGCGTGCCCGCGCCGAGGCTGATCAGGCCGAAGCCCGCGCCGTCAAGGCCGAGGCGGAGGCCGCAGAAAAGGTCTGACGCCCATGTCCCGTCCGTCGTCGCTTCTGGCCGCGTTTTATCTCGGCCTCATGCTGGCGACGGGCGCGGGCCTGCGGGCCAATGCCGAGGTTCCGGTTCAGGGCTTCGAGGTGGTCAAGGCCTATCCCCATGACGACGAGGCCTTCACCGAGGGCCTCTTCTTCCATGACGGCGACCTTTACGAGAGCACGGGCCTGTATCCGTCCTTCATCCGGCAGGTCCGACTGGAGACCGGACAGGTGCTGCGCCAGCGCGACCTGCCGACCATCTATTTCGGCGAAGGCTCCACGGCGCTGAACGGCAAGCTCTATAATCTGACCTGGCGCAACCAGATCGGCTTCATCTGGAAGCTGGACGACTTCTCGGCCCTGGGCGGGTTCTCCTACACAGGCGAGGGCTGGGGCCTGACCAATGACGGCGCCCGCCTGATCATGAGCGACGGCACCGACCAGATCCGCTTCTTCGACCCCGAGACCCTGGCCGAGACCGGCCGCATCACCGTCACCGCCAACGGCCAGCCGCTGGACCAGATCAATGAGCTGGAATGGGTCGACGGCGAGTTGCTGGCCAATATCTGGCAGGACAGCCGCATCGCCCGCATCGACCCGGCGACCGGACAGGTGAAGGCCTTCATCGACCTCAGCAGCCTAGTTCCCAATGACCCCGGCATGGACCCGAACGACGATGTCCTGAACGGCATCGCCTGGGATGCGGCGGGCAAGCGCCTGTTCGTCACCGGCAAACGCTGGCCGCAGTTGTTCGAAATCAGGCTGAAGCCGCTGAGCTAGGCGGCGTCGCCTTTCGAAGCACAACCTCTCCGCTCGTCATTCCGGGGCTGAGCGAAGCGAAGAACCCGGAACCCAGGGCCGCAGTCATACTGCTGAAGAGGTTCCACGTAGGTTGCGAGCCTCCTGGGTTCCGGGTTCGCCCTTCGGACGCCCCGGAATGACGCCTGACGCTGAATACCTTACCCCTAAGCTGAAGCGACCGCCTCAGCCGAGGCGATCACCCGGCTGGCGGCATGAACCACGGCGGCGATGCGCAGCACGGTCTGGACGACGGCAGGCTCGACGCCATGTTTTTTCAACTCGCCCTCATGCGCGTCGAGACAGGCGCCGCAACCATTGATCGCCGACACCGCCAGCGCCCACAGCTCGAAATCCAGCCGCTCCACCCCGACCGGGGCCGCCAGATTCATCCGCAGCCGGGTCGGCATGGCTTCATATTCGCGGTTCCGCATCAGGTGCAGCGCCCGGTAATAGATGTTGGTCATGCCCATCCGGGCCGCTGCTGACCGTGCGGCGTCCGCCGCTTCCGGCGACAACCGCGCCTGCGCCTCAGCCTCGAACGCCCGCACCACCGATGCCGCCCCGATGCCGTGCGCGCAGGCCAGGAAACAGCCCCACTTCTGCTGGTCCGTCAGGGTGGCATCCTCGACCAGAACCGCCAGATTGCGCGCGACCTCGCGCCCATGCTCCGGGATGGCGTCGATCAGGGCGGTCAGGGTCATGGGCAAGTCTCCTGAGGCCTTTCTAGCAGAAAGGCCGGACGTCTTTCGACGCCCGGCCCAAGTCCGTCTCGGTCTCCTAACCTGTCCGCGCCAGACTATTCTGCGATCTCCAGACCACGGGCCGCGCGCAGATGCATCGGCAGAGTGGTCGGGTCTTCCCCGGCCTTGGCCTTATCGGCCTCAACCGCCGCACGGACGCCTGCGGCATAGTCGGGATGCACCTGCTCCAGATGGGCGAACTGGCGCTCCAGAATGAAGTCCGGCACCCCCTGCAGGGCGGCGGCCATGTTGGAGAACAGCCGCTGGCGCTCGCCGGCGTCGAACAGTTCAAACAGGGCGCGCGGCTGGCTGTAGTCGTCGTTGCCTTCGCGATGGTTCCAGCGGTCTGCGTCGCCGGTGATTTTCAGCGGCGGCTCGCGGTATTCCGGCGCCTCCACCGGCCCGCCAAAGCTGTTCGGCTCATAATAGGCGTCCGGGTTCGGGTTGTTGGCAAAGAACCGCATCGCCCCGTCCTTGTGATAGTGATGCACCGGGCATTTGGGCGCATTCACCGGCAGGGCCTCATAGTGGGTGCCCAGTCGATAACGGTGGGCGTCGGCATAGGAGAACACCCGCGCCTGCAGCATCTTGTCCGGCGAATGCCCTATGCCCGGCACGATGTTCGACGGGCTGAAGGCGGCCTGTTCGATCTCGGCGAAATAGTTGTCGGCGTTGCGGTTCAGCTCCAGCACCCCGATCTCGATGGGCGGGAACTCGCCATGCGGCCAGACCTTGGTCAGGTCGAAGGGGTTGTAGCTGGTCAGTTCCGCCTCGGCCTCGCTCATGATCTGGACCTGCACCGTCCACTGCGGGAAGGCGCCGCTCTCGATGGCCCCGAACAGGGCCTCCTGATAGCCCTCGCGCGACTGGCCGATCACCTGTTCGCCCTCGGCGTTGGTGTAGTGTTTGTGGCCCTGGCGGGTCTTGAAGTGGAACTTGACCCAGTGGCGTTCGCCCGCCGCATTGATCAGGCTGTAGGTGTGCGAGCCATAGCCGTTCATGTGCATCGGCGTGATCGGCAGACCGCGATCCGAGAACAGGGTCGTCACCTGATGCAGGCTCTCCGGCGACTGTGACCAGAAGTCCCACATGGCCGTGGGGCTGCGCAGATTGGTGCGCGGATGGCGCTTCTGCGTATGGATGAAATCGGGGAATTTCAGCGGATCACGCACGAAGAAGACGGGCGTATTGTTGCCCACCAGGTCCCAGTTGCCTTCCTCGGTGTAGAACTTCAGCGAAAAGCCGCGCACGTCGCGCTCATGGTCCGCCGCGCCCATCTCACCCGCCACGGTCGAGAACCGGGCCAGCATCGACGTCTCCGCCCCCGGCTGCAGCACCTTGGCGCGGGTGTATTTCGAGATGTCACCCGTGATCCGCAGCGTGCCGTGCGCGCCCCAGCCCTTGGCGTGGACGACCCGTTCGGGGATGCGTTCGCGGTTCTGGTGCGCCAGCTTCTCCAGCAGTTGCCAGTCCTGCATCAGCACCGGGCCCCGCGGCCCCGCCGTCAGGCTGTTCTGGTTGTCGGCGACCGGCGCGCCTGCGCTGGTGGTCAGGATCGGGGGCGTTTTGGCGTCGGACATGGCGAAGACCTTTCTGATGACGCGGCTATTGAGCGCCAGACCAAGCGATAACTCCAATCGATAATATTTGATCCCGAGATAAGATCGTTCTATTTGTCGCATATGCTCCCCACCCTGCGACAGCTCCAGTATCTCAAGCTTCTGGCCGAGCACGGCAGCTTCTCGCGCGCCGCCGACGCCGCCCATGTCAGCCAGCCCGCCCTCAGCGCGGGCGTGCAGGAGCTTGAGCGGATTCTGGGCGCGCCTGTGGTGGAACGCACACGTGGCGCCGTCCTGCTGACCGCCGTCGGCGCCGAGGCCGTGCGCCGGGCCGAGGACGTGCTGGCCCGCACCGAGGATCTGGTCGAGGCCGCCAAGAATGCGGGCCGCCCGCTGTCGGGCCGGTTCCGGCTGGGCGTCATCCCAACTGTCGCCCCCTTCCTCTTGCCGCGCAAACTGCCGTCGGTGAAATCCGCCTATCCGAACCTGAAGCTGTTCATCCGCGAGGACCTGACGCCACGCCTGATCGCCGCGCTCAAGGCCGGTCAGATCGACGCCGCCGTCATCGCCCTGCCCTATGAGGCGCCCGGCATCGAACACGCCCGCATCGGCGATGACGAGATCATGGCCGCCGCCCCGCACGACCATCCGCTGGCCGCGCCCGGCCCGATCCGCCCCGGTTCGCTGCGCGCCGAGGATCTGATCCTGCTGGAAGACGGCCACTGCCTGCGCGACCACGCTCTGGCCGCGCTGGACATCGAGGCGCCGCGCGGCGACGACGTCTTCGCCGCCACCAGCCTGCATACGCTGGTGCAGATGGTCGGCTCAGGCCTGGGCGTCTCCTTCCTGCCCAAGATGGCGGTTCAGGCCGGTCTGGCCGACAACCCGTCTGTCGCCATCCGCGCCTTCGAGAACCAGGCCGACGGCGCCCCGCCTCACCGCGAAATCGTCGTCGCCTGGCGCGCCGCCGAAGCCCGCCTGCTGGCCGAGGCCCTGAAACTGGACTGAGGCGCGCGGGCCACGCTTGCAGTCTACGACGGAGGTCGAAGCGGCATCGGCCCTGCTTCTATTGCGACCCCATTCCTTATGTGGGAAAGGCCCCGCGCGGTTTGGCGGGCCTGCGGGCTGGCCGGATCGTGGACCCGATCAAGGAAGGCCGCACATGCTGGAATCATATCGCTCTCACGTCGCCGAACGCGCGGCCCTCGGCATTCCGCCGCTTCCTCTCTCGGCGCAGCAGACCGCCGACCTGATCGAGTTGATCAAGGCCCCGCCTGCGGGTGAATCCGAGCAGGAGCTGCTGGACCTGCTGGCCCACCGTGTTCCACCCGGCGTGGACGACGCAGCCAAGGTCAAGGCCTCCTTCCTGTCCGCCGTGGCCCATGGCGACTTCGCCGTGCCGTCGCTGTCGCGTGAGCGCGCCACAGAGCTGCTGGGCACCATGGTCGGCGGCTATAACGTCAAGCCGCTGATCGACCTGCTGAACGACGAGACCGTCGGCAAGACCGCAGCCGAGGGTCTGAAGAAGACCCTCCTGATGTTCGACTTCTTCCACGACGTCGCCGAACTGGCCAAGAGCGGCAAGCAGCCCGGCGCCGCCAACGCGCAGTCCGTGCTGGAATCCTGGGCCGAGGCCGAGTGGTTCACCAGCCGCGACAAGGTCGCCGACAAGATCACCGTCACCGTGTTCAAGGTCACCGGCGAGACCAACACCGACGACCTGTCGCCCGCGCCCGACGCCTGGTCGCGCCCCGACATTCCGCTGCACTATCTGGCCATGCTGAAGAACGCCCGCCCCGGCATCACGCCCGAGCAGGACGGCGTGCGCGGCCCGATGCAGTTCATCGAAGACCTGAAGGCCAAGGGCCATCTGGTCGCCTATGTCGGCGACGTGGTCGGCACCGGCTCGTCGCGCAAGTCGGCGACCAACAGCGTGATCTGGGCCACCGGCCAGGACATCCCCTTCGTGCCGAACAAGCGTTTCGGCGGCGTGACCCTGGGCGGCAAGATCGCCCCGATCTTCTTCAACACCCAGGAAGACTCTGGCGCCCTGCCGATCGAGGTGGACGTCACCAGCCTGAACATGGGCGATGTGATCGACATCTATCCCTATGAGGGCAAGATCGAACGCGACGGCGCCGTGGTCGAGACCTTCGCCCTGAAGAACCAGGTCCTGCTGGACGAGGTTCAGGCTGGCGGCCGCATCAACCTGATCATCGGCCGTTCGCTGACGGCGCGTGCGCGTGAGACGCTGGGCCTTGCCGCCTCGACCGTCTTCCGCCTGCCGGTCGAGCCTGAGGACACCGGCAAGGGCTACACCCTGGCGCAGAAGATGGTCGGCCGCGCCTGCGGTCTGCCGGAAGGTCAGGGCATCCGTCCCGGCACCTATTGCGAGCCGCGCATGACCACGGTGGGGTCGCAGGACACCACCGGCCCGATGACCCGCGACGAGCTGAAGGACCTGGCCTGCCTGGGCTTCTCGGCCGACATGGTGATGCAGTCCTTCTGCCACACCGCCGCCTATCCCAAGCCGGTCGACGTCAAGACGCACCGCGAACTGCCCGAGTTCATCTCGAACCGCGGCGGCGTGGCCCTGCGTCCCGGCGACGGCGTGATCCACTCGTGGCTGAACCGTCTGCTGCTGCCCGACACCGTCGGCACCGGCGGCGACAGCCACACCCGCTTCCCCATCGGCATCTCCTTCCCGGCCGGTTCGGGTCTGGTGGCCTTCGGCGCGGCCACCGGCGTCATGCCGCTGGACATGCCGGAATCCATCCTGGTCCGCTTCAAGGGCGAGCTTCAGCCCGGCATTACCCTGCGCGATCTGGTCCACGCCATCCCCTATTACGCCATCAAGCAGGGCCTGCTGACGGTGGCCAAGGCGGGCAAGATCAACGCCTTCTCGGGCCGCGTGCTTGAGATCGAGGGTCTGCCGGACCTGAAGGTGGAGCAGGCGTTCGAACTGACCGACGCCTCGGCCGAGCGTTCGGCGGCGGGTTGCACCGTCAAGCTGAACCAAGAGCCGATCATCGAGTACATGACCTCCAACATCGTGCTGATGAAGAACATGATCGCCGATGGCTACGCCGACGCCCGCACCCTGCAGCGCCGCATCGACGCCATGGAGGCCTGGCTGGCCGCCCCGACCCTGCTGGAGGCCGACGCCGACGCCGAATACGCCCATGTCATCGAGATCGATCTGGCCGACGTCACCGAGCCGGTCCTGTGCGCCCCGAACGACCCCGACGACGCGCGCCTGCTGTCGTCGGTGCAGGAGACCCCGATCGACGAGGTCTTCATCGGTTCGTGCATGACCAACATCGGCCACTTCCGCGCGGCCTCGCTGCTGCTGAAGGGCAAGAAGGACATCCCGACCCGTCTGTGGGTGGCTCCGCCGACCAAGATGGACGCCGCTGAACTGACCAAGGAAGGTCACTATTCGACCCTGGGCGGCGCAGGCGCACGCATGGAGATGCCGGGCTGTTCGCTGTGCATGGGCAACCAGGCTCAGGTGAAGGAAGGCGCCACCGTCGTCTCGACCTCGACCCGCAACTTCCCCAACCGTCTGGGCAAGGGCTCCAACGTCTATCTGGCCTCGGCCGAACTGGCGGCGGTCGCCTCCAAGCTGGGCCGCATCCCGACCGTGGCGGAATACATGACCGAAATGGGCGTCATCGACGGCGCCCGCGACGAGGTCTACCGCTACATGAACTTCGACCAGATCCCCGAATACGCGGATCGCTTCGCTGCTGAATAAGCGGAAGGCCTAGCGCCAAAAATGAAGGGCCGGTGGAGCGATCCACCGGCCTTTTTCAGAATTTCGAGCTGCGATGACGGCATTGGCCAGCAGCGGATACTAAGTGCGGTGCTCCCGAAAAGCGCTGGCGATGGTCCGCAGCGCCGCTTTCGACTTGGGGTCCGTCAGAGTGGAGTGAAGTACGATCTCCGACGACGGAAGCGGCGGCAAACCGAACCGTTCACCGATATCGACCGTACCGGCGGGAGCCAGACGACGCGAAAAGACAGAGGTCGCCAATCCTGCCGCCACCGCCGCATCGACTGCGGACGATCCGCCGCCCAGGAAGACTTCGCTCCAACTCATTCCGGCCTGATCCAGTGCACGGGTCGCCAGGTCGCGAACGCCGCAGGCAGGCGACAGCGCGGCCAATCGCAGAGGTTCGCCTGTTCGACGCTCGAACTGAGGGGCGGCGAACCAACCGAAATGCTCGGGCCCCAAGGTTTCACCGTCACGACGGTCTTCCTCACGCCGGATGATCGCCGCATCCAGTTCCCCACGATCAAAAGCGTCCAACAGTACACGCGAGTTCTCCAGCCGAACCTCTATCGTCAGACAGGGGTCATGCGCATTGAGACGCGCCAGCAAGACAGACACTTCAGGTCCGGCCACATGGGCGGCGATGCCCAGAACAAAGTGACGACGATCTCCGGACAAAGACGACAAGGCCTGTTCATGCGCCCTCAGAAACGCCCGCGCCGACTCCAAGAACAAAGCACCGGGAGCGGAAAGCCGTACTGAACGTGGTGTGCGTTCAATCAGCCGGTGCCCCAGACCATCCTCCAGCCGCTTCAGCTTCACACTGATCGCGCTCTGCGTCGTCCCCAGAGCCTCCGCCGCGCGGGTGAAGCTCTGCAGGTCGGCGACAGCCACGAAGATCCTGACCGCTTCCACATCAAGGGACTTCATTTCATCTATCCAGATTCAATATTACTGAAATCCGTAATCATCTCGTTTTGTTATGGTCAAGCACCAACTATCTCGCTCGGCAGTATGCCCTCCCTGTCCCGCGCACGTACGAGCCTGCCCCTTCATGACCCTGTCCCGACCATCCCAAAGCACGCTGGCGCTCGCCGCTGTCACTCTATCCTCCTTGATGTTCGGGTTGGAGATTTCGAGCGTGCCGGTAATTCTGCCGACGCTTGAACGCACGCTCGGCGCCGACTTCATCCAGCTTCAATGGGTCATGAACGCCTATACGGTCGCGGTCGCCAGCGTGTTGATGGCGGCTGGCGCCGTCGCCGATCGGTTTGGCCGCAAACGGGTCTTCCTGATCGGGACCGCCGCTTTTGGCCTGACGTCACTGGCGTGCGGCCTGACTGACAACATCGCCGTCCTGATCGGCGCTCGCTTTTTGCAGGGGATCGCGGGCGGGGTCATGCTGATCTGTCAGGTCGCCATCCTGTCGCACCAATTCCGCGAGCCCAAGGCACGCAGCGTGGCCTATGCCTGGTGGGGCGTCATCTTCGGTTTCGGACTGGGTTTCGGCCCGCTTATCGGCAGCGGAATCATCGCTGTCGCGGGGTGGGAATGGGTCTTCCTGGTCCACGCCGCCCTTGCCCTCCCAACCTTCGCATTAGGGTTTGTCGGCGTTCAGGAATCCAAAGACCCGAAAGCCAGCCGCCTGGACATCGCCGGCATACTCACCCTGTCCATCGCCGTTCTGGCTTTGACCGCCTTCATCACCGAGGCTCCACGCCTGGGGCTTGTATCCGCAACGTCGCTTGCGATCCTGTTCGTCTCCATCGTCAGCTTCGTCGCCTTTGTGATGGTCGAGCGACGCGTGGCCTATCCGATGTTTGACTTCGGGGTCTTTCGTGTTCCGTTCTTCTCAGCCGCGCTTGTCGGCGCCGTCGGGATGAACATCAGCTTCTGGCCGCTGATCATCTATCTGCCGATCTGGTTCCATGCCGGTCTTGGCTTGTCCTCGATAGCCGTGGGCGTGGCGCTGCTGGCCTATACCTTGCCGACACTGGTTGTGCCGCCGCTGGCCGAACGTCTCTCGCTTCGCTTCGGCTCAGGGCTCGTCATTCCGGGCGGGCTGTTCGCCATTGGCGGGGGGCTGTTGATGATGCGCCTCTCGCTCGAACTGTCAGGGGCAGGCTGGCCGCTCCTGGCGCCCGGTCTGGTGCTGGCGGGTATTGGTTTGGGCCTGACGAACACCACGGTCACCAACACCGCCACCGGCGTTGTCTCTGGCGACCGCGCAGGCATGGCGTCCGGATTGGATATGAGCGCGCGCATGATCACCCTTGCGATCAATATCGCCGTCATGGGTGCAATCCTGTTCAACGGCGTTCTGGCTCATCTGACCACCGCTTCGCAAAGCGTGAACCTGAGGGACGGCGCTGTATTGCATCAGGTCGCCGAGCGCGTTGCGGCAGGCAGCCTCAATACCGGCATTGCCGCGGATCTGGCCCAGCAGGCCCTTGGCGTTGGGTTCGGATGGATAACTCTGTACGGCGGCCTCGGATGCTGGCTCCTCGCCTTGGGAAGTCGCGCCCTGTTCAGTGCTGCGAGCAGACAGTCCAGCGCGCGAGTTCAAGCCAGAACCTGACGTATTTTCTCATCCCCTATGACCACGAAAAAGGCCGGTGGATCGCTCCACCGGCCTTTGCCGTATTCGACTGAACCCTCGCCTTACTCGGCGGCGATGGGGGCTTCGGCTTCGGGGCCGCCTGCGAGGTTGCGCAGGACGTAGGGCATGACGCCGCCTGCGCGCAGGTAGTCCAGCTCGGTCTGGTTATCGATGCGGCAGCGGACCGGGAAGCGGGCCATCTTGCCGTCCGACGGACGGAACAGCTCGACCCACAGGTCCTGACGCGGCTTCAGCTTGCCGATGTTGGCGTCGGTCAGGCCACGGATGGTGACGATCTCTTCGCCGGTCAGGCCCAGCTTCAGCCAGCCGTCCTGCTTGAACTGCAGCGGCACCACGCCCATGCCGACCAGGTTCGAACGGTGGATGCGCTCGAAGCTTTCGGCGATGACGGCGCGGACGCCCAGCAGGTTGGTGCCCTTGGCCGCCCAGTCGCGCGACGAGCCGGTGCCGTATTCCTTGCCTGCGAAGACGACCAGCGGACGGCCTTCCGACTGGTAACGCATGGCTGCGTCGTAGATCGACATGGTGTCGCCCGACGGGAAGTGCTTGGTCACGCCGCCCTCGATTTCGGGCGTGATGCGGTTCTTGATGCGGATGTTGGCGAAGGTGCCGCGCATCATGACTTCGTGGTTGCCGCGACGGGCGCCGTAGCTGTTGAACTCAGCCGCCTCGACGCCGTGGTTGGTCAGATAGACGCCGGCGGGCGAGGTCTTCTTGATCGAACCGGCCGGGCTGATGTGGTCGGTCGTGATCGAGTCGCCGAAGATGGCCAGGACGCGGGCTTCCACGATGTCCTGAACCGGGGTCAGCTCCATCGACAGGCCTTCGAAATAGGGCGGGTTGGCGACATAGGTCGACTTGTCGTCCCACTCATAGGTTTGGCCGCCGGTGACCTTGATCGCCTGCCAGTGCTTGTCGCCCTTGAAGACGTCCTTGTAGCGCTTGGCGAACATGGCCGGGGTGACCGACTTCTTCTGGATGTCGGCGATCTCTTGCGAGGTCGGCCAGATGTCCTTCAGGAAGACGTCATTGCCCTTCTTGTCCTGACCGATCGGGTCCTTGGTGATGTCGATGCGCATCGAACCGGCGATGGCATAGGCCACGACCAGCGGCGGCGAGGCCAGGTAGTTGGCCTGAACATCCGGGTTCACGCGGCCTTCAAAGTTGCGGTTGCCCGACAGGACGCTGGTGGCGACCAGGGCGTTGTCGTTGATCGCCTTGGAGATCGCCGGGTCCAGCGGGCCCGAGTTGCCGATGCAGGTGGTGCAGCCATAGCCAACCAGGTTGAAGCCCAGGGCGTCCAGGTCCTTTTGCAGGCCCGCGTCGGTCAGATAGTCGGTGACGACCTGCGAGCCGGGCGCCAGCGAGGTCTTGACCCAGGGCTTGGCCTTCAGGCCCAGCGCATGAGCCTTGCGCGCCACCAGACCGGCGGCGATCAGGACCGACGGGTTGGAGGTGTTGGTGCAGGAGGTGATGGCCGCGATGACCACGTCGCCGTCGCCGACCGTGAACTTCTGGCCTTCGACATCGGCGCGCGGGGCGTCGGACGGACGGTTGAAGACTTCGCTCAGAGCGGTTTCGAAGGCCGGAGCGGCGGTCGTCAGTTCAACGCGGTCCTGCGGACGCTTGGGACCGGCCAGCGACGGCACGACGGTCGAGATGTCCAGTTCCAGCACGTCGGTGAAGACCGGGTCTTCCGAGGTTTCGTCGATCCACAGGCCCTGAGCCTTGGCATAGGCTTCGACCAGGGCGACGCGCGCCTTGTCGCGGCCCGTGGCGGTCAGATAGCCGATGGTGGCGGCGGAGACGGGGAAGAAGCCGCAGGTGGCGCCGTATTCCGGGGCCATGTTGGCGATGGTCGCCTGATCTTCGATCGTCATGTTCGGCAGGGCGTCGCCGAAGAACTCGACGAACTTGCCGACCACGCCCTTCTTACGCAGCATCTGGGTGACGGTCAGGACCAGATCGGTCGCGGTCGCGCCTTCCGGCAGACGGCCGGTCAGCTTGAAGCCGATGACTTCGGGGATCAGCATCGGGATCGGCTGGCCCAGCATGGCGGCCTCAGCCTCGATGCCGCCCACGCCCCAGCCCAGAACGGCCAGGCCGTTGATCATGGTGGTGTGGCTGTCGGTGCCGACGACGGTGTCGGGATAGGCGACGGTCTTCTTGCCTTCATCGATGGTCCAGACGGTCTGGGCCAGGTTCTCCAGGTTCACCTGGTGGCAGATGCCGGTGCCGGGGGGAACGACGCGGAAGTTGTTGAAGGCGGACGAGCCCCAGCGCAGGAAGTTGTAGCGCTCGATATTGCGCTCATACTCACGCTCGACGTTCTGGCCGAAGGACTTGGCCGTGCCGAAATTGTCGACCATGACCGAGTGGTCGATGACCAGATCGACGGGCACCAGCGGGTTGATCTTGGCGGCGTCGGCGCCCAGTGCGGACATGGCGTCGCGCATGGCGGCCAGATCGACCACGGCGGGAACGCCGGTGAAGTCCTGCATCAGCACGCGGGCCGGACGGAAGGCGATCTCGTGCTCGACCGAGCCCTTGTTCTCGATCCAGGCGGCCACGGCCTTCAGGTCGGCTTCGGTGACCGAAACACCGTCTTCGTTGCGCAGCAGGTTCTCCAGCAGCACCTTCATCGAGCGCGGCAGACGGGAAATCCCGGCAAGCCCTGCTTCCTCAGCGGCGGGAAGGCTGTAATAGGCGTATTTCTTACGCCCGACGGCGAGGTCCTGGCGGGTCTTGAGGCTGTCGATTGACGGCATGGAGTATTCCTCTGGTCAGCGCCGCCCGACAATCCGGTTGCGCCTTCGCGCGACAGACGCAGCGGCTCACAGGACCCCTGCGCGCGCGGCGAAAGCCTGCTGCGGCAACCGCGCATATAGTCCTGCGTGATCCCACCGTCCATGAGTCCACACCCCTGACGTGGACATTGAGAAGGGTTCGCAACATCGCCACCCAGATCGGATCGCCCGCATGATCCACAGCCTGACCCTGACCGACATCGCCGTCTCGCGTGGCGAACGCAGGCTATTCACCGGTCTGAACCTTGAGCTTAAGGCGGGCGAGGCCCTGGCGCTGACGGGGGCGAACGGGGCGGGCAAGACCAGCCTGCTGCGCGCCATCGCCGGCCTGCTGCGCCCCGACGCCGGAGATGTCATCTTTCACGACGGCGACGGCAATCAGCTGGCTGAACGCGAGGCGCGCGGACGCGAAACACATTTTCTGGGCCATCAGGACGGGCTGAAGACGGCCCGCACGGCGCGCGAGGAACTGGGCTTCCAGTGCGACTGGCTGGGCCACACCCAGCATGGTTTCGATCATGCCGTTGAAGCCTTTGGGCTGCAGCCCCTGCTGGACCTGGAGGTGCGCCGCCTGTCCGCCGGTCAGCGCCGCCGTCTGGCCATGGGGCGGCTGGGCGGGTCGCCCCGCGCCCTTTGGCTGCTGGATGAGCCGATGGCGCCGCTGGACGCCCGTTGGCGCGACGCCTTCGCCGACCAGATGCGCCGCCATCTGGAGGCCGACGGCTTGATCATCGCCGCGGTCCACGACCCCCTGCCCATTCCCGTCCGCACCCTTGATCTGGGAGGGCTGGGATGAGCCGGACCCGTTTCGAACCCCGCCCGCCGGGCCTGCGCGGCGCAACCCGCGTCCTGTTGGAGCGCGAGCTTGATCTGGCCTGGAGCGGTGGCGGCGGCCCCTTGCTGGCCTGCGGCTTTTTCGCCTGCCTGACGGCGGTTCTGCCGCTGGCTGTCGGCGGCGATTTTCGCACGCTTGGTCCGGTTGCTGGCGGCGTCGCCTGGCTGGCGCTGGCGCTGGCGTCGCTTCTGTCGCTGGAGCGGTTGTTCGAGCGTGATCTGGACGACGGGGCGCTGGACCTGCTGGCGCTGGGCCATCTGCCGCTGGAGGCCGTGGTTCTGATCAAGGCTCTGGCTCAGTGGATCGCCGTCGGCCTGCCTCTGGCGTTGACGGCGCCGGTCGCCGCCATGCTGCTGGGCCTGCCGCCCGCCCTTGCACCCCTGACTGCCCTGTCCGCCCTGATCGGCGCGGCGGGCTTCGCCCTGACCGGCACGCTGGGCGCGGCGCTGGCTCTGGGCGCGCGGCGCGGCGGCCTGTTGATCGCCGTGGTGGTCCTGCCCCTGTTCATCCCGCCCGTCGTCTTCGGTGCAGGCGCGCTGGAGCGGGCCGCCAGCGGCCAGTCGCCAGTTCCGGCCCTGGCCTTCCTGTGCGCCTACACCCTGTTCGCCGCCGTCATCACCGCCTTCGCCGGCGCCGCAGCCGTCAGGAACGCCCAAGCCTAGGATCAGGTCTAGGATCAGGACCGACTGTTCAGTTCCCGTATCCAGGCCGCCAGAGCCGCTGTGTCGCTCATGTCACCGTTGAACAGATGGCTGGGCAACTGAGGTTCGTTATTGCCGCGCGCCCGACCGCGATAGACCTTCATCGGCACGCCGATCTCCGCCAGACCGCTGGGCAGGGCTGCGTTGCGCACCTCCATATAGACCGTGTCCGCCGAGGTCTCTCGCCCGACCTGAACAGCACCGACCGCCTTCCACAGATCGACGGCGTCCAGACAGGCTGAAGCACAGGCGGAATCGGTCAGGACATAGATGCGGCCCTTGTTTGGGTTGGACGGCGCGGCACCGGTCTGCTCGACCTCTTCGACAGGATCGCCGTCACGCCAGTAGGCCAGACCTGCCGCGCGGGCCTGCGTCATTCCAGTGATCGCCTTTTCGGCCCACTGGATCATGTCCGCGCTGCCGCCGCCCTGTCGTATCTCTTCACGGAAGGCCTCGAGCGAGGCGATGTTGTCTTTCGACGGCCGCCATTCGACCGCTTCGACCGTCTGTTCCAGATTTGCCCGTATCCAGGGTTCGCCCCACAGGGTCAGGGCCAGCATCTGGCTCCAGTGCGATGAACCGCCGCCGTTTCCACGCAGATCCAGAACCACATAGGGCGCGGCGTGAAGATCGGCCTCCCTGTTCGCAGCCTCGGCCAACAGAGCAGTCAGTCCGGCATAGGCCTCACTGTCCGGCGATGCATTGAACGACGGCATCGACAGCCAATAGCCGCCATCGTCCTGCCGCGTGATGTTGAAGCCGTTGTGCGCGCGCTGCGCCAGTTTGAGGCGGCGCGCATTCAGGTCGTCTGCATCAGCCAGCCGCCAGTTCAGGCCATAGGTGCGCGTCTGGCCGCCGATATCGAAGCGACATTGGCGCATCTCGGTCTGCCAGGGGTTGGAGGCATTCAGGAACATCCAGTCACCAAACTGGTCGTGTTGCGACTGCAGGAACCAGCGTCCCCGGAACTCGCCGATCCGCGCCTGCGCCAACTGTGCGGCGGGTACATCATCGCAGTCGATCAGGCGGGCGCCCAGCGATGGTGTCGAGGCGTCCGACGCATCACGATCTGCAACCACCTGATCCGCGTCCTTGAAGACCGTCAGGAAGCCCGGCCAGCGGATCGGGAATCCGCCCGGAACCTGCATCGATATCTGAACGTGACCATCATCGAACGCGGCCACATAGGCGCGCATGGCCCACCACCATCCGCTCGCGTCCGTCGTCAGCGCCGCACGCCTGTTCGCTTCAACCAGACCAGCTTCGACACGTCCGCGAAACGCAGGATTCAGCGGATCGACCGTGCCCGGATGGCTGTCCAGAATGACGTCATGCAGGGCCTGTGCATCCTGCTTCAGGACCGCCGACCAGTCGCGCGCCTCAGTTAGGGGAGATGCAGGCGGCGTCTGCGCGCTGGCGGACGCTGAGGTCATGGCGAGGGCGAGCGCCGAGGCGGCGAAAAGAAGCGGGGTTTTCATCCGTGGCGTCTCCATCTGGAAGGCGCCTCCGCTACAGGCCTGCATCAACGCCGCCTACTTAAGGCTTCGTAAGATTCGAAGCGGTTCGGCCCGCAGGTCAAGCTGCGACTTGCCCCCCGCCGCGACGCCGCGTAAGCGCTGACCGATGTTCGGCCTGTCAAATCCGCAGCGCTTCATGGCCTTCACCGGGCCGCTGACGCCCGTTCTATGGACGGCGGCCGTCGTTCTGCTGGCGGTGGGAAGCTGGCTCAGCTTCACCGTGCCTGCCGATTATCAGCAGGGCGAGACGGTGCGGATCATGTTCGTTCATGTGCCCGCCGCCGTCTGGGGGCTGGGCGCCTATGGGGCGCTGGGCGTGTCCAGCTTCTTTGCTTTGGTCTTTCGTCATGCGCTGGCCGACGCCGCCGCCCGCGCCGCCGCCCTGCCGGGCGCCGCGTTTACGGCCCTGGCC
>NZ_JABAZW010000087.1 GCF_018608325.1 Brevundimonas sp. | reverse complement strand
GCCGCTGCCCGCCGCAAGGCCGGAGCTGAAGCGACTGGCGGCACAGTTCATTACGGATGACCGACCCGGCGACTGGGCGCAGGCGTTGATGGATCTGGGGGCGACGGTGTGTCGTCCCAAATCGCCGACCTGCGGCCTCTGTCCGCTGACCGATCAATGTCTGGGCTTTGCGGGCGGGACGCCGGAACTCTATCCGCTCAAGACGAAGAAGGCCGAGCGGCCGCATCGTCAGGGTGTGGCCTATGTGATGATCGACACTGAGGGGCGGGTGGCACTGGAGCGGCGACCGGACAAGGGGCTGTTGGGTGGGATGATGGGCCTGCCGACCAGCGACTGGGTCGTTGGGGCGGTGGAGGTGTCGCCGCCCATCGCCGCCGACTGGCGCGAGGCGGGGGCGGTGGAGCATGTCTTCACCCATTTCAGCCTGACCCTGACTGTGCGGACGGCGCGGGTGAAAGGCGGCGGCGAATACGAGTGGATGACGTTCGATACGGCGCGCGCCGCCTTGCCGACTGTTTTCGCCAAGGCGTTGGACCGGGCGGGCGAACCCACCCTGATCTGAGCAGGCCTCAGCGCAGGGTGCGCACCGACAGGCTGCCGCGTTTGTGCTTGGGAACGACCACGGCCCGTCCATCCACGTGGCGGAAGTTCAGATCGACCACAGCGTCCCCGATCTCAAGCCCGGTGATGTCCAGACGTTCAAGCCCGGACGGCAGGACCGGATCGGTCAGGTCGATGGTCCCGTCCCAGGCGTCGATCGACAGGCCCAGCGACGCCTGCAGCATCAGGAAGACCGACCCCGCCGCCCAGGCTTGCGGCAGGCAGGCGACCGGATAGGCGATGGGCGGCTCGCCCGGTTCACGCGGGAAGCCGCAGAACAGTTCGGGCAGGCGCAGGTGGAAGTGGGCGGCGGCGGCATAGATCTCGGCCAGGATTTCGGCGACGGCCGCGCGCTCGCCATAACCGGCCATGCCAGCGGCGGCCATGGCGGTGTCGTGAGGCCAGACCGAGCCGTTGTGATAGCTCATCGGATTGAACCGCGCCTGACCCAGCTCCAGCGTGCGGATGCCCCAGCCGGTGCGAAACTCGGCGGTCAGCAGACGTTTGGTGACGCGCCGCGCACGCTCGACCGACGGCAGGCCCGTGAACAGCAGGTGTCCGGCGTTGGAGGCGATGGCGCGGCACTGCTGGCCGTCACCGTCCAGGGCGATGGCGTAGAAGCCTTCGTCCTCCATCCAGAACTGTTCCTCGACCAACTGGCGGACCTGTTCGGCGCGGGCGCGCCATTCCTCGGTGCGGTCGTCGCTCAGCCGTTCTCCCAGATCGCCCAGCGCCTTCCAGGCGGCGAAGGCGTAGCCCTGAACCTCCAGCAGGGCGATGGGACCTTTGGGGAAATGGCCGTCGGCGTGGAAGATGGAGTCTTCTGAATCCTTCCAGCCCTGATTCGACAGGCCGGTGTCGGCGCCGCGCTGATAGTCGATCAGGCCGTCGCCATTGCTGTCGCCATAGTCGCGCATCCATTCAGACGCGGCGATCAGATTGGGCCACAGCCTGCGGATCAGATCCAGATCGCCGGTGCGGTTGGCGTAGGCCCCGGCCAGCGCCACGAACAGACAGGTGGTGTCGACGCCGCCGTAATAGAGGCCGAAGGGCACCTCGTGCAGGGCGCTCATCTCGCCGCCGCGCGTCTCGTGCATGATCTTGCCGGGCTGGCTGTCCTGATAGAGGGAGGTCTCGGTCGCCTGGCGGCTGGCCAGATAGGTCAGGACGCCCTTGGCCAGTGACGGGTCCAGCCACAGCATCTGCCAGGCGGCGATGATGCCGTCGCGCCCGAACGGGGTCGAGAACCAGGGGGTGCCCGCGTAAGGATAGGGGCCTGTCGGCAGGTCGGTGGTCAACAGCGCCATGTCCGCGCGCGATTGATCCAGCCAGTCATTGAAGCGGGGACTGCGGGGGCCGCGCACCGAGGCGCCGCGCCGACGCTTGGCCCGCATCGCGATCCGGGCATGGACAGCGTTGAGCCGCCAGCGTTGCGCGTCCGGCGCATCGCAAACGTCCAGGCCGCATTCGACATAAAGGTCCACGGTCTTGCCCTTGGGCAGGCTGAACATGAACTCGGCGTGCTGGCCGGTCAGGCGGGCAGGCGGCTCGGAGAAGGACAGACAGGCGTTACGCTCGACCTTGTCCAGGCCGGTGTAGCGGAAACCGACACGCCGTCCGTCGGTGGTGGGCGCATGGATGGTTCCACGCTTGGCGCGCGGTGTGCCGCGCACCTGAAAAATGTCAGCGAAATCGACGCCGAAATCAAAGGCCAGCGGCAGCAGGACATCCTCCATGCCGTGATTGACCATCTGGATGCGCTCGAACATCCGTTCGTCCCACAGGAAGCGGCGGCGCTCGATATGCAGCACGCCTGCGGGGGCCGACCGTCCGCCCATCGGGGGCAGGGGGCGGTTGGTCGAATGGCAGGAGAAGAAGACATTGTCCTGGCTGACGCCAGAGGACAGGCGCGACGGGCGGGCCTGTCCCACCGTCATGACCCAGCGCGACAGCACGCGTGTGTCATGGGCGAACAGACCGTCCGCCCCGCCCTTCATGTCGCCCCAACCGTCGGCGACCAGAAAGACATTGCCTTCCTTCAGGGCCATCAGTTGTTCGAGGCCTGAGGCCTCGACGGTTTCACCCGCCGTCATCTGGGTCGAATAGGCGTCGTCCATCCGGTCTCTCCGCCGCTATTGAGGCCTTGGCCGAGCGTTTCACCCAAATGCGGCGCTGACGGGCCGCTTGATGTTTCTAATGAAGCAGGCGGCCGAGGGTTCATCCTCGCCGCCTGATTTTCGGGCCTCACACGCGGGTGGTGAAGCTGCGCTCTTCTCTCAGCGGACGGATGGGGCGGACCACATCGGGCAGGGGCGGCTCGGCAAAGGGGCGCTGGGCCAGGAGGTCGCCGTAAACATCCAGATAGCCACGCGCCATGGCGGTGGAGGAGAAACGCAGGTCGAAGCGCGCGCGCACCGCCTCGCGATCCAGCAGGCGCGCCCGGTCCGTGGCCGCGACGGCCTGTTCCAACGTATCGACCAGGAAGCCCGTCTTGCCGTCCTCGATGATCTCGGACGTCGAGCCGCAGCGGAAAGCGATCACCGGCGTGCCGCAGGCCATGGCTTCGATCATCACCAGGCCAAAGGGCTCGGGCCAGTCGATGGGGAACAACAGGGCGTCAGCACCGCCCAGGAAGGCCGACTTCTGGTGGTCGCCGATCTCACCGATGAACTCGATCAGGGGATTGTCCTGTATCATCGGGCGGATCGTCTCCTCCCAATACAGCTTGTCGGCGGCGTCCACCTTGGCGGCGATCTTCAGACGGCGGCCCAGTTTGGTGGCGATCTCGATGGCGCGGTCCGGGCGTTTCTCGGGCGAGATGCGGCCAAGAAAGGCCAGATAGCCCTGCGACTTGGCGGAAAACTGATACTGTTCGGCGGGCATGCCGTGGTGAACGGTCGCCTTCCAGTTGGCGAAATGCAGCGGCTTTCTCTGATTGTCAGAGATGGAGACCAGACCGAACTCGCTCCAGCGGGCATAGACGCCGGGCAGATCCTTCATATCCAGGCGCCCGTGCAGGGTGGTGACTGTCTTGTTCGCCCAGGGCTGGAATACCGGGAAGTGGATCATGTCGGTGTGGAAGTGGATGACGTCGAAATCATCGACGCGGTCCAGCACCTCGCCCAGCATCGACATATGGGCGGCCAGGTCGGACTTCAGCGGGGCGGGGTCCAGACGTATCGCCTGATCACGAACCGAAATCAGGCGCGCACGGGTCTGGGCGTCGGCGCTGGCGAACAGGGTGACGTCATGGCCCAGGTCGACAAGGGCGTCGGTCAGGTGCGCGACGACGCGTTCGGTCCCTCCGTAAAGCTTTGGAGGGACAGCCTCGTACAGCGGCGTGACCTGGGCGATCTTCATGATGTGGTGCTCCGGCCCGCAGAGCGGGGCCGTTCACATCAACGGAATGCGGCCTGCGACGTTCCTCTGCATTCCGGTGAATTACGGGGGAGCACCTTCATTTTTTCTGTCGGGGCGCGGCGCCCTATTGCATCCCGGCGCGGATTTCGGCGCGCAGGGCGTCGATGGATTTCAGACCCTGATCGGTCTTGAAGCGCCAGTAGGTCCAACCGTTGCAGGCCGGGGCGTTCTCCATCAGGGCGCCCAGCTTGTGGATCGAGCCGGTCAGGTCGCCGTGGATCAGTGAGCCATCGGCGCGGACGCGGGCCTCGCGGTCGCCCTTGGGCGTGTAGAGACGGTCGCCGGGCTGCAGCAGGCCAGCCTCGACCAGGGCGCCGAACGGCACCTTGGGCTCGTCGCGCTTGGAGCCCATGACTTTCAGGTCTTCCAGGGCGGCGGGAATGACGGAGGCGATGCGTTTCTCAGCAACATCGGCATAGGTTTCGTCGCGCTCGATGCCGATGAAATGACGGCCCAGACGCTTGGCCGCGGCGCCCGTGGTGCCGGTGCCGAAGAAGGGGTCCAGGATCACGTCGCCGGGGCGGGTCGCCGACATCAGGACGCGGTGCAGCAGGGCCTCGGGCTTCTGTGTCGGGTGGGCCTTCTTGCCGTCGGCGTCCTTGATTCGCTCTTCGCCGGTGCACAGGGCGAAGGTCCAGTCCGAACGCATCTGGGTGTCTTCGTTGAAGGCCTTCAACGCATCATAGTTGAAGGTGTAACGCTTCTGATCGCGCGACTTGGCGGCCCAGATCAGGGTCTCGTGCGCGTTGGTGAAGCGGGTGCCCTTGAAGTTCGGCATCGGGTTGGACTTGCGCCAGATGATGTCGTTCAGCACCCAGAAGCCCAGATCCTGGATCGCGGAGCCCAGACGGAAGACGTTGTGATAGGAGCCGATCACCCAGATCGAGCCTTCCGGCTTCAGCACGCGGCGGCATTCGGCCAGCCAGGCGCGGGTGAAGGCGTCGTATTCGGCGAAGCTGCCGAACTTGTCCCAGTCGTCATCAACCGCATCGACCTTGGAATTGTCGGGACGCAGCAGGTCGCCACCCAGTTGCAGATTATAGGGCGGGTCGGCGAAGACCATGTCCACAGAGGCGTCGGGCAGGCTTTTCAGCACCTCGATGCAGTCGCCACGGTGGACGACGTCGGTCTTCAGATCGGACATGGAAAGGCGGCCCCGAAACAAACAGAACCATCATGGTGAATCCTTGTGGTTAAGGTCGGGTAACCAAGACCCACACGGCGGCGATTGCGCTGATTGCGTCCGGGTAGGGCAGGGGCCATAATCAGCACATGGAAATGGCGGTCAGACTCTTCTGATTGCGTCCGTGCGGGCCTGACGCCCCCGAGCGGCGCACCCTGTGTGACCCGGCCTCGCCCGGCACATGAAGGCTGCGCGCTTCATACCCTCTGATGAAAATCCTAGGCAGCCCGGCGCTGAACGGGTGCAGCCTACGCACGTAGAGACTTCCATGACTCAGGTTTTCGAAGGTCCATTCAAGGGCCGACTGCTGTCCGATCTGGTGACCAATCCCAACATCATCGTCGGGCGCTACAGCTATTACTCCGGCTGGTATCACGGTCACGGCTTTGACGATTGCGCCCGCTATTTGATGACTGAGCCGGGTGTGGACCGCTTGATAATCGGCGGCTTCTGCTCGATCGGCAGCGGGGCCGTCTTCATCATGGCCGGTAATCAGGGGCACCGGTACGACTGGGCCAGTTGCTTCCCCTTCTTCTATATGCCCGAGGTTTCGCATTTCGCGGGGGCGGTCGACGCCTTCCGACCGGCAAGCGACACTGTCATCGGCAACGACGTCTGGATCGGCAGCGAGGCGATCATCATGCCGGGCGTAAAGGTCGGCGACGGCGCCGTGATCGGCACGCGGGCGCTAGTGACGCGGGATGTGGAGCCTTACGCCATCGTCGGCGGCAATCCAGCAAAGGTCATCCGCAAGCGGTTCGACCATGACAGCATCGCCATGCTGCTAGAGATGAGGTGGTGGGATTGGGACGACACCCGATTGGGGGAGGCCATGCCCCTGCTGTGCAGCGGCGACATCGCGGCCCTGCACGCCTTCTGGCGCGAATGGGCTGAGTTCCCGGTGGTATAAATCCGCTCACACCGGCGAAGGCATGGTGCAAAACACTTGCTGTTTAAGCTATGGGGCGAAGATGATCGCACGTCTTCGCCCCGTCCCCTTCGACCTTGGTCCTGTCCATTTCGTCGGCATAGGCGGCATAGGCATGAGCGGCATCGCCGAGATCATGTTGAAGATCGGCTATTCGGTTCAGGGGTCTGACGCCAAGGCCAGCGCCAACACCGAGCGGCTGGAAAAGCTGGGTGCGAAAATCTTCATCGGCCATGACGCCGCCCATGTGGGCGAGGGCGTTTCGGCGGTGGTCTATTCCACGGCGGTCAAGGCGACCAACCCGGAGATGATGGCGGCGCGCGAGCGTCGGATTCCGTTGGTGCGGCGCGCGGAGATGCTGGCTGAACTGATGCGGCTGCAGTTCTCGGTGGCGGTTGGCGGCACGCACGGCAAGACGACGACGACCTCGATGGTCGCGGCCCTGTTGGATGCAGGTGGGCTCGATCCCACCATCGTCAATGGCGGCATCATCAACGCCTATGGCACGAATGCGAAGGTCGGCGACGGCGACTGGATCGTGGTCGAGGCGGATGAATCGGACGGCAGCTTCCTGCGCCTGAAGTCGACGGTGGCCATCGTCACCAACATCGACCCGGAACATCTGGACCACTACGGCGACTTCGAGGGGGTGCGGAAAGCCTTCGTCGATTTCGTCGAGAACATCCCCTTCTACGGTTTCGCCGCCGTCTGTCTGGATCACCCGGAGGTGCAGCGTCTGGTCGCCGCCATCGATAACCGGCGTCTGGTGACCTATGGCGTCAATCCGCAGGCCATGGTGCGGGCCGAGAACATCGACATGGGGCCGGACGGCTGCCGGTTCGACGTGGTGTTCCAGGGCGCGGGCGCCGAGGCCGACGAAACGCGGATCGAGGGGCTGCACCTGCCGATGGCCGGGGGGCACAACGTCGCCAATGCTCTGGCCGCCATCGCCGTGGCGCGTGAACTGGACGTGGCGGATGAGGCGATCAAGGCCGGTCTGGCCGGGTTCGGCGGGGTCAAGCGCCGCTTCACCACCACGGGCGTGGTCAATGGGGTGCGGATCGTCGACGACTATGGTCACCACCCTGTCGAGATCGCCGCTGTGCTGAAGGCCGCGCGGCAAGTGGCCCAGAACGCAGAGGGCAATGGCCGCGTCATCGCCGTGGTCCAGCCGCACCGCTACACCCGCCTGCGCGACCTGATGGAAGAGTTCTCCACCTGCTTCTCCGACGCGGATTCCGTGATCGTCGCCGACGTCTATCCGGCGGGCGAGGCGCCGCTCGAGGGCGTAGACAAACATGCGCTGGTCGAGGGCGCGCGTCGCTTTGGCCACCGCTCGGTCCAGCCGCTTGAAAGCGTCGAGGCTCTGGCAGTCGTAATCGCCGAGGAGGCCAAGCCGGGTGATCTGGTCGTGCTGCTGGGCGCAGGGGACATCACCGCCTGGGCCTATGCCTTGCCGGGGCAGCTTGAGGCGTTGAACGGCTGAGGGGACAAGTGCCGCCAACTCTCACGCCAGGAACCTGAGAATCCAGTTCCCCGCCACGAAGCTGAGGAAGCCGACACAGACGTAGGCGGTCAGGAAAGAAAACAGCCATTCCTGACGGTCCTGAAGGCGCAGGATTTCCTCAGCGTCTGTGCTGCCCGCCCTGATCAGCTTCTGGTCCGCGTCGAGGAAGGGGAAGATCAGCGCAAGCGTGATCGCCATCGGCAAGTAGATGATGACCAGGGTCGCCAGGGTGGAGAAGGAACTGCGCCCCGCACTGTATCGCGCCAGAAAGGCGTTCAACGCCTCCTGATGGCCGATCGGCACATAGATGGCGAGCAGCGACACAATCCCGATCAGATAGAAGATCGCATAGAGGGCGATCTGGCGGCGGGTCTTGCGGGTGCGCGGCGGGGGCGGCGTCGGGTCGGCGCCGACGACCGGCATCTTGTCGCCGATTTGCATTTCGCCCGACGCCAGTTTGCGGCGGATGTTCCAGAAGTAGCGATAGAAGGCGCGGTGCAGGATCGGCAGGCCGACGAACGCCAGCACGATGGCGAGCAGGAAGTTCAGAACCGCTTCCGCTGTTATGGACGCTGTCCCGTACAGGGACGCGAGGACAGAAAGGCCGATCCAGGCCAGAAGCAGCACGGCCGTCAGCCCCATGCTGAGCGCGATGATCTTGAGTGCGGAAAGGGGCTTCATACGGCGTCTGTAGGCGACGAAGCGTCGTGCAGGCCAGCGCGCATGACGCGGCCTCTTTGATTTCCGCCCCGGCGCCGCTATCGGAGCAGGCATGACCTGGCGTGATGATCTCCCTTCCGTGCGTGGCAAGCTGTTGCGCGATGAGCCTCTGGCGCCCTTCACCTGGTTCCGTGTGGGCGGGACGGCGGAACTGCTGTTCATTCCGGCGGATGCGGATGATCTGGCCGACTTCCTGAAGGGGCTGGACGTTTCGGTTCCTGTGACCGTGCTGGGCGTCGGGTCGAACGTCATCGTGCGCGATGGCGGGGTCGAGGGCGTGGTGATCCGTCTGGCCGGGCGTCCGTTCGCGGGCGTGACGGCGGAAAGCGACACGATCACGGCGGGTGCGGGCGCGCTGGATTCCATGGTGGCCCGGGCCTCTGCCAAGGCGGGACTGGCGGGACTGGAGTTCTATGCCGGGATACCCGGAACCATCGGCGGCGCCCTGACCATGAACGCGGGCTGTTACGGCGCTGAGACCAAGGATGTGCTGGTGTCGGCCTGGGGGCTGACGCGGGCGGGCGAGCGGGTTGAATATGCGCTGGCCGACTTCGGCTACACCTACCGCCATTCCGAAGCGCCCGCCGACATCATCTGGATCGAGGCCGTCTATCGCGGCACGCCCGATGCGCCCGACGCCGTCTCGGCCCGGATCAGCGAGATCACCAGCCGTCGCGAAACCACCCAGCCGATCCGTGAAAAGACCGGCGGCTCCACCTTCAAGAACCCCCCCGGCCATTCGTCGTGGAAACTGGTCGATGAGGCGGGCTGGCGCGGCAAGCTTCATGCTGAAACGGGGGGCGGCGCCATGTTCAGTGATCTGCACTCCAACTTCATGATCAACCCCGGTGAAGCCACCGCCGCCGACATCGAAGGTCTGGGCGAAGCCGTCCGCGCCGATGTGCTGCTGAAGACCGGCGTGCGGCTGGATTGGGAGATCAAACGCATCGGCCGGTTGATCTGAGGTCACCGAACAGGCGTCGCAATCCACGTTTTCAGAGCGTGAATTTGAGCGACGGCGGATAAGGTTGATGACCTGTTAAGGACATTTGATGCATCGGTTCCTGCTGGAGCCACGCATGAACCGTCCTTTCCAAGATCTCCATGTCGCCGTCCTGATGGGCGGTCTTTCCGCCGAGCGCGAGGTGTCGCTGTCGTCGGGCGAGCAGTGCGCGCAGGCGCTGGAGCGGCAGGGCGTGCGCGTCAGCCGCGTGGACGCAGGCCGCGACCTGGCCAATGTGCTGTCCGGCCTGATCAAGCCCGATGTGGTGCTGAACTGCCTGCACGGCGCCTGGGGCGAAGACGGATGCGTCCAGGGCGTTCTGGAGACGCTGAGGATTCCCTACACCCATTCCGGCGTTCTGGCCTCGGCCCTGGCGATGGACAAGGACAAGTCCAAGGCTGTTCTGCGGGCGGCGGGCGTCAAGGTGCCGGGCGGCGGTCTGTTTGATCGCCATGAGGTCGCCAGCCGCCACGTCATCGACCCGCCCTATGTCATCAAGCCCAATGCCGAAGGGTCTTCCGTCGGCGTCTTCCTGGTGCCCGAGGGCGCCAACCGGCCGCAGGCCGAGGTCGGCGCGCCCGACTGGGCCTATGGCGAACAGGTGATGGTCGAGCCCTATATTGCGGGCAAGGAACTGTGCGTCACCGTGATCGGCGAGACGGCCGGACCGCGCGCCCTGACTGTGACCGACATCACCCCGACCAAGGGCTTCTATGATTATGAAGCCAAGTACGCGCCGGGCGGCTCGGTCCATGTTCTGCCTGCGGTTCTGCCCGCCCATGTGTTCGAGGCGGCGCTGCGTCAGGCGGAACTGGCCCATACAGCGATGGGTTGCCGAGGCGTATCCCGGTCCGACTTCCGTTATGACGATGTTAAGGACGATCTCGTTCTACTGGAGGTCAACACTCAACCCGGCATGACCCCGACCTCGCTCGCGCCTGAGCAGGCCGCCTATTGCGGGATGAGTTACGAAGACCTGGTTCGGTGGATGGTGGAGGACGCCTCATGCCCGCGGTAGTTCGCGGCGGTCGGCGACAGAATTCCCAAGGCTCCAAAGGCGGCGCAGGCTCCGGCGGGGGCGGGCGTTCGCGCGGCGGCGCCCAGAATGCGTCCCCCATCCCCGGCAAGATGGCCGCCATCGGCCGGATCGACGTCTCCCCCCGCACCATGATCATTGCTCTGGCGGGCGGCGCGGTTCTGCTGGGCGCGGTGCTGGCGACGGGTGCGCGGGCCGAACGGATCGGCGCATCCTTTTCGCATGGCATCGACAGTCTGACCGCCAGCATGGGCCTGACGCTGAACCGGGTGCATATCACTGGCGCGACGGCCGAGGCCGAGCCGGATATCCGCCGCGCGCTGGACCTGCACGCCGGACAGCCGATCACCAGTCTGAATCTGGATGCGATCCGTGATCGCGTGCAGGCGGTGGGCTGGGTCAAGGAGGCGCGGATCGTGCGTCTGCTGCCTGACACTCTGATCGTCGAGATCAAGGAACATGACCGTCTGGCCGTCTGGCAGGAGGCGGGGCAGATCAAGGTGATCGACTCGCGTGGTCAGGTGATCACAGGCGCCGACGCACGCCGCTATCCGAACCTGCCGCTGGTGGTGGGCAAGGGAGCCGATGTGGCCGCGGGGGACATCCTGCCGCTGCTGAACCAGCGCCCGCGTCTGATGGGGCGAATCGATGCTCTGGTCCGCGTAGACGAACGCCGCTGGGACCTGCGGCTCAAGGATGGCAGCCTGATCCAACTGCCCGCCACTGAACAGGAGGCGGCCCTGATCCGCCTCGATGCGCTGGATCAGCGCGAACGCCTGCTCGACCTGGGCTTCGCCCGCGTCGATTTGAGAACCCCCGACGAGGTCGCTGTGCGACCCGCCGGCGCCTGAGACGAGACTGGGATGAAGACGACGATGGCGGGCAAGCAGGGCGGCAAGGGCGGCAAAGGTGGTGATCGCGGGGCGTCTCTGGACCCACGCGCCGGACGCGCGCCCGTGGTGGCGGCGCTGGATCTGGGCCACTCCAAGGTGTCCTGCTTCATCATGAAGCCCGACGGCGTACGCCATGCCGACCGCACCATCCGTGTCGCGGGCGCCAGTCATGTTCAGTCCCGTGGCATCAGGGGCGGGGCCATCATCAATATGGACGAGGCCGCGCAGGCCATCGGCCACGCCGTCGAACGTGCTGAACGCGCGGCGCAAAGCCCTGTGTCCGGCGTCGTCGTCACGACCGCCATCGGCCAGATGGCCAGCCACCGGGTGCAGGCCCGCGTTTCTCTGGGCGCCAATCCGGTCGGAGACGCTGATCTGGCGCGCGCCATCGGCATGGCCCTGGCGCAGATTCGCTTGCCCAATCGCCGTCCGATCCATGTCCTGCCGATCGGCTGGTCCGTGGATGGTGCGCGTGGGGTGCATGATCCGCGCTCGATGCGGGGCGGTTCATTGGGGCTGGACCTGCTGGTCGTATCGATGGCCGAGAATGTCTTCACGACCCTGAGCCACTGTCTTGAGCTGGCGCATCTGGACCTTCAGGGCGTCGCCGCCGCGCCGGTGGTTTCCTCTCTGGCTGCGCTGGAAGAGGATGAGATGGATCTGGGCGCCGTCTGCATCGACATGGGCGGCGGATCGACCAGCGCCGCCGTCTGGGGCGGGCGCTCTCTGCTGCATATCGAAAGCCTGAATGTCGGCGGCGATCATGTCACCTCTGACATCGCGCGCGGCCTGTCGACGTCCAAGGTCGGCGCTGAACGCCTGAAGACCCTGCATGGATCAGCCATGGCCAGCGCCAATGAAGACCGTGAAATGCTGGAGGCCCCGCCGCGTGGCGAAGACGCTTCCGCCGGTCCCGTCATCGTCCCACGCGCCATGCTGAAGACCGTGATCGCCCCGCGCGTCGAGGAAACCCTCGAACTGCTGCGTGACCGGCTGAAGGCTGCGGGCGTCGGCCTGGAACCGGGCGCGGGTCTGGTCCTGACCGGCGGCGCGAGCCAACTGAACGGCGTACGTGAACTGGCTGTCCGTGTGTTCGACCGCCCTGTCCGTCTGGGCAAGCCGCAGCGCGCCCCCCACCTGGCCGACGCAGCCTCCGGCCCCGCCTTCTGCGCCACCGCTGGCGTCCTGCTCCGTGCCGCCTACGGCCCCCGCGAAGCCGTCTCCGCCCGCAAACTGATGGCCCGCCAGATCACCGCCGCCGACGCCCCGCGGGTCCACCGTGGCAATGTCGTGGGACGTGTCGCGGGCTGGCTGCGGGATAATCTTTGACTTAACCGTCAAGCGGCAAAGAAAAAGGCCCGCCGAAAGGCGGGCCTTTTGTATTTCGGAAGATGGAGATCAGAGACCCGAACCGCCGCATCCGGTGCGAAGATAGTCATCAATATAGCCAAGCTGCTCAGCCATGATGGCGCGCGTCCAAGCTGGGCCGTGAGCATAGTCTTTGATCAGATGGTACTGAACATCTTGGCTGCTGCCGCGTGCGCGGCCGACGAACAGATCCGAATGATCTTGGGTGACGGTGCGATCGCGGTCACCTGTGAAGACCATCATCGGAATCTGAATCTGATTTGCACGAGTGATGGGGTTCAAGCCGTTGACCGTGTCGCGCTGGGCTTCACGTGTATAGGGGTTCTGGAACATGCTGGACCGGATTTTCGTCAGGTCAGACACGCCAGCACCGGCGATAGCGCACTTGTAAATGCCTTCCGGGCGGATGCCTGCAACCATGGCTGCATAACCGCCATAGGAGAAGCCGAACATGGCGATACGGCCCTGCTGAGCGACACCTTGGTCAATCAGCCATTTGGCGCCGTCATCCTTGTCGTCCTGCATCTTCTGGCCCCACTCATTGTCGCCGGCCATCCAGAGGCGTTTGCCCCAACCGTCTGAGCCCTGATATTGAGGTTGAAGCACAGCATAGCCGCGCGACGTCAGCATCGCGCGCCATGACGAATAGTCCCAGGTCATCTCGTCACGTGCCCAGGGGCCGCCGTGGGGCATGATGACCGTCGGGTAGGGGCCGGGGCCAAAAATCTCTGCAGGCGGTTTGCTGAGGAAGCCAGGAATGTCGAGACCGTCGCGCGCCTTGTAGTAGACGAGTTCGGTCTTGCCGATTGTGGCGGGATTGATCTGCGGGTTGGGTTGACCCAGGGGCGTTAATTGGCCGTTGCGGAAGATATAATACGCGCCGGGGTCATTGGACGCGCCAGCCCAGACCACGACCGTGCTCCAATCCTGCGATGCAGCCGTTACATTCATATAGCGGTCAGTCGGATATGAGATGGTCCGGGTCACGCCTGTCGCCGGATCGGTGGCGCGAAGGGGATGGTTTTCCACATTCAACGCCTGACTGAGGCCCGTAACTAGGCTCTCGTATCCCGGTGCAATAGGAAAATCAGTCTCGCGGGGGCCGTTGTAGGTGAACGACCGGACTTCGCCAAAATGAGGGCCTCGAATACGGTTGATATCCATGCCCGTCGCTTCGAAGAGGGGGTGTTCGAATACCGCTTCACCAAGTGTTTTGGATGCTATGTTATATTCAAAAACGGCCGCTTTATCGCGCCCGCGATTTGAAATTACGTAAGCGATATTTGGGTCTGTGCTAAAACCTGTAACGGAAAATACTTCTCTGTTCTTGACGTGGCTGCGGAAATGTTCCTCCCAGCCACCTGAGGCGTTCCGAAATTGAGTGGCGATAAAGAAGCCGTTGGCATCACGGTCAGCAATCACTCGGACGCGCAGTTCACCGTTCAGGTCCGTCGAGTAACCAACAACGCGTTCACTGGAGCGTTGAATTCGTTCTGATCGGTTGCTGCGGACATTTAGGCGAAGAACGTCACCATTAATCTCGATCAGTATGTTGTCCGGATCATTAGGTAGAGAATCTAGAACGTTCGGGCTTTGAGTTTTTAAGAATTCTGCTTCGTCACTGGATCTTGGGCGGAACGAGTTGATTGGGTCGCGCCAGTTACGTCCTTGCAGGTCGGTAAGCATGAACTTGCCGAGGAAGGTTTTAATTGTCGTGCCCGCGCTGGCGTCATACGGCTGCCATAGCGAAACGCCCAGGACGTCATTCTTGACGAAACTGACGCCCTGCAACTTCATTTGCGAAGAGCCGATGACGGTTGGTTCTCGATCCAGATGTTCTGCATCCCAGACGAGAATGACGCGGTCTTCTCCGCGTGCCTGCAAGGCAGCAATGTGCTTGCCGTCAGGCGAAACGGTGAAGCTTGACATCAGCGGGAAGGCCGCAAACTGCTCAATGGTCGGCGCTGCCGGATGCGTTGTCGATGCGGGCGTAGACTGTGCGAATGCGACGCCTGCCATCGGGGCTAAAAACAGCACTGCGCTGAGGGCGGTGGATGATAGAAATTTCATAATGAAAGCGGCTCCCCACGTCGGACCAAGTTGGACCGGATTTGATCGGACACAATGAACCAAAACCCATCAACCTCGGCAAGCGGCAGTATTGCTAGGCTTCTTGGGGTAACTGCGAAATTTGAGTTCGGCGCGATTGTCCCCGAGTTTCTTCGCTGAAGCTTGCAATAAAGACCTTTCGTTCCGTCCGACTCATATTATCGCCGTAACCTTCTCTTAACCCTCATGGGCGCAATCCTTAACGCGCTCATAACCAATGTGATTCGGCGGGGTAGTCGCATTGGCGTGCAGGGGCAGGGTCGCAAGGTCGGAAAACAGATATGTCGCTTTCATTGGTCAAGCCGCAGAACACTGAACTGAAGCCCCGCATCGTCGTGTTCGGCGTCGGCGGCGCCGGCGGGAACGCCGTGAACAACATGATCGACGCCGGTCTTGAAGGGGTCGAGTTCGTCGTTGCGAACACTGACGCCCAGCACCTGTCGTTCGCCAAGACCGACCGCCGCATTCAACTGGGCGAGACCATCACCCAAGGTCTGGGCGCGGGCGCCCATCCTGAAGTCGGCATGAACGCCGCTGAGGAATCGGCCGACGAAATTCATGCGCACCTGGAAGGCGCGCATATGGTCTTCATCACCTGCGGCATGGGCGGCGGCACCGGCACCGGCGCGGCGCCCGTCATCGCCAAGTGCGCGCGCGATCGCGGCATCCTGACGGTCGGCGTCGTGACCAAGCCCTTCACCTTCGAAGGCCGTCACCGCATGCGTCTGGCGGACTCGGGCGTTGCTGAGCTGCAGCGCTATGTCGACACACTGATCGTCATTCCGAACCAGAACCTGTTCCGTGTCGCCAATGAGCGCACGACCTTCGCCGACGCCTTCGGCATGGCCGATCAGGTGCTGCATTCGGGCGTGCGCTCGATCACCGATCTGATGATCCTGCCGGGCCTGATCAACCTGGACTTCGCCGACGTCCGCGCCGTCATGTCCGAAATGGGCAAGGCGATGATGGGCACGGGCGAAGCCACGGGCGACGACCGCGCCCTGCTGGCGGCCCAGAACGCCATCGCCAACCCGCTGCTGGACGAAACCTCGCTGAAGGGCGCCAAGGCTGTGCTGGTGAACATCACCGGCGGTCTGGACATGACCCTGCTGGAAGTCGACGAAGCCGCCAACGCCATCTCGGCCGAGGTGGACGGCGACGCCAACATCATCTTCGGGGCCGCCTTCGATCCTGCGCTGGAAGGCAAGATCCGCGTCTCGGTTGTCGCGACAGGCATGGACGAGGGCGAGATCAAGCGCGTTGATCCTGTCGCGCCGTCGGCCCCTCTGGCCAGCCACGAAGCGCGCCGTTCGGCCGGCGGTCTGTACGGCACGCAGGCGCCGCGCGCGCCTGAGCCGACCCGCGACGTCTATCGTGAACCGACCCGGGCCGAGGCGCCGCGCGCGCCTGAGCCCCGCATCGAGGCTGCTCCGGTCGTTCCGACCTTCATGGCTCCGCCTGCCCGTGAGGCGGAACCCCGCCCTGAGCCGGTGATTCGTGTCGCCGAGGCGCCGCGTAATCTGGAGCCGATCGTCGATCCTTGGGTCGAGGAATATGAGACCCGCGCTCCGGCGGCTCGCGCACCGGAACCGCAGCCTGATCTCTATTCGCGCGCGCCGCAGCAACCGGCCATCGAAGATGATTACGATGATCGTGATCACCGTCGCAGCGGCTGGAGCCTGTTCGGTCGCGGCAAGCGCACCCAACCGCAGCCTGAACCGACCTATGGCCGCAGCTCGCCGCAGATGCGCCAGACCAGCCAGCCCTCGCATCACCCCGAGCAGGAAACGGGTCAGGCTGACGACGACCTGGAGATTCCCTCATTTCTCCGCCGACTGGCCAACTAGGCGTTAAGCCCTGACACAATGAACGCCCCGGAGCCCGCGCTCCGGGGCGTTCTGCCTTTAGGGGGCTGTTTCGTATCGAAACAATCCGAAACCCGACTTTCATTTCGGGCTTGCAGCTCTGCCGCTACATGGAGCGCAGGTCGCAATCCGCACGCAGCGGTGCGCGCAGTTAAGAAGCGAGTTCGAGTTTGTCGTTCAGGCAAGATCACCACGAACGCACCATCGTCGCACCGGCCATCATCGCCGGCGTGGGGGTGCACACCGGTCGCCGGGTGCGGCTGGCGGTTCGTCCTGCGCCCACGGGCACGGGCATCGTCTTCGTGCGCACCGACATCACCGACCGCGACAACCGTATCCCCGTTTCGGGCGAGGCCGTCGTTGACGCGCGCCTGAACACCATGATCGAGAACGCAGCGGGCGTTCAACTGTCGACCATCGAACATCTGATGGCGGCCTTCTGTGCACTGGGCGTTTCGAACGCCATCGTCGAGGTGGATGGACCTGAGCTGCCGATCCTGGATGGTTCGGCGCTGGAGTTCGTCAAACTGCTGGACCGCGCGGGTTTCCGTCCGCAGCCGCAGCCGCAACGCTACATCGAAATTCTCGAGACGGTTCACGTCACCGAGGGCGACAAGCACGCCGCCCTGATGTCGTGCGACCGCTATGAAATGCGGTTCGAGATCGACTTCCCGTCGGCGGCGATCGGCAATCAGGTCATCGACTTCGTTGTGGACGAGCCGACGTTCCGCAACGAGATCATGGCCTGCCGCACCTTCGGTTTCGCCCATGAGGTCGAGGCCCTGCGTCAGGCCGGTCTGGCGCGCGGCGGTTCGCTGGAGAACGCCGTGGTCATCGACGGCGACGAAATCCTGAATCCCGGCGGCCTGCGCATGGAACGAGAGTTCGTGCGCCATAAGGCGCTGGACGCCATCGGCGACCTGTATGTGCTGGGCGCGCCGATCCTGGGTCGTTACGAAGGCTACAAGGCGGGCCACGCCGTTAACAACAAGCTGGTCCGCGCCCTGCTGGCCGCCCCCCATGCCTGGCGCGTCGTCACACGCGTGCCGGAGTTGGCCGAGGCAGGCTGAGCCACTGACGGGCTCAATTTTGTCTGCGCTGAATTCGGTCGGGCTCTGATTGCGCAGTGCTTCCGGAAGGAGACCGCGATCAAATTAGGGATGGCTTCATTGTGGCTGTTTTATCAATTTCCTGGTTCATTTTCTTAACGGTCGGTGGATCTATTCTTTCGACTGATGCAAGGCTGTGATGATTTCAGCGTGGCGCTTACGGTCGATCCGGTAGGTGATGAAGGTCAGGATGGCGCCCAGCGACAGGAGGCCTGCGCCCGGACCGTAGGCCAGGCCTAGCAGGTTGATGGTCTGTTGCGGCAGGTCGATGGACAGACCGCCTTCCTTCACCAGATCGGCGGGGAAGGCCATCATCTGGAGGGCGAGGCCTGCGACCAGCGTGCCGATGGCCGAGGCGGCCTTGTTCGAGAAGGCCCAGCCCGCAAAATACAGGCCTTCGCGGCGCGATCCGAACAGGAACTCATGCTCGTCAGCCGCGTCAGCCAGAGCCGAGGCGGTGGCGATCCCGGCTGCACCCAGCATGGCGCCGCCCACCAGACTGGCGCCCGTCAAAATCCAGGCCAGAACATCGCCCTCGAACGGGAACAGGCCTGCAAGGCGCAGCAGGACGGGCACCGTCTCGATGACCATCAGGGCGCCGACACCGCCCATCAGGACGGTGCGCTTCTCCAACCGCGACAGGATCGGTCCGGCTAGGGGCGCGGCCAGCAGCAGACCGCCCAGCATGGCCATGGTGATCAGTTGCATCTGGCCGCTGGTCAGCCGCCAGAAGAAGGTGTTCGCGTGCAGGCCTAGTATGGTGTTCAGGCCGAAGCCAATAAAGAACAGGGCACCGCCGAAGAACAGTATGCGGAACGAGGCGCTGCTGAACACTTGGGCGATGTCGCCGATGAAGGAGCGGATCGAGACGGGTTCACTTTGGGGTTCATGTTCGCGGCCGCGGGTGGCGTAGGCGGTGCGCGAGGCGATCAGGCCGCCGATCAGGATGAACCCCGACAGGGTCATGGCGAACAACGGGTATTGGTCGCGGACGGTCAGGCCGGTCGGGCCTGAGAAGAAGACGCCGAAGCCCAGAGCTACCCCCAACAGGCCGCCGATCATGAAGAAGGCCCAGCGCATGGCCATGATGGTCGAACGTTCCGCATAGTTGTCGGTTAGTTCAGCGCCCAGCGCCTGATGGGGCAGCAGGAAGGCGGCGACCGAGATACGCAGGCTGATTGACAGCGTGGTCAGCCATAGGAACAGCAGCGTCGTGTTTAGCTCTGACGGCAGGGAGAAGATCAGGGTGAAAGACAAGGCCACGATCGGCACGGCGCAAAGCATGAAGGGTAGGCGCCGTCCCCATTTCGAGCGTAGACGGTCGGACGACGATCCGATCAGGGGATCGGCGACGGCGTCCACCACGAGACCCGCCGCAATGGCCGCGCCCGCCAGCGCTGCAGGCAGGCCGCACACACTGGTCACATAGAACAGCAGGAAGATGTTCAGCGGATGCAGGGACGTTCCGTCGACCAGGGCGCCGGCGGCGTAGCCCAGCTTTTGACGCAGGGGCACGGGCGCGGATCGCGCGGCGGCCTGCGAGGCGGCAGTGACCTGAGGTTCGGACATCGGATCCGGCATGGACGTGTTCCTGCTCAAACGCGGGTGCGGGGGGAGGGGGAGAAGCTGGCGCGGAGGCGGTCGCCGTCGCGGCTTTGTCGGGTCAGGACCAGTCCGGCGGGCGCCTCGACTAGACAGTCGTCGCCTGCGCCGCTGATGACGGCGTCGAAGCCTTCAGGCGTGCGGCGCAGTACGACGCGCACATTGCGCGAACCGGCGGGAACCACGCCCTCGGCATGTTCCAGATCGATCAGGTCGGGTCGCGCGACGATCTGCTCAAACCCTGGCGTGGCGGGGGCGACACCGAGAACATGGCGCGACAGGAACCAGGTCGGAGAAGCGGAGAAGCCGTGGCACAGGCTGGCCCAGGGCGTGGTGGCCTCCCACAGGGTGGTCGAACCCGCCTCGATCATCGGGCCGAAACGGTTGCGGATGTTGGACAGGGCCACGTCGCGCAGCCCGTGACGGGCCAGGGCCTCGCCGACGAAGTGGCTGTAGAAGGTGTTGGCCATGACCACGCCGTTCTCTTCATCCAGCGGCGTGCCGAAGGGGACAACAGGTGGGGCGGGCGTAGCCGTGACACGCGTCGGATCAGCGGCCCAGTCAAAGGCGCGGGCCGCGCGATCCGCATCCACATCGCCCCAAAGGGTCAGGGCGGCGACGCCGTGCTGCGAGATGCGGGGGTTTTGCGCGCTGGTTTCAGGGTCGATCATGTCGACCCAGGCGCCGCGCTGTTCGTCCCAGTGGGCGGCGTCCAGGCGGGCGATAAGGTCGGCGGCGTGCGCCTCGTAACGTTCCGCCGCGCGGTCATAGCCAAGGGCGGAACCCAGTTTCGCCGCAGCCCGCCATGCCCCCGCCAGTTGGGCGTTGATGGCCAGGGCCTGACCGTCCCGACCCAATCCGGCCCAGTCCATGAAGTGCCAGTAGGGCATGTCGGTCAGCAGACCGTGGCGGCTGGAAGCGCGGTCAAACCACGACAGGGCCTTCTGGATCGAGGGCCATATCTCTTCGATGGTGGCCAGGTCGCCGGTCAGCTCCCAGTGATCGGCCGCGCAGAGAACCCATTGCAGTGTCCAGTCCGGGATCAGGCGGGCGTTATGACCGTGGTCGCCTGGCGCGAACATCTGGGTCAGGCCGTCCGGACGCTGACACTCGGCGACCTGCACCAGATATTTGGCCGTCAGGGGCGATGCGGATGCGCCGAAGGCGGCGGATGCGGCCAGATTCTCGACCGTCACATCCCCCAGCCACTGACGCTGCTCGCGGCTGGGGCAGTCTTCCCAGGCGTCGTGCATGCACTGTTTCAGCGTATAGGCGCCTGCCTGCCAGAGCTTCGTCAGGATGGGATCTGAGCAGGAGAATTCGCCGCGGCTCTCGACCGGATAATGGGTCTCCACTGCGCCCAGCGTGCGGATGGTCAGACCTTTTGGCGCATTGCGGACGACGATGTGCATATAGCGAATGGCGCACCACTCGAACCGCTGGAACTGCTGGGCGCCCGGTCGGGCGACGTAGCGGCACAAATGGGCATCGGTGCCTAGATAGGGACGTCGTTCGATCCGGGCGTCGTCCGCAACTCCTTCGAACCATTCGCCGGGCAGGCGTTCGGTGCAGCCGATCTCGATCATCTCACCGCCGTTCGCCTCGATCTCGAAGGCGGGGTAGCCCGAGAATATGCGTCCGAAGTCGAGGGTGATGGCGATGTCGGTTCCCGGCGTGGTCGTGACGACGGTTTCGCCAGCGTCCGGGTTCAGCAGAGCCGTAGCGTCGCGAACGGCGTCGGCGGGCGCTTCGGTCAGGGGTTCGTCATAGAGTCGAGTGTGGATCGGCAGTTCGGCCTGCGGAATCTGTCCCTTGATCCAGCGGATGTCGTGGGCGGAGGTGAAGGCTTCGTACAGGGTGGGCAGGCCGCTGGGCAGGCGGATGGGGAAGGGGCGGACGGTCGTGCCCTGATAAAGGGATTCCGGGCCGCCGCCGCCGACGATCATCGGGCGGGCCTGATCCCAATCCGCATCATCGAAATCCTGGCTGGTCCAGGCCGGGTCGAGGGCGTTGGCGTCCAGCCATTCGATGAAGCCCAGGCTGGCGTTGGCCTGCGGCGTGTCCTGAACCCAGGCCTGAGACTGGATGCAGCGCCAGTCCATTGCGGTGTCGACGATGGGGCCTTCGATCCACAGGCCGCCCTCGCCGAAGACAGGGGACCACAGGCCGCGCACACGTTCATGGAAGGCCGTGTCCACGCCATAGGTGTGGACCAGAACCGCCACCAGATTGCGGCCGGGCCGCAGGTGCGGCGTCAGGTCATGGGTGTCGTAGCGCTGGGCCAGCGGGCTGCAGCGCACTGGGCCGCGGCCGACTTCGCGGCCATTGACGTACATCAGGTAGCGCCCGTCCACGGTGACGTGGGTCGGAGCCTTGTCCGGCACGGTGTCCAGTTCGACCGTCGTGCGGAACAGGAACCAGCGGTTCAGGCCGTCGTCCCGGTCGGGAATCTCCTTAATCGCCTTCAGGTGGTCTGCGGCGATGGGCTGGCGTGGCGTCCAGATGAAGGGGGCGGGGCGTGAAGTCACGAAGTAAACCTTGGGGAAATCATACAGTCGGGCGGCGTCGTGCAAGGGCGACGGCTGGACGCAGCGGCGTCAGAACGGGGCGCCGCAGCCGGGGGCGGCTATGGGGCGCACGTCGGTCAGACGGGGGAACTGGAACATCCTGGGTCTCCGTAATGACGCGCGCAGGCATCGCGGGGTGCGTTTTCGCGCCTCCGCCAAAAGACTAACAAGATAGTTGTTGTACGACTAGCCAGTTTCTTTCGCGAGCTGGGTCAGCCCGTTTTTTCTGCCGCTGCAGCCCCTTGCTCGGCCGCCGCCTTGGCCTGGGTCTCTATCGACAGCGTCAGCATGTCGCGGAACAGGTCGATGCTGGCCTCGACCTCACCGTCGTCGCCCTGAACCAGATCCGCTATGGCTAGGCCCCGAAAGGTGGACACCGCCAGGTGGATGATGGTCGACAAATTGGCGGGGGGCGTGGCGCCGGCCTCGGCGTACAGCCCCTTCAATCGGGTCAGGATGCGCTGGTCGATGTCCTTTTCTGTGGCGCGCAGCTTGCCGGTCAGTTCCGGGTCGGCGCGGGCCGCCAGCAGGATTTCGTTGACCGCAATGGCGGGTTCGCGCCGCATGCCCGCCAGCACCAGACGCGGCAGTTCGCGCAGATATTCGGCCGCGCCGATGCGGGACTGGGTCTCTTCCAGCACATGGCGTTCGTCGCTGTAGATGGTGTCGCGCACCGCCACCATCAGATCGGCCTTGGTGGCGAAGTGATAGGTGATGATGCCCCGGCTGACGCCCGCCTCCTTGGACACGGTCGAGAAGGTCACGGCGCTGTAGCCGGTCTTGAACAGACAGGCGGTGGTCGCGTCGAGGATGCGGCGACGCGTTTCAGCGGTGCGGTCGACCTGTCGCCGACGTGAAGGCTTTGATGCAGGGGCAGGGGCGACGGTCATGACTGTTGTGTAACCACGCTCGCGCAAATCGCAAAGACTGAGGCCGTGCGCCGTTTTTCGGCAGGCCATTTGCCTGACATGCTTTTGAATTCTGATCCCGGCGTCGGCAATTCTAGTTCCTGTAATAAACTGGCTGTTCGTACAGCAAGTTTATGATATCGTCCCGGCAATGGGATGCACAAGCAATCCCTGCGGCGTCCGCGTGGGCGCCCCATATGGGAGGATACGAATGACGAAGGCGATGACATCCGCCTCTACCCTGGCTTTGGCCTGCGCCGCCGCGCTGGTCTCCACCGCCGCCATCGCGCAGACCGCGCCTGAACCGTCGCAGGTGGGCGATATCGTCGTCACGGCCCAGCGCCGCACCGAGACGCTGCAGCGTGTTCCGGCCTCGGTCGAGGTGCTCAGCGGAGAGCAGCTTCAGGCCGCGCACATCAACAACCTGTCCAATGTGCAGGATGTGTCGCCCAGCCTGCTGGTGACCCAGTCCTCCAACCCCAGCCAGGGCGTCTTCACGGTTCGCGGCATCGGCACCGCCGTGACCGACCGCGGCTTCGAGCAGTCGGTCGGCGTCTATATCGACGGCGTCTTCCGCGGCCGTCCGGGCGCGGCCCTTCAGGACCTGCTGGACATCCAGCGCGTCGAGGTTCTGCGCGGTCCGCAGAGCACCCTGTTCGGGCGCAACAACTCGGCTGGCGCCATCAACATCTCGACCTCGGCTCCGGACCTGAACAAGGGGCGGATGTATGTCGAGGGAACCTATGGCAACTACAACGCCGTTCAGGCCCGCATGTCGCTCAGCGCGCCGCTGATCGAGGACAAGCTGGCCGTCAGCTTCGCCGTGTCCCACAACTCGCGTGACGGCGTCATTGATGCGCCTCTGCTGCCGCAAGGCGACGTCAACGCCCGCG
Organism: Brevundimonas sp.; assembly: GCF_018608325.1. GTDB lineage: Bacteria > Pseudomonadota > Alphaproteobacteria > Caulobacterales > Caulobacteraceae > Brevundimonas. The sequence goes on along the minus strand of NZ_JABAZW010000087.1, from coordinate 12,114 downwards.
ATCGTCAGAGCTATCGCGGGCAATTGCTGTGGCAGCCGGATGAGGCCACGCGCCTGCGCCTGATCGCCGACTATTCAGTCGTGGACGACCGCTGCTGTTCCTACCTGCCGCTGTTCGTCACCGACGCCGCCGCCAGCAGCGTCTTCTTCGGCGCCACTGTGCCGACTGGCGCGACGCGCGGAGTTTCGCCCAGCGACGGGCGCATCGCCGGAACCTTCTATCGTCCGTTCGACCGCCGCACCTACCAGAACGATCCTTCGCGCGAGAAGAACACCGACCGCGGCGTCTCGCTGCAGCTTGATCGCGACATCGGCTCCCTGACCCTGACGGCCATCGGCGCGCACCGCCGCTTCGCCTCCGACACCGATCTGGATGTCGACGGCATGAACGCGACCGTGCTGAACCTGCAGTCCAAGCCGTCCAGCCGCGTCACCGAGGATTCGCTGGAAGTGCGCCTGCAGAACCAGGCCGGCGGCTTCCTGGAGTATGTGGTCGGCGCCTATTACTTCCATCAGAAACTGGGCGAGTTCGGCGTTCTGCCGGTGCGCCTGTTCGTGCCGCCTGCGGGACCGCTGCAACACTATAATCAGATCGACAACTCGGCCCACCAGACGGCGGAAAGCTATGCGGTCTTTGGTCAGGCGACGGCGAACTTGACGGACACGGTGCGCCTGACCGGCGGGCTGCGCTATCTGAACGAAGAGAAGTCATCGGAAAGCTGGGCCGCGCCCGGCACCGGCACCTTCGCGGGCAGCGCCAAGACCAGCGATGATGCGCTCATGGGGACGGCGGGCATCGCCTACCAGCCGAATCGCGCCGCTAACTATTATCTGCGCTATTCGCGCGGCTATAAATCGGCCGCCATCAACCTGTCTCTGTCGGCGCCGCCGTCGGTGGTCAGCCCGGTGGTCAACCCGGAGACGACCGACGCCTATGAGGCGGGCGCCAAGTTGCGCCTGTTCAACGGTCGCCTGAACACCAATCTGGCCGTCTATACCCAGACGGTGAACGATCAGCAGGTCCAGTCGTTCGACAGCCGCACCTCCAGCTTCCTGACGCTGAACGCCGCCAAGGTGCGGTCACGCGGCGCAGAACTGGATGCGATCCTGCGCCTGAACGACTGGCTGTCGCTCAACGGCAGCGTCAACTATCTGGACGCCAAATACGTAAGTTTCCCCGGCGCGCCCCTTCCGGCGGGCTGCGGCTTCGTCAACCCGCTGGGCGGCCCCGGCCTGGCCTGCCCGCTGGGCGCGGCGCAGGATCTGACTGGCCGCACGCCGCCGAACGCCCCGCGCTGGACCTATGTGCTGGGCGCCAGCTTCGACAAGCCGCTGACGGATCAGATGAGCCTGCTGGGCAATGTCACCTGGCGTCACTCTTCGTCCTATTACACGGACCTGGCCCTGACCGAGGCCTTCCGCAACAAGGACACCGACGCCCTGAGCGCGGGTTTGGAACTGGCCTTCTCCAACGGTGTCGGCATCCAGTTGTGGGGGCGCAACCTGACCAATGGCGACTATTATCTGTCGGGTCTGGGCACGCCCGGCGGCGTCGGCAGCCTGTCGGCCTTCGTCAACGAGCCGCGCACCTATGGCCTGACGGTGCGGTTCCGTCTGTAACAGCCCCTGTGTTGCGGCCGGTGAGGGGATGGCTCCCTGCGCTGGTCTGACCTACGACCGCCCCGTCGGCGCCGCAGCGTCGGCGGGGTTTTCGCATTCTGGAGGAAGCGGTGATGGAACCCTCTGAGCAATCGGCCAAGGCCGTCCGCATCGTCGAAGCGCGCATTGATGACGATTCCGGTCTGATCGCCACCGGCCATGCCGCGCCCCGCCTGTCATGGAAGCTGGCCGCCGACGTCGATGGGGTTCTGCAGACCGGCTATGAGATCGAGGTCGCGGCTGATCCCGCCTTCACGTGTGACGTGGTGCGCTCCGGTCTGGTCGAGGAGACGCGCCCCTATCTGGCGCCCTGGCCTGCACCGTCCCTCAATAGCCGTGAGGTGCGGTGGTGGCGGGTGCGGGCGCGAACCAGTCAGGGCTGGACCGACTGGTGCGAGGAGCGCCGCGTCGAGGCCACACTGCTGTCACGTGACGACTGGACCGCCCGCCCGATCTCGCCCCTGTCCAATGTCGGTCGGCGCGAGGCGGGACCGGTCCCGCTTGTTCGGCGCCACTTTCATCTGGACAGTGCGCCGACCCAGGCCCGGCTCTATGTCACGGCGCTGGGCCTGCATGATGTGCAGATCAATGGCCGCAGCATCGGGCCCGACCTGTTTGATCCGGGCTGGACGGTCTATTCCAAGCGCCTTCTGTTTGCGGCCTATGATGTGACGGCGCTGCTGCAGCCCGGCGCCAATGTCATCAGCGCAGCCGTCGGCGATGGTTGGTTCCGGGGCGATCTGACCGAGTTTCTGTTCCGCAACATCTATGGCGACACGACGGCGCTTCTGGCCCAGTTGGAGATCGAACTGGCCAATGGTTCGCGGGTGCGAGTGGACACCGACGAAGACTGGCGCGGCGGCTATGGCGGCCTGCGGGCGGCTGAAATCTATCATGGCTCCAGTCTTGATCTGACGCAGGAGCCGCAGGGCTGGCGGATGCCCGGTTTCGACGACAGCGGCTGGGAGGCGGTGGCGGCGCTCGACCTGCCGCCGGGGCTGGAGGCGCGCGATATGCCGGGCGTGCGCGTCGTCGCATCATGGCCGCTGCAGCTTCCTGAACAGGATGAAGGGTTCGGCGCGGTGATCCGGCTGGACACGGGACAGAACCTGTCCGGTCATCTGGCCATTCGCGCGCGCGGACCTCGCGGCGGGACCATCACGGTGCGTCACGCCGAACTGCTGGACGATGCCGGCGCGCTTTATGTCGCGCCGCTGCGCCATGCACGGGCGGCGGATGATTATGTGCTGGACGGGCTGGGCGTTATCGAACTGAGGCCCTGTTTCACCTGGCACGGTTTCCGCCATGCCGAAATCACGACTTCTACGGGCGTGGTGATCGAAAGCGTCACCGTCGAAGCGGTCGCCAGCGACCTGCGCCCGACCGGGCGGTTCGCCTGTTCCGATCCAGCGTTGAACCGTTTGTTCGACAATGTCGTATGGTCCCAGAGGTCGAACTTCCTGTCGATCCCGACCGATTGTCCTCAACGGGATGAACGTCTGGGGTGGTCGGGCGATATTCAGGTCTTCACCCCGACGGCCTGTCTGAACGCGGACAGCCGCACCTTCCTGCGCAGTTGGCTGGCCGATCTGGCGCTGGAGCAGCGTGAAGACGGAGCCGTGCCGGTTGCGGCGCCCAATCTGCTGGGCCGTGATGCGCGGGCGTGGGGCGTGGGGGGGTGGGGCGACGCCACGGCCGTCATGCCGTGGGATCTGTATTGCGCCTATGGCGATGTCGGGGCGGTGGCGCGCCAGTATCCGTCGATGACCGCCTGGATCGACTGGTGCGCAGAGCGTCTGAATCCTGAAGGCGTCTGGAGTGGAGATTTCCAACTGGGCGACTGGCTGGACCCGGATGCGCCGGTCGACAAGCCGCACTTGTCAAAGACTGACAGCGGATTGGCCGCCACCGCCTATCTGGCCCACAGCGCAGGCCGGGTTGCGGACGCCGCCGCCCTGCTGGGGCGCGATCTGGATGCCGTGCGTTATCGCGATCTGCAGACCCGCACCCGCGTCGCCGCCTGGGGCCGCTGGTCAGATGAGGCGCAGACGACGCCGACCGGATGCGCGCTGGCCCTGGCGTTCGGCCTTACGCCTGAAGACCAGCGCATGGCGGTCGGGCAGCGTCTGGCGGACCTGGTCGCGGCCAATGGCTGGCGGATCGGCACCGGCTTCCTCGGCACGCCTCTGATCCTGTCGGCTCTGCAGGCCGCAGGACAGGTCGATACGGCCTATCGCCTGCTGCTCAACCGCGACTGCCCCGGCTGGCTCTATACGGTGGATCAGGGCGCAACGACCATGTGGGAACGCTGGGACGCCATTCGCCCGGACGGTTCGTTGAACATCGGCGAACTGTCGACCGGCAGCGCCATGGTGTCGTTCAACCACTATGCCTATGGCGCAGTTGCAGCGTGGCTGTATTCCGCCGTTGCAGGTCTGTCGCTGGACCTGTCGCAGCCGCAGGATTCCCAAATCCTTATCGCGCCTGAACCGGGGGGCGGCTTGGCCCACGCGTATGCTGAACTCGATACGCCCTATGGTCTGGTCTCCGTCCACTGGCGAGAGGTAGGTGACGGCTGGACCTGCGACGTGGAGATTCCAGCGGGGGCGCAGGCCCGATACACGCCTTTTTCTCGCAGTAATCATGGCCGCGATGATCGGCATCTGCATCTTGGTTCAGGGCGACACTGCTTGAAGATCAAGCGGCCAGTATAGCCTTTGAACCGATGCTTTGATGGGACTGGTGAGAAAGCCCGTCCAGAACGAGCCTGGACGGGAAGGTCATGGGATTCTTAGCAGGAACCTCGCCTGGACGGCGCACGCTTGGAGCTTGCGCGGGCCCGTCCATGCCGTATCAGCATCGCTCTATGAACGTAAATGTCAATACGAATTCGCCCTGAGGTCGTGTTGATGCAGTCTCTGGTCGACTGGTTCAGGCCTCGGCTCGACCGACGAAATAGGGCAGCAGGCTGGCCACGACGGAGCGTGTGGCGTTTTCGGGCTGGTCCAGCATGTTGCGCAGCGGGTCGCCGATCAGGGACTCGCCAAAGGCCGTAAGGGCGATGAAGAGGACGGCGGAGCCGATCCGTTCACGCGCATGACCGCTCTCGCCCATCTTTTCGCTGATGGCGTGAACCAGATCCTGAACGGCTTCGCGCACCGGCTCCAGATGCGACAGATCGCCGGACATGGCGATCCAGGCGGCCAACCGCCCTGCGCCGCCCTCAAGGAAGGCGTCGAAGACGGCGTTGACCAGTTCCATCGGCGCGCCCTCGTCGGTGCGCAGACGCGCCACGGCGGTCGCCAGCGCCTGGTTCAGGTCGGCGACCATCGATCCCATCAGGGCGGACTGAAGCCCGGCGGCCGAGCCGAAATGGTGGATCAGGTTGGCGTGGGTCACGCCGATGTCCGCCGCGACCGCCGACAGGGTCATGGCGTCAGGCCCGCCTGCCAGCAGCAGACGACGTGCTGAGGCGACCGCCTCGCGACGGGCTTCGTCGGGCGTGCGTCGGCGACGGCGTGGGGCGGCTATTTTTGCAATTGACATGGCTGTAAATGACAATAATGTAGATAGCCTGTTTAACCTTCTTGGGAGGTGTGGGCAAGTGCAAGCGATTTCAGCAATTTCGCCCTCTTTGGAGGGGGGCTCCGGGACAGGTTTGACGTCGCGGCCGCCGTCCGCAGCGACGTTGCGCCGGGTGCAGCCTGTGCGGGCTTTCCGGGCGTTGCGCGGACTGGTGGCGGACAAGGACGACACCCGTCAGGTCTTTGAGATCATGAACGCCCTGTCGGGGCGTTCGCCGGACTGGGGCTATCGCCGCATGATGGACACTCCGGCGGGGGGCAAGCAGGCCTATGAACGGCTGGAGCTGTCGGACCTGCTGCAGGACCGCCAATGGCTGGCGCAGTTCAAGCCCGGCACGGTCGGCGCCGCCTATTGCGCCTTCATCGATCCGCAGAACTTCACCGCCTACGGGCTGGCGGAAGACAGCCGCAAGGTCGCCGACACCGAAATTGAGGCCGCGCATCCGCGCGCCTGGTATGCGCGGCGTCTGCGGGATGTTCACGACATCTGGCATGTGCTGACCGGCCATCATTCTGATGCGCTGGGCGAAGCCTGTGTGGTGGCGTTCTCGCTGCCCCAGACCCGCAGCGCGGGCTTCGGCCTGATCGCGGGCGGCATAGCGGTCCAGTTCATGCGCGCCCGCACCGGCTATCCGTGTGCGCGGGCTGTGTTGCAGGCGTGGCGGAATGGACGTCGGGCGGCCTGGCTGCCGGGCGAGGATTACGAAAAGCTGTTGGCCGAACCGTTGGATGAGGCGCGTCGTCGTCTGAAGATCGCACCGCCGACGCTTTATGACCGGGTGCCGCCGACCGTGCGCAACGCCTATCAGGGCGGAAAAGGCTGATGTCGCGCGGCCTGATGTTGCTGGCGACGGTGGCGGGCGCGGTTCTGGCCGCTGTTCCTGCGGCAGCGCAGGACGGGGATGTTGTTCTGGGCCGCTGGCGTACCTCAGCACAGAACGGCGTGGTCGTGATCGAGCGGTGCGGCGCCAGTCTGTGTGGGCGTTTGATCGACGCCGCCGCCCTGCGGACCAACCCGGATCAGCGCGACGTCAGGAATAGAAACGCCGCCCTGCGGGATCGCCCGCTTCAGGGTGTTCTGGTGCTGCAGGCCTTTTCCGGCGGGCCGCAGGAGTGGAGCGGCGGGCCTCTGTATGACCCCGAAACGGGGCAGGGGGCGCCGACCGGCACATTGAAACTGGTCAGCGCAGATCGTCTGGCCGTGCGGGGCTGCATCGCGCCGCTGCTGTGCCGGACGCAGACCTGGACCCGCCTGCGCTGACAGGCGTTGCGGGGCTTTTGATCGAATTTTGAATGGCTGTGCCGCTGCTGGGGTCGGCGGCCTTGGGGGCGGGACTATGGTGATCTGGATTTGCGCCGCGCTGGGCGTCGGCTTCATCCTGACATTTCATCAGGCGCGGATGGCGTGGTGGGCGCTGGCGGTCATCGGCTGGATTCTGGCGGGCTGGGGGCTTGAGGTCGTTGCGCCGCAAACGGCGGTGATCCTTGCGGCGGTCGCCGCGCCGATCCTGTTGTTGCTGACGTTCAGGCCGCTGCGGCGCGCCATTCTGTCCCGTCCGGCCATGGCGGGCTTCCGCCAGATCATGCCGCGCATGAGCGCCACCGAACAGGCGGCGGTCGAGGCGGGCAATGTCTGGTGGGATGCTGAACTGTTCGCTGGAAAGCCTGATTGGCGGCGCCTGCTGTCCACGCCCGCGCCCAGCCTGACAGCCGAGGAGCAGCGGTTCCTGGACGTCGAGACCGAACATCTGTGCGATCTGGCCAACGACTGGGAGACCACCTCGGTCTGGCAGGATCTGTCGCCCAAGGCCTGGGCCTACGCCAAGGACAAGGGGTTCCTGGGCATGATCGTGCCCAAGGCCTATGGCGGCCTGGGTTTCTCGGCCTATGCCCACAGTCAGGTGATCCAGAAGCTGTCGACCCGGTGTTCGGCGGCGGCGGTGTCGGTGATGGTGCCGAACTCGCTGGGACCGGCGGAGCTGCTGCTGCACTACGGCACCGAGGATCAGAAGAACCACTATCTGCCGCGTCTGGCGCGAGGGCAGGAGATCCCCTGTTTCGCCCTGACCAACCCCTATGCCGGGTCGGACGCTGCTTCGATCACCGACACGGGCGTGGTCTGCAAGGGGATGTGGAACGGCGAGGAGACGCTGGGTTTCCGCATCAGCTGGCGCAAGCGCTACATTACTCTGGCGCCGGTCGCGACCGTGCTGGGTCTGGCCTTCCGCGCCATCGACCCGGAAGGCCTGCTGGGCGACGAGGCTGAGCCGGGCATCACCTGCGTGCTGATCCCGCGCGATCATCCGGGCGTGAACATCGGGCGGCGCCACTGGCCCCTGAACGCCGTCTTCCAGAACGGTCCGACCAGCGGAGATGATGTCTTCGTGCCGATGGAGATGGTGATCGGCGGACGCGAACAGGTCGGCGCGGGCTGGCGGATGTTGATGGAATGTCTGGCGGCGGGGCGGGCGATTTCGCTGCCGTCATCCAATGTCGGCATGTCCAAGCTGGCCGTCGGCATGGTCGGGGCCTATGTCGCCATCCGCCGTCAGTTCAACCAGCCTATCGGGGCCTTCGAGGGCGTGCAGGAGGCCCTGGCCCGAATGGCGGGGCATCTGTACGCGACCGACGCCGTGCGGCGTCTGGCGGCGGCGGCGCTGGATCAGGGCGAAAAGCCCTCGGTCGTCTCGGCCATCGCCAAATATCATGTCACCGAACGCGCCCGCACCGTCATCAACGACGGCATGGATGTGATCGGCGGCAAGGGCGTCTGCATGGGACCGGGCAACTTCCTGGCCCGCGCCTATCAGCAGATTCCGGTCGCTATTACGGTCGAGGGCGCCAACATCATGACCCGCACCCTGATCATCTATGGTCAGGGGGCGATCCGCTGCCACCCCTATGTCCTGACCCTGATGCGGACGGCGGGCGCGGGCGAGGTGAAGCCGTTTGATGCGGCCCTGTTCGGCTATGTCGGCTTCCTGTTCCGCAACATGGCGCGGGCTTTGACCTTCGGCCTGACCGGCGGCGTCTTCATCGGTGCGCCGGTCGATGCGGCGCCCCAGTTGAGGCGCTATTATCGGGCGACGACGCGGCTCTCGACCCTGCTGGCGCTGGCGTCGGACCTGTCGATGGCGACCGTCGGCGGGGCGCTGAAGCGCAAGGGCGCGCTGACGGGGCGTCTGGGCGACATCCTGTCCCAGTTGTTCATCCTGACCAGCGTGTTGAAACGGTTCGAGGATGAAGGCCGCCCCGCAGAGGACCTGCCCTTTGTTCACTGGGCTGCGCAGGATGCGCTGGCGCGGGCGGGCGCGGCATGGCGCAGCCTTCTGGCCAACCACCCCAATCGTGGCGCGGCCCTGTTCCTGAAACTGGTCGGGACGCCGTTCGGGCTGAACACGCCGGGACCGAATGATCGCTGCGCCGCCGCCGTTGCGGGTCTGATCCAGGTTCACGGCTCGGCGCGTGACCGTCTGGTCGCCGGATCATGGACCGCGCGGGTCGAGGTTGATCCTATCGCCGCCACCATCGCCGCCTTTGACCTGTATCCGCAGGTGGAGGCCATCGAACGGCGGCTGAAGGATGCGATCCGCAGCGGCCGGATTACACGCGCGCCCCAGAACCTGACCCTGCTGGCCGACTGGGCGGCAGAGGCCCAAAGCAAGGGTTTGATCGACGCGCAGGAACGCGAACTGATCGGTCGTTTCGCCGCCTATGCGGATCAGGCGATTCAGGTCGACGACTTCCCGGCTGATTTCGACATGGCGGCTGGTCTGGCGCGCCGTGAGGCGGCGCTGGCCCTGGCCAAGACGAAGAAGAAGGCGGCCTGATGAGCGACCGCTATCTGGATTTCGCCAACTCGGGCGTCGGAGGTTGGCTGACGGGAACTCTGGGCCTGCCGCGCCCCGCGCCGTTGCAAAGACGGGCGGATGCGGGGGCGGGCGTTGTCGGGCCGCTGCTGTCGGGCGGCTATGGAGAGGGGCGGATGGCGGCTGTCCTGACCCGTCTTGCCGTCGCCAACGCGCAGGTGGTCCATGCCGACTGGTCGCCGGATGTGCGTTACGGCGCACTGGTGTTCGACGCCACGGCCTGCGCTGACGCCGCATCTGTCCAGACCTTGTATCGCTTCTTCCATCAGGCGGTGCGGTCGGTGGTCGAACATGGACGCATCGTCGTCATCGGAACCCCGCCGGACGCCATGATGGACGCCGAGGGCGAGGCGATCCAGCGCGGTCTGGAGGGGTTCGTCCGCTCGCTGGCCAAGGAGGCGCGGCGCAGCATCGGCGTGCACATGGTCTATGTCGATGCGGGTGCAGAAGATGCGGCCGAAAGCACTCTGGCCTTCCTGCTGTCGCCGCGCTCGGCCTATGTCTCGGGTCAGCCGATCCGCGTGTCTGCGCCCGTTGCGGCTGCGCCTGATGCTCTGGGTCATGTCGGACGGCGTGTGCTGGTCACCGGCGCGTCGCAGGGCATAGGCGAGGCCATCATCCGTCTGTTCGCCGCCGAGGGCGCGCGCGTCACGGCGCTGGATCTGCCGGGGGCGGAGGTGCGTCTGACCTATCTGGCGGCGGAGATCGGGGTCGAGCCGCTGTTGCTGGACATCACGGCGCCGAACGCCGCTGAAACCCTGTTGGCCGATGCGCAGTCGCGGGGCGGCTATGATGTTGTGGTCCATAATGCGGGCATCACGCGCGACCGGACGCTGGTCCGGATGGAGCCGCGCGAATGGGACAGCGTCATGGCGGTCAATCTGACGGCCCCCCTGACGATCACCCAGGCGCTGGTCGCGGGCGGGGGGCTGCGTGCGAACGGCCGGGTTGTCGCCGTGTCTTCGCTGAGCGGGATCGCCGGGAATGCGGGGCAGGCCAACTACGCCCTGTCCAAGGCGGGCTGGATCGGCGCGGTTCGCCGCTTGGCCCCGCAACTGGCGGCGCAGGGGATCACCATCAATGCGGTGGCGCCGGGCTTTATCGAAACCCAGATGACCGCCGCCATTCCCTTCGCCATTCGTGAGGCCGGGCGGCGGATGAACAGCATGGGACAGGGCGGTCACCCGGTGGATGTCGCCGAGACCATCGCCTGGCTGGCCGAGCCGCAGTCGGGCGGCGTCAACGGGCAGGTGGTGCGCGTCTGCGGCCAGAGCCTGCTGGGCGCATGACCGGGAACAACGTGGTCGAACGGTTCGACGCACCTCTGTCCGGTCTGGCGGTGGTCGGCGGTGCGGTGCGCGGCCTGCTGCGCAAGACGCCTGCCCAGCCGGTGCTGCCGCGCCGGGCGCTGCAGCGAGAGGTGGTTCTGGAGCCGGAGGTCATCGACGCATACGCCCGTCTGTGTGGTTTCTCATCCGAACAGGGCGTGCCGATCACCTGGCCGCATATCCTGTCGTTTCCACTGCAGATGCGGATCATGCTGGGTGCGGACTTCCCCTATCCGGCGGTGGGGCTGGTGCATGTTCACAACCGCATCCGCCAGATGGCGCGGCTTGAGGCCGGTCAGCGTCTGATCCTGACCACGCGCGTCGGGCCCCTGTTGGCACACGACAAGGGGCAGGCCTTCGCCCTGACGACCGAAGCGACGCGGGATGGCCAGACGGTGTGGGAAGGCCAGAGCCTCTATCTGAAGCTGGGGCCGAAGGGACAGGGCGCGCCTATGCCTGTTCTGAACGATCAGCCGGTGGCGTCGGTGCTGGAGACCTGGAGCCCCGCGCCTGATCTGGGGCGGCGCTATGCGGCGGTGTCCGGCGACGCCAATCCGATCCATACCTCGGGCATCGGCGCGCGGCTGTTCGGGTTTCGGCGACCCATCGCGCACGGCATGTGGACCAAGGCGCGCGCCATCGCCGCCCTGTCGCCGCAAGCCCCATTGGAGACGGCGGAGGTCGAGGCCAGCTTCCGCTCGCCTGTGTTTTTAGGCGACACGATCGTGCTTCAGGCCGCGCCGCCGATCAGGACGATCACTCTGTTTGAGGTGCGGGACATGGCCGGTGCGCGCACCCATATGCGGGGGCGGCTGAACCTGTCGCCCGACTTTTCATCATCGCCGTCAGAGGCTCCATCATCATGACGACCCTGTCCGCACCGCGCCGCGTGGCCATCATCGGCGGCGTCCGCATTCCCTTCGCGCGGTCCAACACCGCCTATGCCGAGGCGTCCAATCAGGACATGCTGACCGCCGCCCTGCAGGGGCTGGCCGACCGTTTCGACCTGCACGGCCAGCGACTGGGCGAGGTGGCGGCGGGCGCGGTGCTGAAGCTGTCACGCGACATCGCCCTGACCCGCGAAAGCGTGCTGGGGACCAGCATCGGCGCCGACACCCCGGCCTATGATGTGTCTCAGGCCTGCGGCACCGGGCTGGAGGCCGCCATTCTGGTCGCCAACAAGATCGCCCTGGGCCAGATCGAGGTCGGGATCGCGGGCGGAGTGGACACGACTTCGGACGCGCCCATCGGCCTGAACGAGAAGTTCCGAAAGGCCCTGCTGGCCGCGAATCGGGAAAAGACGACCGGCGGTCGGATCAAGGCCCTGCTGGGCGCAGGCCTGACCGCGCCGTTCAAGCCTGAACCGCCGCGCAACGCCGAACCCCGCACCGGTCTGTCGATGGGCGAACATTGTGAATTGATGGCCAAGCGCTGGAACATCGCGCGTGAGGATCAGGACGCCCTGGCCGTCGCCAGCCACCGCAACGCCGCCGCCGCATGGGAGGCCGGTCTGTTCGACGACATGGTCATTCCCTATCGCGGGCTGAAGCGCGACAATAACCTGCGGCCCGATATTGATCCGGCCAAACTGGCGACGATGAAGCCGGTGTTCGACCGTCAGAACGGCACCCTGACGGCGGCCATTGTCGTAGCTGTGGTTGCACTGGCTGTGGCC